>CADANX010000001.1 GCA_902789425.1 uncultured Erysipelotrichaceae bacterium
AAATTGTAAGTAGCAAAAAGCTCGCAAGCCCTTTATTTATAAGGCTTTGCGAGCTTATTTACCACAACACTGTTTATACTTGCGTCCACTCCCACATGGATTTTAGTTTTGGATCTTTTGATGGCACTTTTGGGCTATTTGATGGCGTTTGGCAGCCCTTTTTTACCCTTTTTAACTTCCGAGAGCACTCGGGAAACCTAGCAGAAGGTATCTAAAAAGGTATCTAAAATTCAAAATTTTAACTTTTGCAAATATTTTTTGTACTGCAATTTTTCTTATTTAATTTTAACATTTTATATTCGCCAATAATTCTATTATTTTCCCAACCCAGACAACTGCTTCCTTGTAATTTTCCATGTTCATCTAATCCTACTTTTTCAAACGATTCAACTCTACAACTTCCATTTGAGCATGTATTACAGCTTTTTGAAACTAATGACTTTATATATAGTCTTTCTTCAGGAGTTAATTCTTCTCCAATAGTTTTTTGTAAATTTTTATTCAATAATACATATCTATTTTTTGTATCTTCATTACTTAATAAATACTCTCTTGTTCTTTCTTCACCATTTTCATATTGAGGAATCTCTCCTAAAAATTGTTCTACAGTTAAATCAGCAAGTTTACCATCTATTAAATTATAATAGTGACTTCCAGATGATGCCATACATCTCATAATCTTTCCACCAAAAAAATCATTTACAATTAAAGCTGTAATTGCACATTGTCCTAATGATGGATTTTCTTCACTCCATTCATCTCTTAGTCCAGGTGCACACGTTAACAAATCCCATGATTGTATTAATAATTGTTTTAATTGTCCTATTTCCATAAAACCCTCCTATTAATTATTATACCATAAAATGCCCTATTTTTAGCAAAAATACGATGTTTAAAATATTGATGTTCAATGTCATTTTGACAATGGACACAATTTTATATTAAATCAAAGCAAAAATACTTGTAATTCCTTATAAACAAAAGAAATAGTGCATTTTAAAATCTTACTAAAAAATTGTGAATTTACTACTAAAAAGGGTATCTAGATACCTTTTAGATACTCTACGGAAGGTATCCAAAAAGGTATCTAAAGTATATTCTGAAGTATTTGAAACACAAAAAAAGCCCGTAATTACTGGGCTTTTCTTACTTACCACAACATTGTTTGTATTTTTTACCACTACCACATGGACATGGATCATTTCTACCTACTTTTTGTACTTTTCTTGGATTTCTTTTTGATTCTTTTTGAGAATCATTAGTTCCTGTTGGTTTTTCAACTTGTTCTCTTTCTAAGTTTTGTTTTACTTCTGCTTTTAATAAATAAATTGTTATTTCTTTATCTATTATTTCAAGCATTTCATCAAATAGGTTGAATCCTTCTTTAGTATAAGAAATTAATGGGTTTTCTTGTGCATAACTTCTTAAAGAAATTCCTTCTTTTAGATGATCCATAGTATTAATATGTTCCATCCAATGAGTATCAATTACTCTTAATGCAATTACTTTTTCAAAGTCATCTACTATTTTTTCTGGTAATTCTTTTATTTTTTCGTTAAATTCTTTTACTACTCTATCTTGTAGTAATTTTATTACTTCTTTTGGAGATTTTTCTATAATTTCATGAATATCAATTTTATTTTTTACTAAATCTGAATTAATATATTCTAAAATTTCAGAACAATCATTTTCTTCAAGTTCTCTTGATGTAATTAAATGAGATGCAACAACATTTTCAATATGACTTTTTATTAAATTAATTATTGAGTCATGAATTGATTCTTTATCTAATATTTCATTTCTTCTTTCATATATAATTTCTCTTTGTTTACCAATTACATTATCATATTGAAGAAGATTTTTTCTTATATCATAGTTATTACCCTCAACTTTTTTCTGAGCATTCTCAACATTTCTAGTCATTGCTTTACTTCTTAAATTAACTGTTGTTCCAAGACCAGCTGCTTGAAGTAAATCTTTAAATCTATCAGTTCCAAATCTGACCATTAATTCGTCTTCAAAACTAACAAAGAATTGTGAATATCCAGGATCACCTTGTCTTCCAGAACGTCCTCTTAACTGATTATCTATACGTCTTGATTCATGTCTTTCAGTACCTAAAACACATAAACCGCCAAGTTCTTTTACACCTTCACCTAATTTAATGTCAGTACCACGACCAGCCATGTTAGTTGCAATAGTTACTGCACCCTTTTGGCCTGCTTTAGCTATTATTTCAGCTTCTCTAGCATTATTTTTAGCATTTAATACTTCATGTTTAATCTTAGCTTTTGTTAACAATGCGCTAACAAGTTCATTTGTTTCAATTGATATAGTACCAACAAGTATTGGTTGACCTTTTTCATGTCTTTGTTTAACTTCTTCAATTATTGCATTAAACTTATCTTTTTGAGTTGCAAATAATAAATCAGCCATATCTTGTCTAATTACAGGTTTATTAGTTGGAATTTCTATAACATACATGTTATATATTTCTCTAAATTCTTCCTCTTCTGTTTTTGCAGTACCTGTCATACCTGATAATTTATTATACATTCTAAATAAATTTTGGAATGTTATAGTTGCTAAAGTTTTTGTTTCTTCTTCTATCTTAACGCCTTCTTTTGCTTCAATTGCTTGATGTAAACCTTCAGAAAAAGCTCTACCTTTCATTAAACGACCAGTAAATTGATCAACTATAACTACTTCACCATCTTGAACTACATAATCTACTTCATTTTTCATAGTATAATTAGCTCTTAATGCTTGATTAACATTATGTACAAGAGATGAATGTTTAATATCATACATATTATCAATTTTATAAAATTTTTCACATTTGATAGAACCTTCATCAGTTAAACTAATACTTTTAGTTTTTTCATCAATTGTATAATCATCATTTTCTTTTAATGTTTCTACAAATCTTTGTGCTTCTATATATTGACTACTTGTATGAAGTGATCCACCACTAATAATAAGAGGAGTTCTTGCTTCATCTATAAGTACAGAGTCAACCTCATCGACAATAGCAAAGTTTAATTTTCTTTGAACTCTATCTTCTTTTTTAATTACCATATTATCTCTTAAGTAATCAAAACCAATTTCATTATTAGTAGAATATAAAATATCACAATTATATTGTTCTCTTTTTTCTTCTGCTGATAATTCTCTATTATTAATACCAACTGTTAGTCCTAAAAATCTAAATATTTGACCCATCCAATTAGCATCACGATCAGCAAGATAATCATTAACTGTAACAATGTGTACACCGTTACCAGTTAATGCATTTAAATAAGCTGGCATTACAGATGTTAATGTTTTACCTTCACCTGTTTTCATTTCAGCTATATTACCATAATGAATTGCAAGTGCACCAAGTATTTGTGTACGATATGGAAATTCACCAATAACTCTTTTAGCAGCTTCTCTTGCAACTGCAAATGCATCTACTACAAGATCATCAACTGTTTCTCCATTTTCTAATCTATGTTTAAATTTTTCAGTCTTTTCAATTAATTTTTCGTCACTTAATTTTTCTAAAGACTCTTTTTGTTCTTCTATTTTATCTGCGATTTTTTCAAATCTTTTTAATTCTTTGTATTCAAAATCAAATAATTTTCCTAAAATGCTCATTCAATCATCCTCCATAACAATTATATCAAATATCATATATTTAAACAATAAAAAACATTGATAAAATCAATGTTATATTCTATTAGATTTATTAATTGTTTTTTTAGCAATTATACTTATAAATACTATTACAAATATAATTAATGATAAAGTAATTATAGATCTAATTGATATTATTGTTGGTATAGTTCTATATTTAAATGAAATATTTTTATTCTTTTCTTGTTTATTATATATCCAAGAATATCTATTATTAGTTACTTTATCTGCATTATCGGCTAAAACCGGCATATTACTAATAACATTTATTTTTAAATAATCAAAATCATAAATATTATCACTGTTTAAACTAAAATTATTACTAACAAAACTACTATCTGCATCTAAAGCTATACTACTTGTTTTTTTAGTATAATCAATTTCATCAAATACTTGTTTATACATAAAACTTTTTAATAAATATTCCTCAATATTATCATAGTCTTTATTATATTCTATTCTTACAAATGCATCTTCTCTTACAACATCAAAATCTTTTTTAGAAACTAATTTATTATTACTTGCTTTATTTATAACTCTATTAGCATCTTTATAAGCTTCATCTGAATCTGGTACTTTAATTACAACATTTTCATGTACTTTTGCATCTTCTTTTAATGTTAAAGTATAATTTGCATTACACCCTGTTATTAAAAATATAATTAATATTAAAATTATTTTTTTAAATTTCATAATTACCTCCATATTGCATAATAGTAATCACTATTAGTTGTAATTTCATCATATGAATATAATTTATCATTTATATTTTTATCAACATAATTACCAAATCCTTTAGAATTTGAAGAACATATAATTTCATGATCTTTATCATTAGCGCTCATAACTGAATATTTATCACCAGTAATATCATAAATAACTATATAACTATCACTACATGTAAAAATATTACCTTTTTTATTGCCATGAACTCTAGCAACTACTACAGCACCTTCTTTTAAAGAATTATCAATAAATTCAGGTCCTATTTGTGAAAATACAAAATCATTCTCTTCATACATTACATTTAATAATTCAAATAGATTTAATGGTTTTGTTATATATTCTTTTGTATTTAAATAATCGATAATATCAATAGGAGTAACTTTTTCTCCTGTAACAGAAGTTATAACACTTGATAATGTTGTTATTTCTGTTCCAGATTTTTCAAATAAGTATTCAGTATTTTCATTATTTAATGAAAAAGCATACTTATTCATAGGAAATTGATTTTGATTATATATGCTAAATTTAAGTCCACTTAGGTTTTCTTTCTTATCTAGTGGTACCATTGTAGTAATTAAAGAATTAGTTGTTGAAATATTATTTTCTTTTTTGTATGATTTATCAATATAATTATAATTTGTAATTTTAAAAATATTTGAATTTGAAAAACATTTTCGAATTTCAAAATTAGTAAAATAGAAAATTAAAAATAATAAGTAATAAATAACTATAAATAATATTAAAGCATTACTAATTTTATTTAGAATAATAATATTCTTATTTTTTCTTTTAAATATTAAAGTTATTATAAGTAATACAATAGCAATATATTTAAAATACATAAAAATATTTAATACAATTGATTTCTCACAAAAGCTCATAATTAATTCCTTTCATTATTTTCTTTATTTCTTATAAATACTAATACGAAATAATATATTATTCCTATAACACATGAAATAATAATCGGAATAATTTTATTAAAAATATTTTCTTTCTTTTCTGTTTTAGTATATTGAAGTATAATACTTTTATTTTTATAATTAGTTTTATTTATAGTCCATGTATAAACATTATTATTTACTTTATCAGCATTATTATTAATAACGTTATAATTAGTTTTAATATTTATCTCATATTCTTCAGGTACAGCGTCATATCCATCATATTTTTGAAAGTTTTTAGCAATAATAGTATAGTAACCACCTACTTCATTTACTTTAAAGACTGAAAAGAATTGACTAGCTAAAGAATTTTGATATTCATCCATTGTAAATGTATGTTTAAAATTATATAAAGTATATATACCATCATTTTCTGATGTTTTTTCATAATAAACATTATTATTAGTTGTTGAATTAGTTAATAAATTATTGTTATTAAAGTATTCTATTTCATCAACATCACTATTATCTACTTTTAATTCAATGTTTTCGCTAAATGTATCATTTGTTATTTCTAAATCATATTTAGCATTACATCCAGTTACTATTAAAAGAACTAAAAATAATAATAAATACTTTTTCATAAGATCACCCTCTTTATTTTTTAACTCTAAATAAACCTACTTGATGATTATGTGATTCAAAACATGGATATTTTTTTGAACTTAATACTGTTTCTGTAGAGGCAGGATCTGCCATAGTTATTTTGCTACCTTTTACTGATATTACAGCAACCCAGTGTTGTCCATTACATCCATTCTTTACTTCAACTACAGGATAATAACCTTGTTTAATATACTTAGCAAGTTGATTTGCTTTTGATTGTAAGTTACCTGATATTTGTGCTTGACTATTATATAATTCAAATTTAGGGGCTACAGAATCCCATCCTCTCCAGTAAAAGGCACCACCACCAGTAAGGCCTCCACTTCTTTTAATCGCGTTAATGATTTCTGTTGGTGTATGAGATTTATTTTTTAAAGTACCAGAATTAGCAATTTGAATTGATGTAGAAGTTAAAAGACAACCACATCTTTGTACAGTACCACAATTTATATTTATACTGCTCCATGCAGCACCATATTGTTTCCAATTTAAATAACCTTTATTTTTACTTCCTTTTGTTGTAGATGCAGAGCCTGATGAAGAAGACATTCCACCTCCTCCACCTCCAGAAACATCTGATGTTGCTTCAATTTGTTTAATTGTTACGGCCTTCTTTTCTCTTATATGTTTTGTATTACATACAAGAACATCGCCTCTTAATTGATAGTCAGAATTACTTAAATTAATTATTATATTAACAAAAGCAGGACTTAAAAATAGTAATAATAATGCAGCCATTCTTTTAAAAAATGAATTACTTGCTTTTTTTAGAAGATTTGCATCATTGCTTGTTATTGCTTTTGTGTAATCTAAACTTCCAAATAATATTAGTAAAATAGGACCAAGTATATAAAATACTTGCATAAATAATTTAGTTGCTTGCTCAAGAAGTCCATTAAAAACAGTATTACACTCGTTTTTATTTTCATCTACTATTTTTTTAAGTTCTGATCCTTGTTCAGAGCACACTTTTCCCATTCTTTCATTTATACTATAAGCATGAGTAATAGATTCTGTCTTTTTTAAATAACTTTCATTACATTTAGTTACAGTTTTTTTATCAGATAATTGCTCATCAGTAAGTGATGCACAATTATTTTTAGTAATATCATTAACAGCACTTTTGTAATTATTTAATTCATTTGATAAGTCAGAACAAGTATATGCATTAACATTATCAATGAATAAAAATGACATAAAAATATATAATAAAATAATTATTTTCTTTTTCATAAATCATATCACCCTATGTTATATATTATAAACTACTTACTGTCTTTTTACAATAAAAAATAAAAAGCCATAAGACTTTTTATTTTGTTTCAATTACACCATAATTTCCATCTTTTCTTTTATATAAAACACAGATATTATTAGTATCTACATCTTTATATACAAAGAATGAATGTCCAAGCATATTCATTTGAATAATTGCTTCTTCTTCATCAATTGGTTTTAATTCAATTTTTTTATGTTTAACTATTTCATTTTCTTCATAATATTCATCTTCAAGTTCATATTGAAAATCTTGAATATATGTCTTGTTTATTTTTTTATTTATTTTATCTTTATTTTTTCTAATTTGTCTTTCTAGTTTATCAACAACTAGATCAATAGCAGCATATAAATCTTCATTAGAAACTTCATTTCTTAAAGTAAAATGTTGTGTTGGGATAGTTACTTCAATACGCATAAGTCTTCCGTCAGATTTAGTAAGTATATTTGCTTCTATTTCTTCTGGATTAGAAAAATATTTATCAAGTTTTCCTAGTTTCTCCTTTATATAATCATTAATGGCCTCTGTATTATTCTTTTTATCATTTCTAATAATATATTTCATAATAACATCTCCTTTAATTGATTATAGCAAAAAAATTAAATTGAAACAACTAATTCTTCTTCTTTTACAGGTATAACATTAGTGGCTTGAAGTCCTTTATCAGTTTGAATTAAATTAAACTCAACTTCTTCACCTTCGGATAACGATTTATAGCCTTCTTTTTTTATAACAGAATAGTGAACAAATATATCATCTAAATCTTCACTATTTATAAATCCATATCCTTTCTCGTTACTAAACCATTTTATTATTCCTTTTGACATAATTTAATCCTCCTCCTTGTTCATGTCTAACTTTATGATAAAACAGATTTACTAACATATTCAACAAATTTCGTACCAAAAATTTCGACACTTTTTTTAAGTGCTAGGAAATTGTATCATCATAATTTTTAAGTTATTTCTTCTTTGATTAAAATGACATTTTCTTTGTTTTATAGAAATAGAAATACATATACAGTATGTATTTCTATTATTATTCATCAGAAAAATCATAATACTCAATCTAAAAAAAATTTGATTCTTTTTATTCTAAGATATTATAGGCTGGAGGAAGAAGTGAAAAATTATATTTTAGATAAATCAATTACATTAATAAATAATAAATATAATTATGATGAAATTAAATTAGAAGAAATAAGATATGGGCTTGAGGCAATTTATTTAACAATAACTAAAGCCATTGTAATATTTTTATTATCTTATATATTAAATATTTTTAAAGAATTAATTATATTCTTATTACTATTTAATATCATTAGATTTTTCTCATTTGGATTACATGCTAAAAATAGCATTACTTGTCTTATTTTCTCTACCATAACATTTATTTCTTTACCATATTTTTGTATTTATTTAAATATTAATAATACTCTTAAAATTATATTATTTATTTTATTAATAATATTAATTGGTTATTTTTCGCCAGCTGATACTGAAAAAAGACCAATTATATCTAAAAAAAGAAGATTAACTTATAAAATTATATCAACAGTAATAACAATTATATATTTTGTAACAAGTTTAACTATTAAAAACAATTTTATAAGTAATGCACTATTATTTTCACTCATAGTGCAATTATTTTTGATCAATCCTATTTCATATAAATTATTTAAGGTATCTTATAATAATTATTTAAGATATTCATAATGATGGTTAATTGATAACCATAGATTAAAAAGGAGGTATAAAATGATAGCTACAATATTAAACTTTTTAGGATCAATAGCATCTAGCGCATGTAGTACTGGATGTGCAATTTTATTTATTGATGAACCTAAAATGCCAAGATCAATGATTAAATAAAAAGAAATATCAATCTAATTGATATTTCTTTTTTTTACCATGACCAGCTGTTGTTGGATTAAAATCTTCATAATAATAATGATTATCTTTTATATTATTATAGGTACGTTTTAGTCCGTAATAATTAATCAACATTAATGTCATCAAATAATATTTTTCAATAGCAATTTCATATTGCTCATCTTTTATTAGTTTTGATATAGGCGTAAGTATATCTTCATATATAACAGTTGATATCTTCTTAGAATTTGTATCTATTGCAATACTAAGTGCAAGTAACGGTCCTATAACATCATACTCTTTTAACATATCATAATATTTTTCATCTTTTCGCATTACATTTGATCTAAATTCTCTTAAAGCATTCATAACTTCATCATCATCTTCTTTATTTAAAACATCACATACCACTGTTGTAATAAAACAAGATGAAACACTACCATAAGCTTTTGAATATAATGGACAACTTCCAACATTATTATAATTTGAACAATAATTACAATAATAATCTTGATTAACCTCTTTTTCTTCACCTGTTATATTACAATATTTATATGTAGAAAAAAAAGTACCTCTTTCCACATAATGATCACAATATCTTGCCATAATATCCCTCTTTTCGTTGTATTATAATACTATTTATAATAGTAATTGTCAAATAAAAATATCATATTATTATGATATTTCATTTATTTAATTTTAGCCATAACCACTTGTTTAAACATATTTTTTTCTACTTCATTAAAAGTATCAATAAACTCATTAGAATTCTTTATATCTCTTACTATAGAAAGTCCAAAACCATGACCAATTCCTTTACTAGAATATCCTTTTTTGCCAATCTTCTTTAAATCGGTATTTTCAGAAAAAGTATTACTAATTTCTATAATTAAATATCCATCATCATCTTTAATATCTAAAACTATTTCTTTTTTCTTAGCATCCTTAGTTGCATCAATAGCATTATCTATAAATACACCAAATATTTTAGTTAAATCTCTATAATATTTAACATCAATATTTTCAATTAAATCTTTAAGACCCTTACTCACAAACAAATAGCTTTTTATATTATCATCATCCATAACTGCAAGCTTGTTATAAATAAGTCCTTTGAAACCACCATCTGGCAAGTAACCTAATTGTTTAATTTTATAATTTTGACCACCTTTATGTTCCTCAATAATAAGATTTAGATATTCTTTTAGTTTTTTAGGATTATCTATATAACCGCTTATAACCATTAATTGATTATTAAATTCATGATTCTTTTTTCCTTGTCTATTTACTTCTTTTTCATACATTAATAGATTTCTTTGCAGTACTTCATATTCACTTTCATATCTAACTCTTTTTAGAGTGTTCATAAATAATAAGAAAATAGTTAGTATTACAAATATAAACAAACCTAGATTAATATAATAATCAATGTTGTTAAGCCAATATTTTCTATTGTTAAAACATATTAATATCAAATATATTACGATAAATATCATATAAACAAAAGTATTACTATTTATTCTATCGTATAGATTATTAATCCAATTTACTATAATTTTTATTTTACTTAATAAATAGATTATTATAGTATTTATTATTGAAAAAATAGACATACTAAAAGAAAATGATGTATATGTTGTAGAATCAAATTTAAAAATAACCATTACTATTATACTTACCATAATTTCTTCAAATACACAAAAAATAAAGAATATTAAATCATAGTATAATGATTTTCTATAATCATAATCAAATAACATAACTAAATACAAAATAAAGAACAAAAACATATTAATAAGTACTTTATTTAAATCTTTAAAAAAAGTAATATTAAGTGCAAATAGTATGTTTATTATAATATAAACAAATATATTCTTTCCTTTTAATGAACTTATAGGAGTCTTATTAGATAAATTACATCCTAAAAAAAGACAACTTAATACAGATGCTATGGCAGAAATTGCTATATCAACAAAATACATTATCTTTTATCTCCCTTTTTATTATTTCATTTATTTTAATATTATTAATAAATTCAATTGTTCCTTTTGAATTTATATTTTTAACATTATTTTTATTAATAACACAATGATTATTTATTCTAATAAAATAATCAGGTAAATTTGTAGAAAGTGATTTTAAAGATTTACTTACTTTATAATATTTAGATGTAGTACATATTAGTGTTTTTCTATCTTCTTTATCAAAGATTAAGTATAGTATTTCTTCATAACTAATTTGATATATTGTTTTTCTTATATTAAAAACAAATGGTAAATTTGCTGAATATATTCTTATAATCTTTTTAATTGTATTTTCGAAATTTTTAGAATAATTATCATATTTAGATATGAAATCAAATAACATTAATTTATCCATAAACACTTGTGGAAATAATTCTGTATGAACAGTAGTCATTAAAATAAAACTATCCCAATCATTTTTTCTAATTTCTCTGGCTATCTCAATTCCAGAATAATCTCCAAGTTCTATATCTAAAATATATACTTTCTTTCCAGATTTTTCTTTAATCTTATTTTTTAAATCAGGAGTATAGTTACTATATGAAAAAATTTTATAGTCAAGGTTGTTATTAAACATTATCTTATTTATTATTTCTTCATTAATCTTTCTTAATTCAGTATTATCTTCACAAATAATAAAACTAAGCATATCTTCACTCCTACCTTCTTACCATAAAAGATTATAACATATTTTTAATAAATTATGGTAAGAAATTAACATATAAGAAACAAAAAAAGGTTTTAATTAACCTTTTTTAAAACATTCTTAATATCATTTCTTAATTTTTTAGTATCAAATATAATATTAGTAAAGAAAACAAACCATAAAATGATAATTAAAATTATTACGTATATTATTTGTCCTAAATCAGGATTACCAGCAACATATTCAATTGATGCTGCTGAAAATAGAATATTTATCATATATATAATTAATACTGTTTTTAATTGAGATGATGTTCTATTATATATTTGATGATGTAAATGTTCTCTATCAGCTTTTGCTGGTGATTCTTTTTTAAGTAATCTTCTTATTATTGCAAATAATGTATCAAGTATAGGAACAGCAAGTATTAATGCTGGTACTACAAACGAAGTAATTGTTACATTTTTAAATCCAAGTAATGATATAACTGAAATAATGTAACCTAAAAACATTGATCCACTATCACCCATAAATATTTTTGCTGGATAAAAGTTATAAATTAGAAATCCAAATACAGCACCAATCATTATTAATGTTAATGATGCATCTAGACCATTATAAATACCTGTTATATAAATAATTATTGAAATTGTAATAAAATATATTTCTGCTATACCTGCTGCAAGGCCATCCATTCCGTCAACAAAATTCATACAATTAATTAATGCTACGATAAATAATATTGTTAATGGTTTTGCAAATATACCAAAATCAATATATATTCCATAAGCTGATACATCTTGCATAACTATTCCACCATAATATACAACTATAATAGACGCTATTAATTGACCTACAAATTTTACTTTTGGTTTTAATGGTTTAATATCATCAAATATACCAGTTAAAATTATTATAAAACTACCTATTAATATAGATATCATTTGTGGTGTTTGTTCACAGAATAACATATATCCTAGTAAGAAACCTAAAAATATAGCTACTCCACCAAGTTTTGGCATTTCTCTTTTATGTATATGTCTTGTTCTTGGTACATCAATTGCACCTACATGATAAGCCATCTTTTTCATAAAAGGAACAAGAAATGCTACAAATCCAAATACGATTAAAATAATCTTTAAATTTTCAATTATATCACGACTCATAATATCACCAATTTAATTATATTATAAAAAAAAATAAGTGTAAACTTATTTTCATATTAAACTTATATTTTCTAGCATAAGCGCAGTTCCATCTACAACAGACGTTAATGGCGATTTAGATACTTTTATAGGTACTTTTAATTCTTTTTTAAATAATTTATCAATACCTTTAATTAGTGCACCTCCACCTGTTAATATTATTCCATTTTCAACAATATCAGCAGATAATTCTGGCATTGTTTCCTCAAGAAGATTTTTAGCACAAGAAATAATTTCATTTAAACTATTATTTAAAGCTTCTTCTATTTCTTTACTAGTAATATTTACAGAGCTTGGAAGTCCACTTACTATATCTCTACCTTTTACTTTTTTCTTTTCATCTTTGTTATCCATATAAGCACTACCTATTTCTATTTTTATTTCTTCTGCTGTTTTTTCACCTATTAATAATTTATGTTTGTTCTTTATATATTTTATTATTTCTTGATTAAAATAATCTCCTGCTATTTTTAAAGATTTACTATTTACAATATCACCAAGAGATAAAATTGCAATATCAGTTGTACCACCACCAATATCAATAACCATATTCCCAGAAGGAATTGAAATATCAATACCTGATCCTATAGCTGCGACTTTTGGTTCTTCTTCAATAAATACCTTTCTTGCACCTATATTCTGAGCTGCTTCTTTTAGGGCATTTTTTTCAACTTTAGTTATATTAGTAGGGCAACAAATTATTATCTTAGGTTTTATAAACAAACCTTTTGCATTAACTTTATTTAGAAAATATCTAAGCATTTCAACAGTCAATTCAAAATCTGCAATTACACCATCTTTTAGCGGCCTTATTGCCTTAACTTTTCCTGGTGTTCTACCAAGCATATTATTTGCTTCTTCACCAACTGCAAGTATTCTTTTAGTGCCTTTTTCTATAGCAATAACACTTGGTTCATTTAAAACAATACCTTGACCTTTAACATATATTAGAACATTAGCTGTTCCAAGATCAATACCAATATCTTTCGTAGGCAATTCTTTTTCCTCCTATATCTCGTTTATATTTTTTTCATATAACTTTTCAGGATTTATAAGTTTACCTTCTTTAGTTACTTCTATAAGTAATGAATTATTGATATTTTCATCTAATGATATTTTTCCACTTATTCCAACAAGGTCGCCTTGTTTAATATTTTGATCTTTTTTAACAATTATTTCACTTAAACCTTGATAGGTACTTATGACATTATTTTCATGCTTAATTGTTACTACATTTCCTAGTGTTTCATCTTTCTTTATTTCAATAACCTTTCCATCTAAAATAGATACAATATCAAACTTTTCATCTGATTTATAAAGTATACCTGTATTTTGCATATATGTATTATTATAGAAAATAATAGAATTTTTTCTATCTTCATCAGAATCATTAACATCATAATATTTTTTATATATTACTACTTTATCAGATGTATATGGTCTAGTAATAACATTTGATGTTGTTTCACTAATTGTAGGAATTGATTTTGAAATAATACTACTATTTACATAAGTATAATTATCATTAGTTATTTTCAACTCTTTATTTAAGGCAAACAAAGTAATCAAAATACCTGAAACAATTATACCTGACATAACTGGAACTACAAATGGTTTTAGCTTTCTTTTTTTCATAACATTTCACCTCATTATAATTATGGTTTATGTTTTAAAAAATATACATATTATTTATAATTTTTGTATACTTGTTCCGGTATAATAATATTTTAATATTTCTTTATAACTTTTTTTTCTTTTTGCAAGCGCATTTGCTCCATACTGACTCATACCTACTCCATGACCAAAACCTTTTGTAACAATTCTAACATTATTATTTTCTTTATGTATCTCAAAATCATTTGATCTAAGTGATAATTTTTTTTGAAAATCTCTGCCTTTAAATTCCGTGTTATTTATTTTTAAAGATAATACTCTACCACTATCACTTTTAATAATGTTTTCCACAGTTAAACTATCTGAATAATTAATTCCAAGTGAATTATAGAAATCATTCAATGAAAAATTCTTTTCAAAGAAAAAATTATCAGTTTCTTCACTATCAAAACTACTATCAACTTGTTTTAAATAAGGAAGATCTTCACCAAAAACATTCTTATTATCTTCTGTATAACCATTACTTGTAGAAAAAAAGAAAGCATATATAACCTCATTATTATAAGTAATATATTCTCCTTTTGTTTTATCAACAGCATTTTTAATTATTTTAATATTATTATCATATTCTTCTTTCCAAATATCTTTTAATTCTTCATTTGTTTTATAAACTTGTGATGATGTATCTGTTTTTAAATCATAATCATTTCCTTCATTATTACTAATTTGTTTTAATGCATATGTTCTTGCTGCAACAGCCTGAGCCTTTAGTGCTTCTTCTTCAAAAGAAACAGGTACTTCTGATGATACTACACCTACTAAATATTCTTCAAGTGGTAAAGATATTATTTCATTATTATTGTTTAATATTCTAACAATTACATCCTTCTTGTCATTTTTATTACTTACAAAACCACTTTTACAAATATTAATTTTATAAAATGCATTAATATTACTAATCGGAATTAAAACAATAAAAAAAAGAAATAAAAAAAATTTTCTCATAGTATCACCAATATATTATATGATACTATTTATTTTCATATTCCTTTATTTCTTCAATTCTTTTAATATGTCTTTCTAATCCTGAAAACTTTGTATTTATAAATTCTTCAACTACTCTAACAGCTTTTTGATAACTCATTTCACCTGATATTGCTATTATATTAGAATCATTATCAAGTCTTGTATATTTAGCTTCTTTTATAGTATTTACTTTTGCACATCTTATCCCTTTTACTTTATTACATGCTATAGAAATACCTATTCCACTTCCACAGATTGCAATTCCAAGATTATCAGTACCTGCTATTTTTTCAGCAAGCTTAAATGCGTAAATTGGATAATCAACACTTTTTGATGAATTAGTACCAAGGTCAATCAAATTGAAATTCTTTTTCAAATTCTCTTTTAATTCTAATCCTCTATGATCAGATGCTATATATATTTTCATATTATTACCTCATCTTAATTTTAACATAAAAAAAAAATTAGGACAATTCCTAATTATTTTTCATCTGCAGTTTTTTGATTTAAACCATATTTAGCATTAAACTTTTCAACTTTACCTGCTTTAGATGCTCTTGTTTGTTTTCCTGTATAGAATGGATGACATTTAGAACAAACTTCAACTTCGATTAATTCTTTAGTTGACATAGTTTCAAATGATTCTCCACAAGAACAAACAACTTTAGCTGGTTTATATATATCTAATTTTTCTTTTGACATGTTTATTCTCCTTCCGCCATAACTAATTTTTAGTTATAGAATTTATAAAAATCTTTTATATTATAGCAATTAATAAGATTTTTTGCAAGATATTTTAAGCATTATTTACTCTATATTGACATATTTAATAAAAAAATGAGAACAATACTAAAATTAACAATAAAACTATTAAAAGTATAATTCTCATTTTCAATATAATCACCTAATTAATTATATTTCTATTAATTCTACCTTAGCACCCAAATTTTCTAATTTTTCTTTTATATCTTCATAACCTCTTAATATATAGTCTGCACCATTTATTGTTGTTGTTCCATTTGCAACTAATGCAGCAAGTATTAAACTTGCACCCGCTCTTAAATCTGTTGCACTAACATCACATCCAGTAAGTTCTCTTACACCATATATTTCTGCTTTATTTCCATCCAATTTAACTGATGCTCCCATTTTACTTAATTGATATAAGTTTAAAAACCTATTTTCATATAAAGTTTCCTCTACTCTTGATGTTCCATCAGCTTGTGTCATTAAAGTAGCCATGATTTGTTGCATATCAGTTGGAAAGCCAGGATATACAGCAGTTACTACATTAACACTTTTTAATTTTGCTTTATTTGATATAGTAATTTCATCACCATCAATTTCTAAATCAGAACCCATTTCAACAAGTTTTTTAATAACAGTATCTAAATGTTCCGGAATTACATTTTTAACAACAAGATTTTTACAAGCAGCTGCTCCTATCATTAAATAAGTGCCAGCTTCAATTCTATCTGGAATTACTTCATGTATACAGCTATGTAAATAATCAACTCCTTTAATCTTAATAGTTTTAGTTCCTGCTCCAATTATTTTAGCACCCATATCATTTAAAAATGAAGCAAGATCTACTATTTCTGGTTCTTTTGCAGCATTTTCTATAATAGTAATACCTTTAGCTTTAACAGCTGCTAACATTAAGTTTACTGTAGCACCAACACTAGCAACATCTAAAAATATTTTGTTACCAATTAATTCTTTTGCTTTTATTGAATATTTGTTATCTTTTTGAACCACTTTTGCACCTAATGATTCAAACCCTTTTAAATGAAGATCAATTGGTCTTGCACCTATAGTACAACCACCTGGAAAGCACATTTCTATTTTTTTATTTCTACCAAGCATTGCACCCATAAAATAGTAAGATGCTCTTAGTAATTTTGATGCATTATCAGGTATTTGTTTATTTTCTATATTTCTTGAATCTATTGTAATTTCATTAGCTGTTCTTTTTACTTTTGCACCTAAATATTTTAAAATTTTTTCTAAGTTATCAATATCTGATATCTTTGGAATATTAGTAATAGTAACTTCCTCATCACAAAGAATAGCTGCTGGTATTAAAGCAACAGCACTATTTTTAGCACCACTTATTCTTACTGTGCCAGATAAATTTTTATTTCCTTTTAACTTCAAAATATACACTATAGTTATCTCCTCTTGCTTTATAATATGCTTTTTTTAAAATAAATTACATCATTATTTTAGCACATAAAATTAATTAAAAAAAGTAGATATTTTATATTTATGAAAAATTAAAAAAATGATATAATTATAATAGGTGATTTATAATGGCAGGATCAATTACACATACTTATTTTTCAAAAGATATTTATTCAAAATTAGATACAAATACTAAAGCAATTATTGAAAATTCTAAGGAAAGTTTTAAAACATTTAATCAAGGATTTGACGTATTATTCTTTGCTGGTAAAAAGTATAAAAAATTAGGAAATTATTTTCATCAAAATAATACTCAATTATTCTTTTTAAATCTTGTTAATTATATAAGAAAGAATAATTTAAAAGGAAATCCAGAAGTAATGTCATTCTTATATGGACTTATATGTCATTACTCTCTTGATTTAAATATACATCCTTATGTTATTTATAAATCTGGTTATTTTGATAGAAGCAAAAAAGAAACTTGGAAATATAAAGGTAACCATTCAGAAATGGAAAGTTATATAGATGCTTATTTAATTGAACAAAACGAGAATATAAAAGCATATGAACTAGATCCAGGTAAATTTTGTTTTGATTATGTAAATTTATCTGATGATATTATTAAAATGATTGATAGCGTATTTTTAAGTACATATAATAAAAAGAATATTGGTAAAAAATATGAAAAAGGAATAAAGAAAATGAAATTCTTATATTCTTTACTTAGATACGATAAAAAAGGAAAGAAAAAGAAATTTTATGAATTTTTAGATAATAAATTTCCTAGCAAAAATATGAAATATTCACCTATTTCTTATTATATTAATTTAAATAAAAATTATTTTTACTTAAATTTAGAACATAGAAAATGGTGTCATCCAATGGATAAAAAAGAAACATATACTTATTCTTTTGAAGATATATATAAAAATGCTATGAAACAAGCAATAGCACTTATTAATGTAGTTAATGAGGTTATCTATTATAATAAAACTTCTAATTACTTAAAAAAATTCTTTAAAAATACATCTATGGTTTCTGGAAAAGAAATTGGAGAAAAGAAAGAATATAAATATTTTGAATTTAAATAAAAAAAAACATAGATTTTAATCTATGTTTTAATTTAACCCTTTTGACATATCATTAGTATGATAAATATCATATATTATAGCATCTTCATCACATGTGTCATAGAAATAAACAGGCATTGTTGAAATAATGTTATAATAAGCTTCTTCTAATGATAATTTGTCTTCATTACTTAAATTAATAAGTTCTTTTATTTTTTCTTCATCAAGTCCAGTATATATTGAAGCTTGAGCAATTGCATCTTCTCCAACTAAACCTTCTTTATTTAATGCATTGAAATATTCAATAGCTTGATAGTTAGTAATTATAATTCTTTCACCAGCATCTGCATAGTTAATTTTAATAGCTTGTTTTTGACCATTACCGATATCTAATTTATCATTATATATCCATCCACCTGGTGTTCTAGTTTCAGGGTTAGCTGCCATTCCAAGATTTAATAAACCACGATTAGCTGAATCAAGAACTAATACTTTACCAATTTTATCAGTATCTTTAACACCTGATTTGTCACCAGGAATTACATCATGATATCTATCAACTATTCTAGAATTGATTGCATTAATATCTTGATCTAATGAATTATTTCTTACTGATGAAGCTATTTCATCTCTTATGTCTTCGATTTCTTCAAGTGAAGCTTTTGTAGAATCATCACCAGATATTAATTTAGATACTCTTGGTAATTCTTCGATTGTAGTATGTTCTACATCATCATAATTAAGACCATTAATACTAATTAAATCTTGTGTATTCATTTCTTCAAGTAAATCAAATGGACTATAAATGTCATCTAATGCACTTAAAGCTTCTTTATATTCTTCATAAGACATTACTGATTTTAAATCATCTACATTTGAATCTAATAATAATTTAATATTTCTAACTGTATCAACAGTATAGTTTTTATCTTCTAATCCTTGGAAGAAACCTAAGTATTCATCATAAAAACCTTGTACATCATTTTCTATTTGTGTATTAGATTCTTCAACTTCAGTTGCAGTTGTAGTTTCAACAGCTACAGTTTCATCTTTAATTTCTTTATCATTTTTACAAGCTGATAAAGATAAAGCTGACATTAAACTAAGTGCAACAAATAAAGTTCTTTTAAATTTTCTTTGTTTTAGATTTTTCATATCAATTTCCCCCTTCAATTACATTAATTTTAAAGTTTTAACTTTTACATTATTATAACTAATATCTATATCTTCATAGAAATACTCTTCCATGTTATCTTCTTTACCATCTTCTTCGATTGGCATATCATTTGTTGGTTTTTTTCTATTATCTATAGTTTCTTCAGTATTACCTGGATATGTTTTATCTTTTAATTTTCTTTCATCTTCAGGAGTAGCTGGTGTTGGTTTATTTTCTTCAGTTGTAATTTGTTCAGTTTTAGGAGCTTCAGTTGTCTCCTTAATTACTCTTGTAGATGTTTCAGTAGTACTTCTGTCTATATTAACTCTCTTTGTAGATTCTTCAGTAGTTTTTTCTTTTTTAGATTCAGTTGTACTATTTGATTTTGTACTATCAGATGTAGTACTTGTAGTATTTTTTGAAGTATTTGTATTAGTATTTTTAGATTCGTTTGATTTTTTATTAGAATTATTAGATTTTTTTGATGAATTATTATCATTATTATTATTATTGTTATTGTTACTATTATTGTTGTTATTAATTACAGTATTATCATTATTATTATCATCTATAATAGTTTTACTTGATTCAGTGTTATCAATGATACTATTTTCTCTTTCAGTTGTCATATCATCAGCATTTAAATCTTTAGATTCATCTTCAGTTCTATATTCAGTAGTTATAACTTCAGTTGTTGTAGAATCTAAACCTGTAATACCTTTATGTTTATGACCATCTTTAACTATTGAATGAAGTACAACTCCACCAACAACTATAAGAGCAAGTCCTCCAACTACTACAGCTGGTTTAAATTTTTTGAATTTTAATTTATTGATTTCTCCTCTAGTTAAAATTCTGTCTTCATTAACAATAACATTAGCAAATTCATCAATTTTATCTTCTTTTTCTTCATATTTTTCTAAATCAATTCTTTTTGCATCAGCATTTAAGTATTCATCTAAAGAATCTGCTTTCTTTAATTCAGCTTTTATATCATCTTCATCTATTTCAGCCATAACATCTTTATTTTCAATTAATTCGTTATAAACTTGGAAGAATTCATCCTTTAAAGCTGCTTTATCTTCAGAATCAGCAGTTAAATATTCTTTTCTTATTTGTTCTAATCTTTTTATTACTTCATCATATCTTTTCATAGTATATCCCCCTTTTCGAAATACGCGCATTATTCTACCATAAAGCCCCTTTTTTGTCAAATAATAGAAAGCGCCTTTCAAAACAGTGAATATGTTATCATAGTACCCTAAAATTGTCAAATTATTTGAGGTATCTATCAATAAGTTCTTTTATAGCAAATTTGTACTCTATATCACTTGTTTTAGTATCTTCATTCTCAATTAAACAAAGCGGTGGAAATAATACACACCAAAAGTTATTACCATCTCCTTTACCAAGAGTAATAACAAGAGATTCATATGTACCACTTTTATATCTTATTCCCTTATATTTTTTACTAGGAAAATAGTTTTTACCATATTTTATAGTATATTTTTGATTATAATTAAGCTCTTTTAACTTATTATTTACTATTTGATCAATGTTTTTCATGTTATTTTTAATTATATTACGGCTTTCATCTATTGTTTTACTATCATTTAATAGACTAAGTAATTTGTTTTCTACTTCATTTCTAATAATAATTTTAACATTTTGATCATCAATACTATTAGAATTTGCAATAATTCTAAATCTAATTGCTTCATCTGGTATTATGTTTTCCTGTTTATAACTATTTATATATAATGTAATACTTATAATTAATGCTATTAATAGCATTTTTTTCATAAAAAAATCATCCTTTCATATTCTTTATGGATGATTTATTGTTTTTTATTCAAAATTTTGTATAAAAACCATTCTATCTCTTTGTTGCATATCCTTTTTAACAATGATTTTTATGTTTTTTAAGTATTTATTCGCCAAATTAGATATCTCTTTTGCTTGTGATTCACCTATTTCAAAAGCTATTAAGTATTTATTATTAAGTATTTTACTAATGTTTTTAAGGATTTCTTCATAATAATATAGGCCATTATTATCAGCATATAAAGCTAAATGTGGCTCATTATTATATACAATATCCATTATTTCCTCATCTTTTGCAATATATGGTGGATTACTTATTACAATATCAAATTTTTTATTTATATTATCAAATAAATTAGTATTTATAAAATCTACTTTAACACCATTATTACTAGCATTTTCTTTTGCCACCTTTATGGCTTCTTTAGAAATATCTGTTGCAATTACATTTGAATTAGTATTTTTAGAAAGTGTAATTGCTATTGCACCTGAACCTGTTCCAATATCTAATATATCTACCTTTTTATCAAAATATTTATTAATATAATTTATTGTATTACTTACTAATTCTTCTGTTTCAAATCTAGGAATTAAAACATTTTTATTAACAATTAAATTAACATTATAAAAATCAACATTTCCAACTATGTACTGAACTGGTTCACCTTTTTCAAGTCTTTTTATAGCATCATCTATATTACCTTTATAGTATTTCTTTAAATAATCAATATTATTCATTATTCTCCTGCTAATTTTCTTCTTTGATCTTCATTAATTAAAGCTTCAACTATCTCTTCTAATTTACCTTCCATTATTCTATCTAAATGCATTAATGTTAAATTAATTCTATGGTCAGTAACTCTATTTTGTGGATAATTATAAGTTCTAATTTTTTCAGATCTATCACCAGTACCTATTTTACTTCTTCTTTCATCTCTAGCTTCAAGTTCTTGCATTCTTTGCATATCTTCATATATCTTACTTTTTAAAACTTGCATAGCTCTTTCTTTATTTTTAAGTTGGCTTCTTTCATTTTGACAAGTAACAACTGTATTAGTTGGTAAATATGTAATTCTAACAGCACTATCTGTAGTATTAACTCCTTGTCCACCAGCTCCACTACTACGATAAACATCGATTCTTAAATCAGTATCTTTTATTTCAATATCAATATCATCATCTACTTCAGGAAGCACTGCTACTGTCGCAGTAGACGTGTGAACTCTTCCTTGAGATTCAGTTGCTGGAACTCTTTGTACCCTATGAGTTCCTGATTCATATTTTAACTTAGAATATACTTTTTCACCTTTAATCATAAATTCTATTTGTGCAAAACCACCTGCTGTTCCTGGTACTTCATTAAGTACTTCAATTTTCCAACCTTGGCTTTCCGCATATCTACAATACATATCAAATAAGTCACCGGCAAAAATGTTAGCTTCATCTCCACCAGCAGCTCCTCTTATTTCAACAATAATATTCTTATCATCATTTGGATCTTTTGGTAATAAAAGTATTTCTAATTCTTTAATTAATTCTTCTTTTTGTATAGTTAATGAATTTATTTCTTCTTTAGCAAACTCTTCCATTTCTGGATCACTTAACATCTCACTAGCAGATGCTAAATCTTCTTCTATTTGCTTATATTTTTTATATTTTTCAATAGTTTCTTCTAATGATGATTGTTCTTTTGATAATTTAGTCATTAAAGTAACATCACTTAGAACTTCATTTTTAGATAATTCATTAGTTAAATAATTATATCTTTCTAATATAGTATCTAATCTTTCTATCATTACTATTCCTCGTCTATTTCTTCTTCATCAACTATTGTAAGATCTTCCATTCCATCATCTTCATTTATATCATCATCTAAGGCATCTTCGCTATAATCATCTTCATCTAAAACATCTTCTGTTTCTTCATCAGATTCTTCTTCATCATCTTCATTTTCTTCAATTTCTTCTTCATCATCTTCACCATCATCAATTACTACATCAACAACATGGTTTTCTTTTAATTCCCAATTTGTACTATCAATTAAAATAAATCTTTGATCAGTTGATAGTGCTGTAAAGAAATCACCTATTTTAGCTTCGAATTCTTCTTCACTAAGATTTAATAAATTACAAACTTCTTTAAATAAACTTGGTGTATTATATCCTTTTTTATCTTCTTTTATTATTTCATATGCTAAATCTGTGTAACTTAATTGTTCTAGTTCACTAATATCTTTCTTTCTTATACTCATAATAAAATCCTCTCCTTACATTTTATTTGGCATTTCAATACCTAGTAATTTTGAACCTTCTTTTAATATATTTCCAACAATATTTATTAAATATAAGTATGAATTTCTTTCATCCATATCATCAGATAATATTTTGTTATTTGCATAAAATACACTATATGTATTTGCAAGTTTTATTAAATATCTTGATAAAATATATGGTTCATTCTTAGAAGCTGCCTCTTCAATAACATTTTTATAATTATATATAAGTTTGATAAGTCTATATGACAAATCATTTGATAATTTATCATAATTAACATCTTTTAGCAATACTTTTCCATCTACTTTGTGTAAAATACTGTTAATTCTTACATACATATATTGAATATATGGACAAGTTTCTCCTTGGAAATTAAGCATTTCATCTAAATCAAATACTTCATCCTTAATTCTTGAATTATATAAATCTCCAAATACTACTGAACCTATTCCTACTTTTTTAGCAGTTTCATCAATATCTTCAATATCTGGATTCTTTTCTAATATAATACTTTTTGCTTTTTCTATTGCTTCATTTAAAATATCTTCAACTTTTACAAAATTTCCTTTTCTAGTGGACATTTTACCTTCTTTTAATCTATACATACCATAAGATATATGTTCAAGACCAGCGATATATTTTTTATCTAAGTCCAAATATGAAGCTACAGCAAATACTTGCTTAAAATGTAAATCTTGTTCATAACCAGTAACATATAAACATTTATCAAAATCATATTTATTTGCTCTATATTTAATTGCGGCTAAATCTCGAGTAGCATAAATACTAGATCCATTTGATTTTTGAATGATACAAGGCGTATTAATATTTTTATCTGATAAATCAACTATCTTAGCTCCTTCACTTACTGTAACTTTATTATTCTTTTCTAAAGTACTAATTATATCATTCATATCTTTTACATAAGATGCTTCTCCTTTTATTTCATCAAATTTAATATTTAACATATCATATGTTCTATTAAATTCTTCCATACTATATTTACTAAACTTTTTCCATAGATTAACACAATATTCATCATCTTGTTCAAGTAATTTAAAATTATTTCTGCATCTTTCTAGAACTTCTTCATCTTCATCACATAAAGCATTTATTCTTACATACATTTTAACAAGTTCATCTATTGGATTTTTTTCAATATCGTATTCATTACCCCATAATTTATATCCTTCGATTAATTTACCAAATTGAGTACCATAATCACCTAAATGATTTATACCAATAGTATTATAACCTAAAAACTTATAAATATTATAAAGAGCATGTCCAATAACTGTTGTTCTTAAATGACCAATATGAAATGGTTTTGCTATATTTGGTGATGAATATTCTATTAATACAGTTTCAGGCTTTTTAGAACCTTTTCCATATTCTTCTTTTGTTTTATCAAATTCTTCAAAAACAATTTTTGTTAAATATTTTTTATTAATAAAGAAGTTTAAGTATCCATTAACTGATTCTACTTTTTCAAATATATCATTATTACCTATTTTTTCTTTTAAATCATCAGCAATATCTTTTGGAGATTTTTTTAATTCTTTAGATAACATAAAACATGGAAATGTATAATCTCCATTTACTTCATCTTTAATCTCAGTAATATTTTCATATAAATTATTAATATCTACATATTTTTTTAATACTAATTCTATTTCTTTTTTTACATCTACCATTTTACTTCTCCTTATATTCTATTTTTATTTCAAAATCACCGATTAATTCATCATCTAACCACATTTTATATTTAACATGGTATTTATCATTTTTATCTATTAGATGAGTTTTTGTTTTTAAATCAAATATACTATCTAGTTCCTTAATATAATATGAACCATTTTCATTTTTTTTGTCATTAAATTTAAGTATCATCATTGAATCATTATTTTCTTTTCTAATTATGTCTTCTTTAAGATCAATTAAAAATGAATCATTATCTATTTTAAAAGTTAACATATTATTATCTTTATTGTATTTAATCTTATCTTTATTAATTTCATTATCAACATTTTTAAAATAATAATTAAGGTACAATAGAATCACCCTCTTTTTACAAGAGAAATTATAACATATATATATGAAAAAAGCACTTATATTTTATATTTTTTTTAACATAATAAAAATAGTAAAGGATAATTATTGTGAAAAAGAATAAATTTTTATTAAAATTATTTATTATTAATATGTTTTTACTGTGCATATTTTTTTCCTTATTATATATATATGTAAAATCTACACCTAAACTTGATTTAAAAAAAACTAATAACATTATTATATATGATAAAAATAATAAACCATTTTTCAAAGGAAATGGATCTAAAGAATGGGTAGAACTTAAAAATATAAGTAATAACTTAATAGATGCTACTATTTCTACTGAAGATAAAAGGTTTTACTCGCACAATGGATTTGATTATATAAGAATTATTAAATCAATTTTTAATAATATTAAAAATAAATCTATAGTAGAAGGTGGTTCTACAATTACACAGCAATATGCAAGGAATCTATATCTTTCATTTGATAGAAATTTTAATAGAAAAATAAAAGAAGCATTTCTTGCATTTAAGATGGAAATTAATTATCAAAAGAATGATATTTTAGAAGGATATTTAAATACAATAAACTATGGTAATGGAATATTTGGAATACAAAATGCCGCTAAATATTATTTTAATAAAGATGCTAAAGATTTAAATTTAGCAGAAAGCTCTATGCTAGCAGGTATTCCAGGTTATCCACAAGAATATTCACCTATAAATAATTTAAAAAACGCTAAAAAAAGACAAAAACTAATACTAAATACAATGGTTAAGAACAAATACATTACAAAAGATGAAGCAAACCTAGCATATAATGCAAAACTAATCCTATATGGCAAAAAAGATAAACTAAATCTAACAACACTAATGTATTATAAAGATGCTGTGATGAATGAACTAAATGATCTAAATGTAATACCTAAAGATTATATTGAAAATAATAATATTAAAATATACACTAATCTAGATTTAGATGCTCAAAAGAAATTAGATGAAGCAATAAATATAAATATGAATAATACAACTCTTGAAGTGTCTAGTGTAATGATAGAGAATTACACAGGAAAAATAATAGCTCTTGCAGGTGGTAAAGATTATGAAAACAGCCAATTTAATAGAGCTGTATTATCTAAAAGACAAGTTGGATCAACTATGAAACCCCTCCTTTACTATACAGCACTAGAAAATGGTTTAACTCCTTCTTCTACTTTTTCTTCTGAAAACACTAATTTTAATATAAATGAATCAGAAACATATTCACCGCATAATTATGCAAATATGTACGCTAATAGGCAAATACCAATGATACTTGCAATACCTTATTCTGATAATATATATGCTGTTAAAACTCATTTATTTATAGGAAAAAACATGCTAGTTAATACAGCTAAAAAATTAGGAATAAAAGATGATATAAAAAATAATGCATCATTGCCACTTGGAACATCCGAATTAAAAATGATAGACTTTATAAATGCATATAGTACAATCGCAAGTGAAGGCATATATAGTTCTCCATATTTAATTAGAAAAATAAAAGATAAAAATAATAAAAATTTATATAAACATAATGATTATAAAGAAAAAATATTAAACATTAATTATACATACATTTTAAGTGAATTATTAAGTAATTGTTATGATAGCACATTGATTGATTATAGTGCACCAACATGTTTAAGCATAAGACCTAAACTAACAAATAAATATGCTATTAAAACCGGAAGTACAAATACTGATTCTTGGACAATAGGATATAACAAAAACACAACATTAGGTGTTTGGATAGGTTATGATAATAACAAAAAATTAGATAAATCCGATTCAAAATATTCTAAAAATATATGGGCAGATACTATGGAAAATTATTTTAGAAATAAAGATAGTTTATGGTATGAAAAACCAAAGGATGTGGTTCCTGTATTAGTTAATCCTATTAATGGTAAAATTGCTACTGGTAAATCAAATAAAAAGAAAATTGTTTATTACTTAAAAGGTACTGAACCTGAAGAATATGATAAATAAAAAAGTAGATATTAATCTCTATCTACTTTAACTACAAATTGAATTTCATTTTGAAAATCATATTCTTCTAATTTTGCATTAAAACCAATTGATTCAAGTTCTTTAATTAATGAATTCATTTTATCTTGAACTTGTTCAATACTCTTATTCATTTTAGTTGTAAATGGTAATACTTTATCATTTAATTGAGCAGGTTTTGGTTCAACTACTGCATCTGTATTAACATTACTTAATAAGTCATCTTGTTCAAGTACAGGTTTAATATAAGGAATTGGATTTTTATTATTATCATCTAGAATTGGTTTAATAAAATCATCATTTTTTGTAACTTCCTCAGGTGCTGTATTTATACTAGGAATAATTTTATCAAAATCAAATATTCCTTTATCAAAATTATCATCTTTAATTTCTACTTTAGGCATAGTATTTAAATTTAAATCTACAGGTTTTACTTCTGTTTGATTTAATTTATCACTAATAGCACTTTCTGTATCTTTAACATTTAATTTATTATTTATAATTGTATTTAACATTTCTATTTGTTCTGATGGATTACTAAGTCTAAGTAAACTTCTTGCATGTCTTTCACTTATTTTATTATTTAAAAGTGCATCTTGAACTTCATCTGTTAAATTTAATAATCTTAATTTATTTGATACTGTTGCTTGAGTTTTACCCATTCTATTTGCAAGTTGATCTTGTGTTAAATATCCTCTGTCAAGTAATTTTTTATATGATTTAGCCTCTTCTATTGGACTTAAATCTTTTCTTTGTAAATTTTCAACTATTGCTACTTCTGCTGATTCATTATCATTTAAATCAATTATAATAGCAGGTACTTTTGTAAGACCAGCAATATATGATGCTTTAAATCTTCTTTCACCAGCTATTATTTCAAATTTATTTCCAACTTTTCTAAGTACTAGAGGTTGGATTATACCATGTAATCTAATTGATTTTGCTAGTTCATTTAAAGAATCTTCATCAAATGTAAGTCTTGGCTGAAACCTATTAGGTATTATATCTTCTAAAGAAACTTCAACTATTTCTTTTTCAATTTCTCCCATAATCAAACCTCTCTTCTTATTCTTTTACTCTTATATATAATAATACAATAAAAATCCATTTTTTACAATGGATTTTTTTTAATTTTATCAAAATTCCTAGGATACTTAGTACTTGTTTTTGATATTTTTTTTATTTTTACAAGGTTTCTTACAGAGTTTTCAATTGGTAATTTAAACGATATTACTTCCTCAATTTTGCTATTTAATAAATTAAGTGAATTCTTTGATAGTTCTAATTCTTCTTCTACAGTTGCTTTCATTGGTATAAAATATCCATTTACTTTAACTAGAGGAATACATAATTCATTTAATATATTTAATTTAGCTACTGCTCTAGATGTAACAACATCAAATTCTTCTCTATGATTCTTAGAAAATAGTTCAGCTCTATCATGAATTACTTCTATATTTTTTAAATCTAATTCTTTTATTACTTCTTTTAAAAATACAACTCTTTTCTCAAGTGCATCCACAAGAGTTATTCTTAAATTAGGAAAAAATATTTTCAATACAAGTCCTGGAAAACCAGCTCCTGTCCCTATATCGCATAAAGTTAATTCTTTATTTAAATCAATTGCTTTTGATAGCGTAACAGAATCATAAAAATGTTTTAAATATACATCTTCTTTTTCTGTAATAGATGTAAGATTAATCTTGTTATTCCAAGATACTAATAACTCATAGTACTTTTCTAATTTTTCTTCTATATCAGAATTTAATTCAATATTTATTTTTTTTAATTTCTCTGAAAATAATTCCCTATTCATCAAAATACCTCTTCATATAAACTGATAAAATCATAATATCAGATGGATTAACACCACTTATTCTCATAGCTTGTCCAAAATTTTCTGGTTTAACTTCTTTTAATTTTACTCTTGCTTCACTTGCTATATTTGTAATTTTATCATAATCAATATCTTTAGGAATCTTCTTATTTTCAAGCTTTCTCATCTTTTCTGCTTCTTTTCTTGTTTTCTTTATATAACCTTCATATTTGATCATTATTTCAGCTTGTTCTAATTCTAATTCGTCATATTCTTTATCTAAATACTTAACTACATCATTAATAGAAACTTCAGTTCTTTTTACATAATCATAAGCTGTAATATTCTTTTCATCTTTTATTTTTATGTTCTTTAAACTTTCCATAATATCATTTATATTAGATTCTTTTTGAAGTAATTTGTTATATCTTTTCTCGTCTATTAAACCAACTTCATAACCATGTTTTCTAAGTCTTAAATCTGCATTATCACTTCTCAATAATAAACGATATTCAGCTCTACTTGTTAATAATCTATATGGATCTCTAACACCTTTTGTAACAAGATCATCAATAAGAACACCAATATATGCTTCATCTCTTTTAAGTACTAGCGGTTCTTTACCTTCTAATTTTAATGAGGCATTTATACCAGCCATTAATCCTTGACAAGCTGCTTCTTCATAACCACTTGTTCCATTAATTTGACCAGCTGTATATAAATTTTCAACTAATTTTGTTTCAAGTGATGGATATAAATCTCTTGAATCAATTGCATCATATTCAATTGCATATGCATATCTTAATATTTTTGCATTTTCAAGTCCTGGTAGTGAGTGAACCATTTGCTCTTGAACATCATATGGCATACTAGTTGAAAAACCTTGTACATAGATATCATCAAAATATCTACTTTCTGGTTCTAAAAATAATTGATGTCTTTCTTTATCTGCAAATCTGACTACTTTATCCTCAATTGATGGACAATATCTAGGACCTGTTCCTAATTTTTCTTTTATTCCACCATACATACTAGATTTTTCTAAATTATCCATAATAATTTTGTGAGTTGTGCTTGTAGTATATGTTAAATAGCAAGATTCTTGATCTTCTGGTTTATAATTTGGTTTTAAATCAAATGAAAAAGTGTATAATTTTTCATCTCCAGGTTCCTCTTTTGTTTTACTAAAGTCAATCGTATCTCTTTGAATTCTTGGAGGTGTTCCAGTTTTTAATCTTAATATTTTAAATCCTAACTTTTCTAGATTTTCACTTAAAAATAGAGATGGTCTAGTATTAGTTGGGCCACTTCTTGTCCTTTTATCACCTACAAGTATATCTGCTTTCATATATGTACCTGTGGTTAATATAACTGCATCAGATAATATTTCTTCTCCACCAGATAATTTAACACCCTTAACTATATTATTTTCAACAATTAAATCCTCTACCATATCTTCAATAATTTCAATGTTATCATGTTCTTTTAACATTTTTTGCATTTCTTTTGGATAAGCTACCTTATCACCTTGGGCTCTTAAAGATCTAACTGCTGGGCCTTTACTAAAGTTTAACATTTTCATTTGAAGATGTGTTTTATCAGAAACAACTCCCATAACTCCACCTAGTGCGTCAATTTCCCTAACTACAATACCTTTTGCAGAACCTCCAATATGTGGATTACATGGCATCATTGCTATTTTATCTATTGAACCAGTTACTAGAAGTGTTTTATGATTTTTATTTGCACAAGCAAAAGTAGCCTCACACCCTGCATGGCCACCACCTACAACAATAACATCATATTTCATATAATTCACCCACTTTTTTTAGCAAAAATATTATACTACATAAAACAAAAAAAAGAAATATTTTTACATATTTCTTATTTCATCTTGTAAATTCCTAAATAAATCATCTTCATAGTAAATAGAATCAAAAGTTAACCATCCATCTGATGCATTTGTTATATTACCTACTTTTGATTTAATGTCTTGTGGATAATTTTCAATATCTTTTAAAGCATTTTCAACAGTAAAATCTCCGCTCTTTTCATATAATTTAGCTTGAACATCTGATTCTAATTTTGATACTTGATATACAAATTTAGCTTCATTTGATTCTTTAGTCTTGTATTCAGTAAATACTTTTTGTAAATCCGAAAAATCTTTTAATACATCATTTGTATAATTATCTACTTCTTCTTTTGTATTTAAAACAGACTCTTCTTTATTTGTAATTGCTTTTGATAATTCTTTAACAATAATCATTTCAAATACTTTAGTAATATCTAAATTTAATTTTTTTTCTTCTATTATTGCTAATGATAAAATCATAGTACCATATACATGATCAGCTACTGATTCTATTTTTTCACTTGGAATCCCAACTTCTTTCCAACCTGTTCTAATAACATTTTTTAAATTACTAGCTTTTACATAAAATTCTAAAATATTTTTATTCATATTATCCTCCTTATTTTAAACTATAAACAGTTTCTTTAAACTCATTACCTCTGATTTCAAAATCTTTATATTGATCCCATGATGCACATGCTGGAGATAATAATATAACATCTCCTTCTTCACTTATTTCATAAGCTTTTTTAGTAGCATCAATAAGATTATCTACAACTATTACATCAACTTTATTTTTATTAGCAAATTCTTTTATTTTCTCTTTTGTTTCACCATAACATACTATAGTTTTTACATTTGTTAAATGAGAACTAATTTCATCAAAAGGTATATTTCTATCAAGACCACCCATTAATAAAATTGTTGGTTCTTTAAAAGAATCTAATGCTATAATTGTTGATTTATTATTTGTAGCTTTTGAATCATTATAGAATTTTCTTTTATTTATTTCAGTAACATATTCAATTCTATGTTCTACACCACCAAACTTTGATAAAAAATCTTTTATATTTTCATTAGTTATATCATACATTTTAGCAATTAATATAGCTACCATTATATTTTCATAATTATGATTTCCTTTAATCTTAATATCATCAAGACTAATTATTTTCTCATTATTATATACAATATAATTATCTTTTAAACAAATATCAGCATCTTCTTTACTAGAAAAATATAATTTTTTATCAGGAATATCTTCAGTTAATTTAATAACATCATTATCACTTTTGTTAAGTATTGCTATATCATTTTTCGTATGATTATTAAAGATTTTTTTCTTAGTATTTTTATAATTATCATAAGTTCCATGGAAATCTATATGAACTTCACTTAGATTAGTTAAAACACTTATATTTGATTTAAAATCATACATATCAAGTAATTGATGATCTGATATTTCAAGTACTAAAGTGTCTCCTTTTTTGACTTCATTTACTAAATCAGAAACAGGAACACCTATATTTCCTCCTAAATGAATATTATTATATTTATATTTTAATAATTCATAAACAATTGTAGTTGTAGTTGTTTTTCCATTTGAACCTGTTATTGCTATTATTTTTACGTCTTCTGGTAAAAATTTATAAGCTACTTCTACTTCATTTATAACTGGAATATTTAATTTTCTTGCAATATTAAATATTTCTTTATCTTTTCTAATACCTGGATTTTTAACAACATAATCAAAAGAGTCATCTATTAATTCATAATCTTTATCAGTTATTACTACTTTTATACCTAATTTTTCAAGTTCATCAAGTACTTCTTTTTCTTGTTCATTACTGTCATTAATAACTATTTCATTATTATGTTTACTAAGTAGTTTGGCAACACCGATTCCACTTCTACCCATTCCTATAATTAATATCTTTTTATTTTCTATCATGATTTCCTCCTATAAAGTTTTTTTCTTTTTTTCATAATATGGATTATTTGTTGTAAATACTTGATATCCTTGTCCTGTACCTTCTTCACTTAGTATTTCTGTTTTTTCAGAATCAAATTTCCATCCTGATTTTTTTGCAGCATTTATTGATGCTTCGTTATCGTAATTAATTAAGCTAATAAATTCTACTTTATCTTTATAAAATTCACCAGTCATTTCAATTAATTTTTGTTTTGCTATAGATGAAATACCTCTACCTCTATATTCTTTTTTTACTAATGTTCTTACTTCAACTGAATCAAATATAAATGAAGAACTTGTTATAAAACCAACTAGTTCCTTATTATAAAAAATACCAAATGTAAGACTATTTACTTTATCATTTAAATAATAAAAATGAATATTACCACCATTTTTTTTATAATCATCTTCTAGTGCTTCAAATTGTTCTCTTGTAATTTCTTTTAATTCAATTAAGTTATTTTCATTATTTTCCATATTATCTTCTCCTTTAATTTTCTATGTATTATATATTATTATTCACAAAATGACAATAAGCTTTTAACATCCTTATCATTATAAATAATGTTATATAAACTATTTATTAGTTTACAATCTATATTATATTTATTAATTATCACTTTTACACTTTTTAAATTATTAAGTCCTTCGATTGTATCTATTTCATCTAATGACATTCCATTTGCAATTAATTTTCCTGCTCTTTTGTTTCTACTATCATCACTAAAAGATGTTGTTATTAAATCACCAAGTCCTGATAAACCATAAAATGTACTTTCTTTTGCTCCCATTTTTAATCCAATTTCTTTTATTTCATTAAGTCCTTCTGTAATGATATACGAAATAGTATTTGATTCATAATTAAGTCCTTCTGCTATACCAACACTTAATGAAACTAAATTTTTTAGCACACCACCTATTTGCATACCAATAGAATCTTCATTATAAATCATTTTAAATTCTTTTGTTTCAAATAATTTATTTATATTTTTGTTTCCACTATATTCAACAAATGTAAGTACATCTTTTACTATTTGTTCTGCATGAGATGGCCCACTAATTATTGATACATCTTTATTTAATTCTTCTTTTACTATATCGCTCATTAATTTATCATTTTCTATTCCTTTTGATGCTATTATGATTTCTTGACAAGTAATTATATTTTTTATATTTCTACAAATATTTCTAATAGTATTACTAGGACTAACTAGTACAATATAATCAGTATCATTAATCACTTCATTATAGTCATTAGAACATATCACCTTTTTATTAATCAAATAATTATTTAAATACTTACACTTATGTTCATTATTAATTAAATTTTTTTCTTCTTCTGTATAAGACCAAATTTTTACATCATTATTATTTTTAACAAGTAAATGAGTAAGTGCAATTCCAAAACTTCCACTACCTATAACAGCTACTTTCATATATACCTACTTTCCTAAACAAAAGTTACTAAATAAAGTATCAACTAATTTATCATCATAACTCTCACCTATTATTTCACCAAGTACTTCACAAATTTCTTTTATATCTATTTCAAGCATATCAATTGGTAAATCTTCATCTAATGATTTTTCTAATTTTTTTGATAAGTTAATTGCTTTTTTAACTAGTGATATTTGTCTTGAATTTGATAAATATGTAAAGTCTTTATTATTTAATTCTTCAAGATTAAATAGTTCACTTATTTTATCTTTTATTTCATCAATACCTTGATTATTTATTGCTGAAACATTTACTGTTTCTAAATCTAAATCTAAATCTATTTTTTTATCTAAATCTATTTTATTAACAACTATAATTCTTTTTTTATTCTTTGTTTTTTCTAATAATTCTTTGTCTTCTTTTGTTAATTTTTCATTATTATTAAATACTAAGATTATTAAATCGGATTTATCAATAAGATTTAATGATTTTTCAACACCAATTTTTTCAACTACATCTTTTGTTTCTCTAATACCTGCTGTATCAATAATATTTAATAATACTCCATTTATTCTTATATTTCCTTCGACTATATCTCTTGTTGTACCAGCAACATCTGTTACTATTGCTTTTTCTTCTTCTATTAATCTATTAAGAATAGAACTTTTTCCTACATTTGGTTTTCCGATTATTAATGTATCTATACCTTCTTTTATAATTTTTCCGTTTTCACTTTCTTTTAAAAGTTTATTTAATTTTTCATTAATATAATCACTTATTTCTTTTACATTAGATTTAGTCATTATTTCAATATCTTCATATTCTGGGTAATCAATATTAACTTCGATATTAGCATTTAAATCTATTAATCTTTTAATAATTTCTTTTATTAATGAAGAAATTTTTCCGTTAATACCATTTATTGCTAGTTTTCTAGAACCTTCTGTTTTTGCATTTATTAAATCCATAACACTTTCCGCTTCAAGAAGATCAATTCTTCCATTTAAAAATGCTCTTTTTGTAAATTCTCCTGGTTCTGCAAGTCTTGCACCATTAATAAGTAATAATTCTAATATTTTATTTGTAGTAGCAATTGATCCATGTGAATTAATCTCTACTACATCTTCCATAGTAAAAGTTTTAGGAGCTCTCATAACTGAAACCATTACTTCATCTATTACTTCATTTTCATAAATAATATGTCCATAATTAATTGTATGACTCTTTACTTTAGTTAAATCTTTATCAAATATTTTATTAACAATATCAATTGAATTATCTCCACTAACTCTAATTATTGATATTGCACCTACTCCCATTGCTGTTGAAATTGCAGCTATACAATCGTTCATATAATCACTCCCCATTACCTTTATTATAACAAAAAAAAGAGTTTTATTAAACTCTATTTTACTGGCTTTACAACTACATATCTATTTGGTTCTTCACCTTCAGATAATGTTGTAACATTTTTATTTTTTGAAATTATATTATGAACAATTCTTCTTTCATATGAATTCATTGAATCCATTTTAACTTCTACTCCTGTTTTTTCTACTTCTTTTGCTATTTTTTTAGCTAAAAATTCAATGTTTCTTTCTCTTTTAACTTTATAATTTTCAACATCTAATAATATATTAGCAGCTACTCCTGTTTTATTTAAAATAGCTTGTCTTAATATATTTTGTAATGATAATAATGTTTTTCCATTTTTACCAATTAATAATGGATTTTCATTTGAATGAAGTGTTAGTTTTAAAAAGTTTTCATTTCTTTTTGTTTCTATTTGAACTTCAATTCCCATTCCATTAATAATTTCTTTTAAAAACTCTTTAGAAAATTCAAGTACGTCAGTTTTTAAAATAACATTCATTATGTATTTTTTCTTTTTTAGTAACCCTACTTTTTCTTCTGTAATGTTATAAAACATTTCTTCTTCTTTAACATTTAATTCTTTTAAAGCATTTAATACTACTTCTTCTTCTGTTTTAGCTTCAAATACATATTTTTCCATACTACTCACCTTTTCCCTCGTTCATTTTCTTAACAATAATAGTTTGAATTATTGTAAATGTTGTTGATGCAATCCAATATAATGATAATGCTACTGAAAAGTTTAATGACATTACAGCAATCATAATTATCATTGTATTCATCATAACATTTGGATCAACTCCATCACTTGATTTTGGTACTTGAACCAATCTTTGTGATATAAATGTTGTTAATATAATTAATAAAACAACTATTATGTATAAGTAATGACCAGATGAAATTGCTTTCATTGGTGTTGTACCAAGTACTAGTCCAAATAATTTTTCTTCAAAAATGACTGGTACTCTATTTATAGCTTCAAAGAAAGCGTATAATATTGGTAATTGAATAAATGCTGTTAAACAACTAGATAAAGGATTGAAATTATATTTTTTATATAAAGTCATCATTTCCATAGATTTTTTATTTAATGATTCTGTATCATTTTTATTTTCATATTTTTTATTTATTCTATCTATCTCTGGTTGCATTTTTTTCATAACAGCAGATTGATTTGTTGCTTTTAAAGTAAATGGTAATAATAATACTCTAATTAAAACACCTATTATAATTAGAGATAAACCGTAATTTTTAATTACATTACCTAATTTAATTATTAATAATGCAAGTGGTTTAACAAATAAAGTTTCCCATAATCCATCATAAGAACTATCACTTAACTTATAAGTTTTACAAGCTGGTAATTTATCTATATCTATTTCTTTTTTATATTTATTATATTCCTTAATAACTCCCTTATTTGTTGGTTTACAAAGAATATTTTTATTTAATGTTATCTTAACTGAATTATTTTCATAATAAACAACTTTCTTAGTTTTTGGATCTTTTAGTGAAACTGTACACCCTGTTACTGTAATAAGTAATAATACTAAAAGTAAAATTTTATTTATTTTTTTCTTCATTATTATCTCCTTCAACAATTTTTAATAAACTAATAAGATTCGATTTTTTCTCTTCAAAATCAATCGAATTAATTTCTCTGTTTAATATTATAACATAATCTTTATTCTTAGAAAATAATAAATTGCTTTTATCTATAATATCTTTTACTTGCCTTTTATTCTTATTTCTTGTAACAGCATTACCTAATTTTTTTGAAACGCATATTCCAAATCTATATTTATCTAAGTTATTGTTTTCCTTATATATAATATAGTATTTATTTTTGTATTTTTTTCCATTTAGAATAACATTATTAAAATCTTTTTCTTTCTTTATTATATTAATTTTTTTCATAATTCACCTTTTAATACAAAAAAAACCACTATTGTGGATTTATTATTTAGATAGTACTTTACGACCTTTTTTTCTTCTTCTATTGATTACTTTACCTTTAATTCTAGAAAAGAATCCATGTTTTTTAGATCTTTTTCTATTATTTGGTTGAAATGTTCTTTTCATAATTACACCTCCAAGTCCATAAAAAACATAACAATTATAATATTTTTTTACAATAAAGTCAAACCTTTTTTTATACTTTTACATTTTTTTGATATAAAAAAATATTTTGAATATAATTAAATATATTGATATTTTTTATTTTTTTTTGATATAATCAAGTCAAAGAGGTGATTTAAATGATAGATATTAAAACAAATTCAAGAAAAGTAAAAGAAGGAGATACATTTATTGCAATTAAGAATGTTAATACAGATGGACATGACTTTATAGAAGATGCAATTAAAAATGGAGCTAAAAAAATAATATGTGAAAAGGGGAATTATCCTGTTGAAACAGTAATAGTTCCAGATACTAAAAAATATTTAAATGAATACTTATATGAAAATTATTATCCTAAATTTAAAGATATGAAATTAATTGGTGTAACAGGAACAAATGGTAAAACAACAACTTGTTATTTAATATTTCAATTGTTGAATAAATTAAATATTAAATGTGCTTATATAGGAACAATTGGTTTTTATTATAATGATGTTAAAAAAACATTAAATAATACAACGCCTGATACTGACTTACTTTATGAAATGTTTTTAGAAGCAAAAGAAAATGGATGTGAATGTGTAGTAATGGAAGTAAGTTCACATGCTCTTGATAAAAATAGAATATATGGACTTGAATTTGATGAAGTAGCATTTACAAATCTTACACAAGATCATTTAGATTATCATAAAACTATTGATAATTATATTAAAGCAAAACAAATATTATTTGAAAAAACTAGAAATGATAAAATAGCAATAATTAATGGTGATGTAGAATTCCATGAAAAATTCATTAATAAGAATAATAAAAATATAATTATAAGTGATACAAAAGGGGACTTACTTATAAAAGATATGAAGTTTAATATTAATAGTACTGATATTAAATTTAGCTATAACAATAATGATTATGAAGTTACTACTAATATGGTTGGAAGATATAATGTTTATAATTATTTAACTTCACTTTTATTAATTGAAAATTTAGGTGTTGATATAAATAAAATTATAGATATAACAAAAGAAATTAAAGCACCAGATGGTAGAATGGAATGTATTCATTATAATAACAATAGTATTTTTATTGATTATGCACATACACCAGATGCTGTTTTAAATGTATTAAATAGTGCAAAAGAATATAAAAAAGGTAAGATAATAACAATAATAGGTTGCGGTGGAGATAGAGATAGAACTAAAAGACCTATTATGGGAAATATAGCTGAAGAAAATTCTGATTTTGTAATATTAACTAATGATAATCCAAGAACAGAAGATGAAAAACAAATTATGAATGATATATTAGAAGGTATTAAAAAAGATAATCATATTGTTATTCATGATAGAAAAGAAGCTATAGAAAAAGGTATTGATATGCTTAATAAAAATGATATATTAATGATTCTTGGAAAAGGTCATGAAGATTATCAAATAATTGGAACAGAAAAAATTCATTTTAGTGATAAAGAGGTTGTAGAAAATTATATAAAATAGGTGGGTTATGAGTAAATATAGAATAAATAATGTTGATAAATTTATAAAATTTATTATTCCTTTATTTGCCGAAAACTGCAACATGATTGAGATACAAAATAATAGGGATGCCATTATTTATTTTACTCATGGCGGTTGCTATGAATTTGCTAAGGCAATTAAACATTTTTTTAAAACTTCAAAATTTGTAATAAATAATAATAATGATCATATTGCTATATTATACAATGGTGAAATATATGATGCATATAATTACTTATCAGAAGAAGAATTATTTAACTTAACTGTACATAATGATGATATACATAAAATTTTAACGAAATTTGAAATAATTAATGAAGATGAAATTGAAAAATACAATAATTTTGGAATGAATATAAAAATAGAAGATAAAAGTATCGATAAATGGATAATAGATGAAATTAATGATATTGAAAGTATAGAGGTTTATGATGAAAACATTAAAACAATTAAACGTACAATTACTTATAAATGAGTTTAATGCAAAAATCATTTATGGAAATGAATCAGAAACATTAGAAAATTTTTCTAAAGATACAAGAGAAATAAAAGAAAATGATGTTTATGTTGGAATAAAAGGTGAAAACTTTGATGGTAATTTATTTTATGAAGATGCATTTAACAAAGGTGCTAAAATAGCAATTTTAGAAAAAAAATCAATTGATGAAGATAATATTAAAAAATATGATAATAAAACAGTTATATTAGTTGATAACTCAATTGAATTACTTCAAAAATTAGCTAATTATAAAATTAAAAATTCTAATGTTAAGGTAGTTGCTGTAACAGGTAGTGTAGGTAAAACAAGTACTAAAGATATAGTTTATAATACAATTAAAACTAAATATAGAGTAATCAAAACAGAAGGTAATTTAAACAATCACTTAGGATTACCATTAACAATACTTAGATTAAAAGATGAAGAAGTAATTGTACTAGAAATGGGAATGAATCACTTTAATGAAATAAGTATACTTAGTAAAATAGCTATGCCTGATATAGCAATAATAACAAATATTGGTACAGCTCATATAGGTAACTTAGGTTCAAGAGAAAATATTCTAAAAGCTAAACTTGAAATTTTAGATGGAATGAATAATGGTACTTTAATAATTAATAATGATAATGATTTATTACATGAACATTTAGATGAAATTAAAAAGAAAACTAATGTAATAACAGTAGGAATAGACAATAAAAGTAATTATAATGCGACTAATATTGTGGATAATGTTTTTTCATCTGAATTTAAAATAAATAATAATGATTTTAAAATAAATGTTGGCGGAAAACCTTTTATATATAATAGTTTAGTATCTTATGCTGTGGGAAAACTACTTAATATAGACGATAAAGATATTATAAAAGGTATTAAAGAATTTAAACTTTCTAATAATAGAATGGAACTTATAAATATTAATGGATATACATTAATAAATGATACATATAATGCAAGTTATGATTCAGTAATAGCAGCTATTGATCTAGTATCTAAATCAAATTATAAAAGAAAAATACTTATATTAGGTGATATATTAGAACTTGGTGAATTTAGTTCAAAAATACACGAAGACATTGGAAAATATATAATAAATAAAAATATAACAAGTGTTATTTTAATAGGAAATGAAGTAAATAACATAAAAAAAGTACTAGAAAATAATAAATTTAATGAAATTTACTCATTTAAGTCTGAAGAATTATCATATAATTTTTTAGATGAATATTTAAGTAAAGATGATATAGTTTTAATAAAAGGATCTCATGGAATGAATCTTATCAACATAGTTAATTATTTAAAAACATCAAAAAGTGAATAAAATCACTTTTTTTTGTGGAAAACTTTCAATTTTTTTATTATAATATAAGGCATATTCTTATTTATAAACATATCAACAATACCTGTTTATAACTCTTTATTGTAGATAATTTTATAAACATCTATTGAAATGTGGAAAATGTGGATAACTTTTCAATTTTCTTATTTTACATAGAAATATTATCCACAGTATAGTGTGGAAGAAAAAAAGTTGTCTAAATCTTATTGTAATAAAAGCAAAAGGGAATATAATTAAATTATAGGCTAAAACGAAGTGGGGAGGTGGTTAAATGAATAATAATGAGAAAATATGGAATAATTTTCTAGGCGTAATGAAGTCTAGATTAAATTCTTTATCTTTTAATACTTGGTTTAAAGATACATCATTGTATGAACTTAATAATGGTAAAGCAAAAGTAATTGTTCCAACAACAACTCATAAAAAACATCTTACAGTATCTTATATTGATCTAATAGATGAAATATTTGATTCATTAACTGGAACTCACTTTGAATTTGAATTCTTACTTGAAAATGAAATTAATGAAATAAAAAAAGAAGTTGTTGAAGATTCAATGGATGTTGGTGTTCCTTATTATAGTGCTGAAAAAGCTAATTTAAATAAAGATTATACATTTGATAACTTTATTGTTGGTACATCAAACAAATTTGCACAAGCTACAGCACTTGCAGTAGCTGAAAATCCAGGTAAAATGTATAATCCGCTTTTTATATATGGAAATAGTGGACTTGGAAAAACACACTTAATGCATGCAATTGGTAATTATATTATAAAGAATACTAATTTAAGAGTATTATATGTAACATGTGAACAATTTATCTCTGACTTTTTAGGATTAAATAGAAGAGAAAAGGATGGAACTAATTTTAATATTGCTGATAGATTTAAAGATAAATATAGAAATATAGATGTTTTAATAATAGATGATATTCAATTTTTAGGAACAGCTCCTAAAACACAAGAAGCATTTTTCCACACATATAATGACCTATATGAAGGTAGAAAACAAATAATTATATCATCAGATACTTCTCCAGATGATTTAAAAAATCTAGAAGATAGACTTAGAACAAGATTTTCACAAGGTTTAACAGTAAATATTTATCCACCAGATAACCAATTAAGAAAAGATATATTATATAAAAAGATAGAAGCTATGAATTTTGCACAGCATATAAATGATGATGTAATTGAATATATAGCTAATAACTGTCATTCAGATATAAGAAAGCTTGAAGGAGCTTTAACAAGAGTATGTGCATATTCAACAATATTCTTCCAAGAAGAAATAACACTTGATTTAGCTGTAGATGCTCTTAAAGAAACAATAAGTAAAAGTAATTTTGTATCCAAAAATGATATAAATAGAATTCAAAGAGTTGTTGCAGAGTATTATAATGTAACAGTTGAAGATTTAAAATCAAAGAAAAGGGTTGCTACAATAGCATTTCCAAGGCAAATAGCCATTTATTTATCAAGACAATTAACTGATGAATCCTTTCCAAGAATAGGTATGGAATTTGGAGGAAGAGATCATTCTACTGTGATACATTCAGTTGATAAAATAGCAAACGAAATAACAACTAACAAACAACTAAGTAAAATAATAGATGAAATAAAGAAAAAATTAGAATAGTGGATAAATTAAAAGTTATTAATAAATAATTAACAAGTAATCAACAGTAAAAATATGTTATAAATAAAGGAAAAAATATATTTATTAACAGTTTTCCACTTCATAATAATAATAATTAATGTTATAATATAATTAATAAAAATAAATTTTCGCAATAATCGACAAGGAGGGTTTTATTATGAAATTTAGTATAAAAAAAGAAATATTATTAGAAAACTTAAATAATGTATCAAAAGCTGTATCATCTAAAAATGTTATACCTGTATTAGGTGGTATAAGATTTAATTTAACAAAGGATGGTTTATATTTAACAGCAACTAATAATGAAATAGATATAGAATCATTTATTGAAACAAAACTTATAGATAAAGTAGAGGAATTAGGATCAATAGTTATTCAAGGTAAATATTTGATAGAAATAGTTAGAAAACTACCAAATGGTATTATTAATATAGAAGTAGTAGATGGACTTAAAATAATTTTATACACAGCAAATTCTACATTTAATTTAAATGGTATTGATTCTAGTGAATTTCCTAATTTAAAAATTGAAAAGTCTACTAATCCTATAGTATTAAGTAATAAGAATTTAAGAAATATTATTAATCAAACAATATTTGCTACATCAACTCAAGAATCAAGACCAATATTAACAGGTATTAATTTTAAAATAGAAAAAGACATTATGGAATGTGTTGCTACAGATTCTTATAGATTGAGTAAAAAAATAATTAAACTTGATAATACTGTGGATAACATTATTAATATAGTTATTCCATCAAAAAACATTGGTGAACTTATTAAAGTACTTGAAGATAATGATGATAAAGTTAATATTCATATATTCTCAAATAAAATATTATTTGAATTTGAAAATATATTATTTCAATCAAGATTATTAAATGGAAATTTTCCAGATACTTCAAGATTAATTCCAAGTGAGTTTAAATTTACTATTAAAGCTAATTTAAATGAGCTATATGAAGTAATTGATAGAGCATCATTACTTACTAGTGAAAAAGATAAAAATGTCATTAAATTTGAGACAAACGGAAATATATTAACAATTAGTTCAAATACACCAGAAATCGGTAAAGTAGAAGAAAAACTTGCTATATCTAAAGATAATAGTGAAAATATTAAAATTGCCTTTTCTTCAAAATATATGATGGATGCATTAAGAACTATCACAAGTACTAATGTTGTTATATTATTAAATTCTGATATAACACCTATTATTATTAATAATGAAGATGATGATACATTAGTTGAATTATTATTACCAATTAAAACTTATTAATTGGTTTTTTTTCGACAATTTTTTTTAGAAATATGTTTTATTATATAGTCATTTATTTATTTTGAAATGGGGGAATATTATGAATTATTATGAAATAAATAAAGATACTATATGTTTAGTTCCAATAGATCTAAATAAAACTAAAGTATATGAATTAGATGATGAATTTATTGTATATACACCTATATTTAATATTATTAAAGATAGTTGCTTATCATTTGGTAGTTCTTATATAGGAAGACATGACGGAACTAAATCTATTTTAGGTGTTAGTCATAAAGCACCAATAATAATTGAAGAATCGAATGAAATTATATTTTTTCCAACAACTAGTCCTAGATTAAAAGTATGTTGTTGGATATCTTTAAAACACATAAAAAATTATATAAAAAAAGATAAGGAAACATTGGTCAATTTTGATAATAAAAAAAGCATTATTTTGCCTGTGTCTTCATCATCTTTTGATAATCAATACTTGCATTCTATGATGCTTTTAATGTCACTAAAAAAATCAAAAGAAAAAATGAAATAATTTTCAAAAAAACGTACAAAAACAACTCATTTTGTGATATAATATATTTGTGTGTATAGGAACATTATTTAGGTGGTAAGATGAAAATATGAGGTTAAAAATAGGGTTTAAATGATTTTAAGAAAAATTTTATTAACAAATTTTAGAAATTATTCTAATTTGGAACTTAATTTTGATAAAAAAATAAATATTTTCACTGGAAATAATGCTCAGGGTAAGACAAATATATTAGAAGCAATATATGTTTTATCTTTAACTAAATCACATAGATGTAATAAAGATTTATTTTTAATTAAACAAGATTCATTATTTACTAAGATTAATGGTGAAGTTAATAATAATGATTTAACTAACAAATATGAAGTCTTAATTAATAAAGAAGGTAAAAGAGTTTCTATTAATAATAAAATCTTAAAAAAGATGAGTAATTACATATCAAATATTAATTGTATAATGTTTTGTCCTGATGATTTAGAAATAATAAAAGGATCACCCAGTACAAGAAGAACATTTTTAAATATTGAAATTGGTCAATTTTATAATAATTATTTAAAAATATTAAATGAATATAATAAAATATTAAAATCAAGAAATGAGTATTTAAAAAATAATAAATTTGATAAAAATTACTTTGATATATTAACTGATAAGTTAATAGAAAAAAATATTGATATATATTATTATAGGAAAGAGTTTATAGAAAAAATAAATAATTATATTATTACTATTTATAAAAGTATAACCAAAAAGGATAAAATAAAGGTTATTTATGAAACTTTTGTTGAAGGGGATAATGAACAAGATATTAGATATAATTTAAGGGAAAAATATGATAGGGTATTTGATAGTGAATTATATCAAGGAATGACTTTGATTGGTGTTCATAGAGATGATTTTTCTGTTTATATTGATAACATAAAAATAAATAATTATGGATCTCAAGGTCAACACAGAATTGCAATTTTATGTTTTAAACTTGCTGAAATAGAATTATATAAGGAAAAAAATATTAATCCTATTATATTATTAGATGATATTTTTAGTGAACTTGATGTTAGAAAGAAGGCAAGTATTATTAAATACATAAATAATGATTTACAAGTTTTTATTACAACTACTGATTTAAATAATATTAATAAAAAATTAACAAAAAATGCTGACATATTTAAAGTTAGTAAAGGAAAAGTAACAAGAGGTGAAAAAGATGAATGAAAATTATGATGCATCCGCTATTCAAGTATTAGAAGGGTTAGAAGCAGTAAGAAAAAGACCCGGAATGTATATTGGAACAACAGATGTAAAAGGATTACACCATTTAGTATGGGAAATTGTTGATAATGCGATTGATGAAGCTTTAGCTGGATTTTGTAAACATATAGAAATTACTATTAATAAAGATAATTCAATAACAGTACAAGATGATGGACGTGGTATACCAGTTGGTGTTCATCCTAAAACAGGAATATCCACAGTAGAAACAGTTTATACAGTACTTCATGCTGGTGGTAAATTTGGTGGTGGTGGATATAAAGTATCTGGTGGACTACATGGTGTTGGTGCATCAGTAGTTAATGCTTTATCTACTTTTGTAATTGTAACTGTTTATAGAGATGGAAAAGTTTATGAATGTAAATTTGAAAATGGTGGAAAAACTATTCAATCATTAACAGAAGTAGGTACATGCAATAAAATGAAAACAGGTACTACTGTTACATTTAAACCGGATCCAGAAATATTTGATACAGATATATATGATTATGATACTTTAAAAGTTAGAACAAGAGAACTTGCTTTCTTAAATCAAGATTTAAGACTTACTTTAACAGATTTAAGAATGTCAGAAGCTAAACAAGATTCTTTCTTATATGAAGGTGGTATTAGCGAATATGTTAAATATTTAAACAAAAGCAAAACACCAATTCATGAAGAAATAATTCATTTACAAGGTGAAGAAGCAGGCGTTTTCTTAGAAGTAGCAATGCAATATAATACTGGATATAATGATAGTATTTATTCATTTGTTAATAATATTAATACACATGATGGTGGTACTCATGAAGAAGGTGTTAAAAGAGCACTTACAAGAATTATTAACAATTATGCTCGAAAGAATAATATATTAAAAGATAAAGATGATTCTTTAACTGGTGAAGATGTTAAAGAAGGATTAACAATGATAATTTCATGTAAACATCCAAATCCTCAATTTGAAGGACAAACAAAAGGAAGACTTGGTAATAGTGAAGTTAGAAAAATAGCTGATAATGTTTTTGCTGATGGATTTGAAAGATTTTTAATGGAAAATCCTGAAGAAGCTAAAATTATTATTGAAAAAACAATGACAGCTGCAAGAGCTAGAGTAGCTGCTAAAAGAGCAAGAGAATTAACAAGAAGAAAAAGTGATTTAGATGTTGTTAATTTTGGTGGAAAACTTGAAGATTGTAAAGAAAAAGATCCATCAGTATGTGAAATATTTATAGTCGAGGGAGACAGTGCCGGAGGATCTGCAATTAAAGGTAGAGATTCAATGACACAAGCAATACTTCCTTTACGTGGTAAAATTTTAAATGTTGAAAAAGCAAGATTAGATAGAGCTTTATCAAATGAAGAAATAAGAACTATTATTACAGCGTTTGGTACAGGAATTGGTCAAGAATTTGATTTAAGTAAACTTAGATATAATAAAATAATAATAATGACCGATGCCGATGTTGATGGATCACATATTAGAGTATTATTATTAACATTATTTTATAGATTCTTTAGACCAATAGTTGAAGCAGGACATGTATATGCAGCTCAACCACCTTTATTTAGTATTAAACATGGTAAAACTATTAAATATGTCCTAAATGAAGAAGAGAGAGATGAATATATAGCATTATTAAATCAAAAAACACCAGTTCCAAAATATGAAATTAAGCGTATGAAAGGTCTTGGTGAAATGGATGCTGAAGAATTAAATGAAACAACAATGGATATTAATCACAGAATATTAAGAAAAATAACAGTTGATGATGTAGTTGAAGCAGATGCAGCATTTTCAAAACTTATGGGTGAAGAAGTTGAACCTAGAAGAGAATTTATTGTTGAAAACGCTGGATATGTAGAAAACTTAGACGTATAGGAGGGTTAAAATGGATCATAGTAGAGATAGATTACAAGAAAATAATATAGTAAATGAAATTAATACATCATTTTTAGAGTATTCTATGAGCGTTATTGTATCAAGAGCCCTTCCGGATTTAAGAGATGGACTAAAACCAGTTCATAGAAGAATTTTATGGTCAATGTATGAATCAGGTTATACACCAGATAAACCACATAGAAAATCGGCTAGAATAGTCGGTGATGTAATGGGTAAATATCACCCACATGGTGACTCATCAATATATGATGCAATGGTTCGTATGGCACAAGATTTTAGTTATAGAAATTGTTTAGTAGATGGCCATGGTAACTTTGGTAATATAGCAGGTTCAGGAGCTGCAGCAATGCGTTATACTGAATCAAGATTATCAAAAATTTCTCTTGAATTATTAAGAGATATTAATAAGGATACAGTAGATTTTGATGATAACTTTGATGAAACAGAAAGAGAACCATTAATTTTACCATCAAGATTTCCTAATATTTTAGTAAATGGAACAATGGGTATAGCAGTTGGTATGGCTACTAATATTCCACCACATAATTTAGGTGAAGTAATAGATGGTTGTATAGCTTATATTGATAATCCAGGTATAGAAACTTCTGAATTAATGGAAGTAGTAAAAGGACCTGATTTTCCAACAGGTGGTATTATTTTAGGCAATAGTGGTATAAAAAAGGCTTATGAAACAGGTAGAGGAACTATTACTATAAGAAGTAAGGCACAAATTGAAGAAAAAAATGGAAAACATTATATTATAGTGGATGAAGTTCCTTATGGAGTAAATGTATCTGATTTAAAAAATAAAGTAGCAGAACTTGTCCACAATAAAACTATTGAAGGAATTTCAGATTATCATACAGATTTAAAAGATGGTGTTAAAATCACTATTACACTTAAAAAAGATGCAAATCCTCAAGTAGTTTTAAATAATTTATATAAACATACTCAATTTCAAACAAATTTTGGTATTATATTCTTAATGCTTGATAATGGAGTACCAAGAACTCTTGGTTTAAAAGACATTATTTCTAAATATATTGATTTCCAAAAAGAAGTTATTGTAAGAAGAACAAAATTTGAATTAGATAGAGCTGAAAAAAGAGTGCATATATTAGAAGGTTTAAAAATAGCTTTAGATCATATTGATGAAGTAATTAAATTAATTAGAGCAGCTAAAACAGATGAAGAAGCAAAAAATGGTTTAATGAATAATTTTGGACTTACTGATATTCAAGCTGATGCAATTCTTGAAATGAAGTTAAGAAGATTAACTGGATTAGAAAGAGATAAGATAGAAAATGAATTAAATGAATTATTAGAAAAAATAAAAGAATTAAAAGCTATCTTAGCATCAGAAGAAAAAGTACTTGGAATTATTAAAGATGAATTAACTGAAATAAAAGATAAATATTCAGATGATAGAAAAACAAAAATTGATATGACTGCAATTGATTATATTGAAGATGAATCATTAATTCCAGAAGAAGATATTATCATTAATTTAACTCATAAAGGTTATATTAAACGTTTACCAATTGATACTTATAAAGTACAAAATAAAGGTGGAAAAGGCGTTAAAGGTATGACTACAAATGAAGATGATTATGTAGAACAAATGATAAATTTAAGAACTCATGATCATGTCTTATTCTTTACTAATAAAGGTAAAGTTTATAGAATTAAGGGTTATGAAATACCTGAATTCTCAAGACAAGCAAAAGGTTTACCAATAATCAATTTATTACCAATAGAAAAAGAAGAATATGTTAAAGCAATATTACCAGTATCAGTAGATGATAATATTTCTACTAAGAAAATATTATTTGTTACTAGAAATGGTCTTGTTAAACGTACTGATATATCAGAATTTGAAAGTATTAGAAAAACAGGAAAAATTGCTATAACATTAAAAGAAGAAGATGAATTATTATATGTAAGTCTTACATCTGGTGAAGATAATATAGTAATTGGTGCATCAAATGGTAGAATGGTAAGATTTAATGAAAATGAAATCAGAATTATGGGTAGAACAGCAAGTGGTGTTAAAGGTATTGAACTTCCAGAAGGAGAAATATGTGTAAGTGCTGATATAATTGGTGATTCTGATGAAATTCTTATAGTTACAAAGAATGGTTATGGTAAGAGAACTAATATTGATGAATATAGATTAACTCATAGAGGTAGTAAAGGTGTTAAAGCATTAAATATTACTGAAAAGAATGGATCTATGATATCTATTAATAAAGTTAGAGAAAATACAGATTTATTAATTATTACTAACATTGGTATTGTAATTAAAATACCATTAGAACAAGTTTCTAAAATGAGTCGTGTAACTCAAGGGGTTAGATTAATAAATTTAAAAGATGATCAAAAAGTATCAACTGTATCACTAGTTGATAAAGATACAGAAAATGATGATGTTTCAGAAGAAATTGAAGAAAAAACTGAATAAAATATTTCCCGGGAAATATTTCCTGGGAAATAATAAAAAAACAAATGTTCGTATTTATACATAAATATTGACAATAATTACATAAATTGATATATTATAAGTGCACAACGAAAAACTTGGAACCAGGTCAGGATAGAAATATAGCAGCCTTAACATTTAATTTTCGTGTGTGCTTTTTTTTATGGAGGTTTTATGGTTAATTTAGATAAAATTATAGATAAATTAATTAAATTGCAAAAAGAAGCAGAATCTAATGATGAAGTTCCTGTTTCTGCTATTATTGTTAACAATGATAATGAAATTATTGCAAGTTATTATAATAAAGTAAAGAGTTCTAATAATATATTGGATCATGCTGAAATACTATGTATTAAAGAAGCTTCAAAAAAACTTAACAATTGGAGACTTAATAATTGTGATTTGTATGTTTCTCTTGAACCGTGTAGTATGTGCAAAGAAATTATCAAAAAAAGCAGAATAAATAATGTTTATTACTTTTCAAAACAAAACGAAAATAAAACAGAAACAGACCCAAACTATAATTTTATTGATAATGAAACCATTAGTAATAATTTAACAAGTTTTTTTCAAAGCAAAAGATAATGTTCCACGTGAAACATTATTTTTTTATGTTCCACGTGAAACGTTATTTAATTGTTCCACGTGAAACATAATATTTGATGTATAAATTGCTAAGAGCTATTTATAATTATAATAAATCATGATATAATTCTTTTAAAGGAGATATTATGGAATACATAGCATTATATAGAAAATACAGACCAAATAATTTTAATGAAGTAGCTGGACAAAAAATAATTGTTCAAACTTTAAAAAATGTAATTAAAAACAATAAATTAACTCATTCGTATTTATTTATAGGTCCTAGAGGAACAGGTAAAACAAGTATTGCTAAAATATTTGCTAAAACTATTAATTGTACTAATTCGAAAGATGGTTTATCATGTGAAAAATGTGATAACTGTATATCATGTAATAATAATGAAAATATTGATATTATTGAAATGGATGCTGCATCAAATAATGGTGTAGATGAAATACGTGAAATTAAAAACCATGTTACATTAATGCCGTCAAAATCAAAATATAAAGTATATATTATAGATGAAGTGCATATGCTTACAATAGAGGCTTTTAATGCTTTATTAAAAACATTGGAAGAACCACCTAAACATGTAATTTTTATTCTTGCAACAACAGAACCTCAAAAAGTCCCATTAACTATTAAATCTAGATGTCAAAATTTTGAATTTAAACTATTATCAAAAACAGAAATGATAGAACGTTTAAAAGTTATATGCAAAAATGAGAAAATTGCAATTGATGATGAATCTTTAGAATTAATTGTTAAAGATTCAAATGGCGGTTTAAGAGATGCAATTAGTTTTTTAGATCAGCTTAATGCATTTTCTGATAATAGTATAAAGAAAGAAGATGTATTATTACTGAATGGAAGAATTAACGAAAATGAAATTATTGATCTTGTAACATTAATGATTAATAATAATTTTGATGATTTATTTAAAAAAATAGATGATTTAGATGAAAAAGGAAAGAATTTTTCGAATATTTGTGAAGATATATCTATTTATCTAAAAAATTGCTTAATTAAAAGACAAAAAAATTTAAACGATTCAACATTTAATGAATTGAGCAAAAATCAGATTATTGAAATTATATATGAATTAAATAATTGTATAAATGATTTGAAATTAACTAAAAATAAAAGAATTTGCTTTGATTTACATATAATTAGAATTTGCGAACTATTTAATATTGAAAAAAATGTAAAAAATGAGTCAATTGATATTAAAAACGTTGACAAAAATCAGATTTTTGCAAAAAGTACTGAAAAAAATAATACTAAAACAGATTCTAATAAAGAAAAAACACTTGATAATACAAATGAAAATGTCATTGATGATGATCTTATGAATTTATATTTAAAATTGACTGATGCTAGGATTAATAATATATTAAAAAAAGCAAATAAGACTTCTGTATCTTTATATAAAGATGTATTTAGTAAATTAAGTAGTGATATTATTAATTTAGATCAATTAAAAATTATTAATTTACTAAATGATTGTGAAATTAAAGCAGGATCTGATGAAGGATTCGTAATTACAACTGAAAATAATAATCTGCTTTATGAAATTTATAATAATTATAAAATTATTGAAAATATTTTTAATAAAAAAATGAATAAATTGATCAATATTTGTGTAATAAATAATGATGATTGGGAAGAAAAAAGAAAGATATATATAGATAAAATTAAATCAAAAGAATCATTTGAATTAATTGATGATTCTGATATAATAAAAGAGATAGAAAAAAAACTAAATCATTCGGATTTTGATGATTTATTAGAGATAGGAGAAATATAATATGAATATGAATATGATTATGCAACAAGCACAAAAAATGCAACGAGATATGCAAAAAGCTCAAAAGGAAGTAGAAGAAAAAACATTTACTAGTAAAAAAGATCTTGTTGAAATTACTATGACAGGTGCTAAAAAAGTAGTTGAAGTTAAAATAGATAAAAATATCGAAAAAGATGATATTGAAATATTAGAAGATATGATTTCCTTAGCTGTTAATGAAAATATTAATAATATTGATAAAGAACTAGAAGAAAAATTAGGTAAATTTGGTAAAGGTATTCCAGGATTATTCTAATGAAATACACTAAAAGTTTAGATAATTTAATTGAATGTTTTAAATTATTACCTGGTATAGGTGAAAAAAATGCTGAAAGATTGGCTTTTTCAATTTTAGATTTTGATGATAATCAAATTGATACATTTACTAATTCTTTAAATAATGTCCACACAAAAATACATGAATGTAAAACTTGTTTTAATTTAACTGAAGATTCTGAAGAATGTGTTATATGTAATGACAAGAGTAGAGATGAAGATGTAATTTGTGTTGTTGAAAATACTAAAAATTTAATGATGTTTGAAAAAGCAAATATATTTAATGGAAAATATCATGTTTTAGGTGGATTAATTTCACCGCTAGAAGGTATTAATCCTGAAGATATTAAGATTAGTGAATTAATTTGTAGAATTAAAGATAAAAATATTAAAGAATTAATACTTGCTTTAAATCCTAGCATGGAAGGTGAAACGACAGCATTATATATATCTAAATTACTTGATGGATTAGATATAAAAGTAACTAAAATAGCAGCAGGTGTACCAGTTGGTGCTGATATGGAATATTTAGATACTATTACAATTCAAAGAGCATTAGAGGGTAGAACAGAACTTTAATGTAATATAATATTTTTCTTTTCATATGTATTATTGAGGTGAATATAATGATTAAATCAATAATTCATATTTTAAAAAGAATAATATTTAGTTCTTTATTTTTATATAGTTTTAATTTAATAAGTAGTAAATTTAATATAATTATACCAATTAACATATATACAATTAGTATTCTTACTTTATTTGATACACCAGGGTTTATTGGTCTAATTATTTTTTATTTAATAAACTTTAGATAGGTGGTTATGATGATTGATAAATATTTAAGTGAACAATACCTAGTAACAACTTTATTAAAAAAAGAAATTGAAAATGATAAAGTTGTACAAGCGTACATGTTTAATGGAAATGATATAGATTATTTAATGAAATATTCAAAAGACTTTTCTGCAGAATTAATAACAAGAAATCTTGACGATGAATTAAAGAAAAGTATTGTTGATAAAATTGAAAATAATATTTATAATGAATTGAAAATTATTGAACCAGAAAACAATATAATAAAAAAAGATCAATTTTTATCTATAAAAGAATATTTATCAAATAAACCACTTGAAGGAAATAATATAATATATATAATAAAAAATTGTGAATTAATGAATTTAAAAACAGCTAATTCGATGTTAAAATTTATCGAAGATGCATCAGATAATTTAATTGCTATTTTCTTAACTAATAATATAGATATGGTTATTCCAACAATTAAATCTAGATGTCAAGTTTTAAACTTTTCTAATGTTGTGGAAAAGAATTTAATTAGTTCATTAAATGTTTCAGAAGAAGAAATTGAATCCTATGTAACTGATGTTGTAGATTTTATCTTATTATTTGAAAATCAAAAGATAAATACATTTTATAAAAGTAGAACATATGTTCTAGAAAAATTTAAGGATAATAAAGATATTAAAATATTTTTAGATTTATTATTATATTTTTATTATGATGTATTTAATAGAATGATAAATCAAAATGTTAAATATTTTGATAACAATATTGAAAGTATTGATAAAGTATGTAATATTAATGGTCTAAGTAGTATAATAAACAAAATAGGTATTATTGAAAAAACAATTTCTAATAATAAATATAATTTAAATCAAAAGTTAATGATTGATAATTTAATTATAGAATTAAGTGAGGTATAGTATGAGTAATACAGTAAAAGTAGTTGGTGTAACTTATAAAAAAGGTGGAAGAAAATATTATTTTGATATAAATAATTTAAATTTAAGAAAAGGCTTAACAGTTATAGTTGAAACCGAAAGAGGATTACAATTTGGTTATATTGTTACAGATATAATTGAAAAAGATAAAAAATCTTTATTTTTACCATTAAAAAAAGTAATTAGAGTATCAACAAAAAAAGATTATACACAACACTTAAATAACTTAAAAGATGCTGAAAAAGCAAAGAAAAAATGTGAAGAATTAATTTTAAAAAATAAATTGGATATGAAAATTATAGATGTTAATTATACCTTTGAGAGAACTCAATTGTTTTTCAATTTTACTTCTAGTGGAAGAGTTGATTTTAGAGAATTAACAAAACAACTTGCTTCAATATATAAAGTAAGGATTGAGCTTAGACAAATAGGACCAAGAGATAAAGCAAAAGAAGTAGGTGGACTTGGTCCTTGCGGAAGACCTTTATGCTGTGCAAAATATTTATATATTTTTAATAACATAACAATTAATATGGCTAAAAAGCAAAATATAGCTTTAAATCCTAATAAGATCAATGGAGCTTGTAATAGATTATTATGTTGTTTATCATATGAAGATGAAATTTATGATGCATTATTAAAAGATATGCCTAAATTAGGCGATATTATTACAAAAGATGATGTAAAAGGTAAAGTAATATCAGTTGATCCAATAAATAAAAAATATAAAATAGAAACAAAAGACAAGTTAGTTGTGGAGTTTGAATTATAATGGAAGAAATTAATAAGTTATTAAATATAGATGATTTAAAAATAGTACAAAATACTGATTGGTTTAAGTTTTCATTAGATTCAATTTTACTAGTCGATTTTTTAAATATAGATAATAAGAATGCAAAAATAATAGATTTATGCTGTGGAAATGCACCTATACCTTTGTTATTGACTAGAAAAGTTAATTCTGTAATTACAGGTGTAGAATTACAAAAAGAAATATTTGATTTAGCTAAAAAATCTATTTCTATTAATAATTTGGATGACAGAATAGAATTATTAAATATAGATGCAAAAGATATTGTTTCTAAATATGAATCAGATACTTTTGATATAATAACGTGTAATCCACCATATTTTAAAGTTGATGAAAATTCTTTATTTAATAAAAATGATATAAAAACAACTGCAAGACATGAAACAAATATTAGACTTGAAGATATTTTTAAAATATCAAAAAAAATATTAAAAAACAATGGAAAAATAGCTTTGGTTCACAGAACTGAAAGATTTATGGATATTGTTGATGAAATGAGAAAAAATAATATTGAACCTAAAAGAGTTAGATTCGTTTATCCTAAAACAAGCAAAAATTCAAATTTAGTACTGGTTGAGGGATCAAAAAATGGAAAACCAGGTTTAAAAATATTATCTCCTTTATTTGTACATGATGAAGATGGTAATTATTTAGAAAAAATTAAAGAACTATTCGAATAGTTTACATAAACAAATTTACATATATGTATATTTGTTTTTATTTGTGTTATAATAATTTAAAGTTTTAGGCGGTGAAATAATGAGTCAAAAGAGTTATGATGATACAGCAAAATTATATTTAATACCAACACCAATTGGTAATCTTGAAGATATAACTATAAGAAGTATTAATACTTTAAAAGAAGTTGATGTAATTTTTTCAGAAGATACACGTGAAACATTAAAGTTATTAAAAGCTTATAATATTGAAAAAAAGTTAATATCTTATCATAAATTTAATGAAGATACTGCCTACCAAAAGATTCTAGAATATTTAGATGATAATAAAAACGTTGCACTTGTTTCTGATAGAGGTACACCTTCAGTTAGTGATCCTGGCTATGTAGCTGTCTATAAAATAATAGAAAAGGGATATAATGTCATATGTTTACCAGGAGCAACAGCTTTTACTCCAGCACTAGTTATGTCTGGATTGAATCCTAATAAGTTCTTATTCTATGGTTTTTTAGATAATAAAAAATCTACAAAAAAGAAAGAATTGGAGTCATTAAAATTAATAAAAGAAACTATTATTTTTTATGAATCTCCATTTAGAATAAAAGAAACTTTAACAATAATGAAGGAAATATTTGGTGATAGAAATATTTCAGTATCAAGAGAAATAAGTAAAAAATTTGAAGAAGTATACAGAGGAAATATATCTAATGTTCTTGATGAGCTAATTGAAAAAGGTGAATTTGTAATAGTTGTAGATGGAAATAAAGAGGAAGTAAGTTTTGAAAGCATATCTGTATTAGATCATATTAATTTATTATTAGCTTCTGGTAAAACAGAAAAAGAGGCAATAAAGGAAGTTGCAAAACTTCATAATTTAGAAAAGAATACAGTATATTTAAAATATCATAATAATAAAAAATAAGGTGGTGATAAAATGAAGTTAATCGTTGGTTTAGGAAATCCAGGTAAAGAATATGAAAATACAAGACATAATGTTGGTTTTGATGTTATTGATAAATATTTAAATAAAAATGGATTTAAACTAGATAAAAATAAATTTGGTGGTTTGTTTACAAAAGTTAAAATAAAAAATGAAGATGTTGTATTTTTAGAACCACAAAAATATATGAATTTATCTGGTGAAGTAGTAAGACAAGTAATGGATTTTTATAAAATTAATCCAAATGATATATTAGTTATTCACGATGACTTAGATTTACCTGTTGGTAAAATAAAATTAAAACAAAATTCATCATCAGGTGGTCATAATGGAATTAAGGATATAGAAAAGAATATATCAACCAAAGACTATAAAAGATTAAAAATTGGAATTTCAAAAACAAATAATGATATAAAAGACTTTGTTTTATCTTCTTTCAGTAAAGATGAAAGATCTTTAATAAATGATGCAATTTTGAAATCATGTGATATAATAGATGACTATCTTTCATTAGATTTTAGTGAATTAATGAATAAATATAATTAATGAGGTCTTTATGAATTTTGAAAAAGAATTAATTGAGTTTAAAAGTTTTGATAATATAGGTATTACAGGATTAACTAATCAGTTAATCTCTTTTTCAGTTGAAAATTTATATAAACAAAGTAATAGGGATATTTTACTTATTACAAATTCTTTGTTCGAAGCAAATATAATTTATTCATCTTTATCAAAAATTAATGAAAATGCCTTATTTTTTCCTATGGATGATTTCTTAACTAGTGAAGCAATAGCAATATCACCTGAACTTGAATCTATTAGAATTAGTACGTTAAATAAGTTATCAACAGCAAAACAAAAAAATATAGTTGTAACAAATCTTATGGGGATACTTAGATATTTACCTACACTTAAAACATGGAAAAATAGTAATGTTGTTATCAAAAATAATATGAGTATCTCAAAAGATGAATTATTAAATAAACTTTTATCTTTAGGTTATGATAAGAATTATATGGTTACTAAAACAGGTGATTTATCATCAAGAGGATTTATTTTAGATGTATTTCCAATAAATAGTGATTATCCTATAAGAATAGAATTCTGGGGTGATGAAATTGATTCTATAAGATACTTTGATGTTGATTCACAAAGATCTTTAGATAAAATAGACGAGTTTAAAATAACTCCTTTTACGGAATTTATAAATGAAAAAGGTATTGAAATAGAAAAGAAACAAAAGTATTTACCTTTTGTATTAAATAGTATTTCATCTTTATATGATTATTTAGAAAATCCAATTACAGTTTTTAAAGATTACAATCAAATTAAAAGTTCTTATGTTAATTTAAGAAATGAGATTTTTGAATATTCAAAAAATGATAAAACTGATTATAAAACAAATTATATGTTTGACTTAGATGAAATAAAATTTGGTAATAAAATTTATTTATTAACTGTAGATAATTTATTATCTGGTATCAAATTAGATAAATTAATTGATTTAAAATCTAGGTCTATTACATCTTTTAAATCTAATACATCTTTAATTAATGAATATATTGATAATTCTATTAAGAATGGTAAAACAATTATTATTGTACTTAGTAATATAAATAATCTAAAGAATTTAAAAAGGTTTATAGATTTTGATATTTATGAAACAACAATTGATAAAATATATGATAATTCAGTTAATGTTATATTAAAAGAATATAATGAAGGATTTGAAATTAATAATACTGTTGTACTTACTGAAAAAGAATTGTTTGATAAAAAGAATAATAATTCAAAAGTAAGAAGTAAATTTAAAATTGGAACAAAAATTAATTCAATTAATAACCTTGAAAAAGGTGATTATGTTGTTCATATGAGTAATGGTATTGGAATATATGAAGGTATAAAAAAAATATTAAAAAATGGAAATGAAAAAGATTATATAGAAATATCATATTTGGATAAAGATAAACTTTATATTCCTGTGGAAAAAATTGATTTAATTAGTAAATATTCGTCAAAAGAAGGTGCAACACCCAGATTAAATAAATTAGGTGGAATTGAATGGCAAAAAACTAAACTAAGAATAAAAAATAAGATAAAAGATATAGCTGGAAGATTAATAAAGGTTCAAGCTGAAAGAAAATTAAAAAGGGGATATGCTTTTAATGAGGATGATTCTCTTCAACTTGAATTTGAAAAAGAATTTGAATATGAACTAACAAAAGATCAACTTATTTCTATAAACAGAATAAAAAAAGAAATGGAAATGGATAGTCCAATGGACATGCTTCTTTGTGGTGATGTTGGATATGGTAAAACCGAGGTTGCTTTTAGAGCAATATTTAAAGCTATAAACAGTAAAAAACAAGTTGCATATTTATGTCCTACAACTATTCTTTCTAATCAACAATATAATAATTCTTTAAAAAGATTTAGTAATTTTGGAGTAAATATTGCATTAGTTAATAGGTTTACTACGACTAAAGAATATAATAATATTGTGGAAAAACTTAAAGAAGGAAAAATTGATTTAGTATTTGGAACTCATAGATTATTAAGTGATGATATTAAATATAAAGATTTAGGATTACTTGTAATAGATGAAGAACAACGTTTTGGTGTTACTCACAAAGAGAAAATAAAAGAGTATAAGGCATCAGTAGATGTTCTTACTCTTAGTGCAACACCTATTCCAAGAACACTTCAAATGTCTCTTACAGGAATTCGAAGTTTATCTTTAATAGAAACACCTCCTGAATCTAGATATCCAGTGCAAACTTATGTAGTTGAAGAAAGCAAACAATTAATTAAAGATGCTATTTATAAAGAAATTTCAAGAGATGGTCAAGTGTTTATTTTATTCAATAGAGTAGATGGTCTTGAAGAAAAATTATTTGAATTAAAATCACTTGTTCCAGAAGCTACATATCAAATAGCTCATGGTCAAATGAGTAAAGAAAAAATTGAAGATACAATGACAGCATTTATTAATAATGAATTTAATGTTTTACTGTGTACAACTATAATTGAAACAGGTATAGATATCCCAAATGTTAATACATTAATTATTTATGATGCCGATAACTTTGGTTTAAGTCAGTTATATCAAATTAGAGGTAGAGTTGGTCGTAGTAATAAAATTGCTTATGCATATTTAATGTATAAGAAAAATAAAGTATTAAATGAAACGGCAATTAAAAGACTAAATGCTATCAAAGAATTTACAGAACTTGGTAGTGGTTTTTCAATTGCAATGAGAGATTTATCTATAAGAGGAGCTGGAGATATTTTAGGTTCAGAACAAGCTGGTTTTATTGAATCAGTGGGATATGATTTATATTTAAAACTTTTAAATGAACAAGTTGATGTATTAAAAGGTAATAAAGTAAAAAAAGAAGAGACTGAAGATGATAAACCATTACTTGATGTAAAAACACATATTGATGATAATTATGTTAAAGAGGATGCTATTAAAATAGAAATACATAAGTTGATAAATGAAATCGATTCATATGATAAATTAGTTCAAGTAAAAGAAGAATTAATTGATAGATTTGGAAAAATATCTGAAGACTTAGAAATATATATGTATAGTGAGTGGTTTGAAAAAATGGCTAAAAAGTTAGAAATAGTTGTAGTTAATCAAACTAGAACATATATAGAATTTGCACTTGAAAAGAATGTATTTGAAAAACTAGATGTATCTGATTTATTTTATGAAGCGTCTAAGATTAATATGAGTTTTAAATTTCAATACAAGTTTAGTAGATTATATATTAAATTAACATTCGCATCATTAACTAATCATTTTATTTATGATTTAACGAAATTGCTTTGTAAAATTGACGATATGTTAGTATAAAATAATTCCTTCATAACAATATAATAATATGGAAGGAATTTTTTTATGAATTCAGTTAGTTTTATAAGAAGAATAGATGATTTAGGTAGAATAGTTATTCCAAAAGAAATTAGAAAAAAATTAAAGATAAGAGAAAATGAAGTTTTGGAAATTTTTAATGATGATGATAGAATAATTGTAAAAAAACATAATGAAATAGATAATAATATGAAAGTCATTAATATGTATGGAAATATTATAAGAAAACTTACTAATAAGAATATTATCATAACTAATAATCATAATATTATATATACAAACAGTTTGATAAAAGATACTTTTTTTAATAAAGAAATAACAGATTTGGCAATAGATATTCTAAATAATAGAACTATAAAAGAAGGTTATGAATTTGAATTAATTATGAATGTTAAAATTAATAATTATTTAATATATCCTTTAATAGTTAATAGTGATGTACTTGGACTTATTATTCTTTTTAGTGATGAACAAATATCTGATAAAGATAGAACATTACTATTATTAGTATCTAAAATATTAAATGTTTGCTTAGAATAAATTGCAATGACTCCTAAATTATGATATATTTATTAAGAAGTAAGGAGTGATTTTATGAGAGGTTTTGAAATAGCAAAAGGATGGGAAGATAAAAATATTAATTTGCCAAAAAGAAGTACTAAGCATGCAGCTGGTTATGATTTTGAAGCAGCTGAAGATGTTGTTATTCCAAGTTTTACTAAAGGTATGAAACCTACACTTGTTAAAACAGGAATTAAAGCATATATGATGGAAGATGAGATGTTATGCTTATATAATAGAAGTTCAGGACCAAAAAGAGGATTAATACTTGCAAATAGTGTTGGTATTGTTGATAAAGATTATTATGGAAATCCTGATAATGATGGTCATATTATGTTTGCTTTCTTAAATGAAAGTGATTCTGATGTAGAAATAAAAAAAGGTGAAAGAATAGGACAAGGAATTTTTCAAAAATTTTTAATAACAGATTCAGATGATGCAGAAGGAGAAAGACAAGGCGGATTTGGATCAACAAGTAAATAGAAGAGGTGATAAAATGAGTAAACCATTTTATATAACAACTCCAATATATTATCCTAGTGGTAAATATCATATTGGTACTGCATATACTGAAGTACTTTGTGATATGTTAAAAAGATACCATAAACTTCATGGTGAAGATAGTTTTATGCTTACAGGAACAGATGAGCATGGACAAAAAATTCAGAATAAAGCAATTGAAGCAGGTATTACACCAAAAGAATATGTTGATAAACAAGCAGAAGAAGCAAAAAAATTATGGAGTTTAATGAAAATTGATTATGACAAATATATGAGAACAACTGATGATTATCATGAAAAAGTAGTTCAAGATATATTTGAAAGATTCTTAAAACAAGGTGATATATATTTAGGAGAATATGAAGGATGGTATTGTGAACCATGCGAAAGTTATTGGACTGAAACTCAATTAGTTGATGGAATGTGTCCAGATTGCAATAGAGAAGTTAAGAAGATGAAAGAAGAAGCATATTTCTTTAATATGAAAAAATATGCTGATAGACTTTTAAAATATTATGATGAACATCCTAACTTTATAAAACCAGATTATAGAAAAACAGAAGTTGTTAATAATTTTATAAAACCTGGTTTAGAAGATTTATGTGTAACTAGAACATCTTTTGATTGGGGTGTTAAAGTAAAAAGTAATCCTAAACATGTTGTGTATGTTTGGCTTGATGCACTTACAAACTATATTACAGCACTTGGTTATGGACAAGAAAATACAGAATTATTTGATAAATATTGGCCAGCTAATATTCACTTAGTTGGTAAAGATATAGCTAGATTTCATTTAATATATTGGCCAATTTTCTTAATGGCACTTGATTTACCTATACCTGAAACCATTTATGTTCACAACTTTATAGTAATGAAAGATGGAAAGATGAGTAAGTCAAAGGGAAATACTATATATCCAGAACAATTAATTGATAAATATGGATTAGATGCAACTAAATATTATTTACTTAGAGAAATGCCTACTAGTGGTGATGAAGTGTTTACTCCAGAAGATTTTGTAGGTAGATATAATTCTGATTTATGTAATGATTTAGGAAATTTATTAAATAGAACGATTTCTATGATTAATAAATATTTTGATGGTATAGTTCCTGATTATAAAGGACATATTAATCCTGTGGATAAAGAACTTGAAGAATTCATAACTGAATCAGTTAAAAATAATGCTGATTATATTGAAAAATTTGAATTTGCAAGTTCAATACAAGCAATTTGGGATCTAATTAGCAGAACTAATAAATATGTAGATGAAACAGAACCATGGGTTCTTGCAAAAGAGGAAGATATAACTAAACTTGAATCATCAATGAATCATTTAGCAATGTCACTTAGAGCTATAGCTATTTTAATTAGACCATTTATGAAAGATACTTCTGATAATATATTAAGACAATTAGGTTTAAATACTGAAGTTACTTTTAAAGATTTAGATATTATAAAAGAATTTAATAATATTAAAGTAATTGATAAAGGTGAGCCTATATTTTTAAGATTAGATGCAGATGAAGAAATTGCTTATATAAAAGAATTGATGAAATAAAAAAAACAACATTTGTTGTTTTTTTATATGTTTAAAATTATATATAATAATCCAGATATAAATAACATTATAAAAAGTATTATTGTAATAAAACAAATTAATCTCTTTTTATTTAATTTTCTTTTTTTTACTTTTTTAATATCACTTTTATTAATAGACATAATCATATTTTTACTAAAGTCACTCATAAGAAGATCTTTTAGTCCAAGAATTTCATATAATGTCATGTTATTACTATATTCATTTTTAGTCATAATTAATCACCAACTATATTATATTCATTTTTTATTTAAAGTAAACAATAATTTAATAAATTATAAATATAATATGGTATAATAGCCATATATATGGAGGTAATTATGAATAAAACAGGACTTATAAAAGAATTAAGTGTTAAACTTGATGTATCAGAAGAAAAAGCAAGTAAAATAGAAAGCTTGCTTGAAGAGAATTTTATTGTTGGAAAAAAGAATAAAGAAAAAACAGTAGAATTATTTATGAATGAATTAGATTTATCTTTAGAAGAAGCAGATGAATTATACAATCAATCAATGGATGTTATTAAAGATTGTTTAGTTGATAAAATTAAACATCCTTTTAAAGGTAACGATTAAGTAGATTGATATCTACTTTTTTTAACATTTTAATTTTTATTACATATTATATAAAGGGGATTTAAATGAAGAATATAGAGGCAAGTAAACTTCGAAAAGAATATAATATTATAGATATTAGAGATAAAATTGATTATTTAAATGGACATATTTATAATGCAATAAATATAAGTGAAAATGAACTTATTAAAAATTATTTTTTATATTTAAATAAAAATGATACTTATTATATATATTGTAAAAAGGGAATTTCAAGTAAAAAAGTATGTAATATATTAAATGCTTTAGGATATGATGTTATTAATGTATATGGAGGATATGCTAGTTTTAAATAAAAAATAAGATATAGTCTTATTTTTTTTCTTAAAATATATTATAATTATATTGGAGGATATATGGAAGAAGTAATTATTAGTTTAGTTAAAAATTTTGGTAATTTAGGTCCAATGTTTGGTTTCTTTTTAATATATATAGAATCAATGATTCCAATATTACCGCTTGCAGTATTTATCACACTTAATGTTGCTGCTTTTGGTAGTTTTATGGGATTTATAATTTCGTATATTGCAACTGTATTTGGATGCATTTCTATGTTTTTTATATGTAGAAAGCTATCAACTTTCTTTTATAAAAAATTTAAACATAATAAAAAAATAAATTCTTATAGAAAAAAAATAGATAATATTAGTTTTCCAAATTTAGTATTAATAACTTCAATTCCATTTATGCCAGCTTTTGCAGTTAATATAGCTGCAGGTTTAAGTGATATTGATTCTAAGAAATTTATTAGTTCAATAATAATATCTAAAATTGTTATGGTTTATTTTTGGGCTTTTATAGGAAAATCATTATCTGATAGTTTAACTGATATATATACAATACTACAAATATGTGTAATGTTAATTTTAGCATTATTAGTTTCAAAAATAGCAAATAAGTTTTTAAGATATTAAGGAGGATATCATGGATTATATTATAATTGGAATATTAATTTTACTTGTAATTTTAGTTACTATATCTCTAATGAAAAATATTAATGAGGGAAGAATTACTGAAAGACTAGGTAATTTAGAAACAAATGTTACTAAAAGTTTGGGCGATTTTAATGTTGATATAAATAAAAATTTAAATAAAGATTTTACTGAATTAAATGAAAGAATTGAATACAAATTAAATGTAATGAATGAGAAAGTAAATGAAAGATTGGATGAGAATTTTGAAAAAACTAATAAAACATTTACTAATGTATTAGAAAGATTGAGTAAAATAGATGAAGCCCAAAAGAAGATAGATAGCTTATCAAGTGATATAGTTTCACTTCAAGGAATACTTACTGATAAAAAAAGTAGGGGTATATATGGTGAAGTTAATTTAACTCATATATTATCAAGTGTATTTGGAGAAAAAAATGATAAGATTTATAAACTTCAATATTCATTTAATAATAGTACAATAGCAGATGCAGTTTTATTTGCACCTGAACCACTTGGAACAATTGCAATAGATTCTAAGTTTCCACTTGAACATTATAGAATTATGGTTGATAAAAAATATAGTATTTCTGATAGAGAAAAAGCTGCCAAATTATTTAAAATTGATGTAAAAAAACATATTGATGCAATAGCAGATAAATATATAATTGCTGGTGTTACTTCTGATCAAGCAATAATGTTTTTACCAGCAGAGGCAATATTTGCTGAAATAAATGCATATCATAGTGAATTAATAGAATATGCATATAAAAGAAGAATTTGGATTACATCACCAACAACATTAATGAGTACATTAACTACTATTCAAATAATAATTAAAAATTCAGAAAGAGATAAATATACAAAAATTATTCAAGAAGAATTATCAAAATTATCAGTTGAGTTTTCAAGATATAAAGATAGATGGGATAAACTATCAAGATCAATTCAAACAGTTAGTAAGGATGTCGAAGATATTCATACAACCACTGATAAAATTACGAAAAGATTTAATAGTATTAATAGTGTAGATATTGAAGAAATAGAAAAAATTGAAATGAAATAATACTTTTTAAGTATAATATGTTATAATTTCAATGGGTGAGAAGTATGCTTATAGATAATCATTGTCACATATATCCTAGTGAAGTGAAAAATGCAAATGCAATAATTGAATCATGTAAAAAAGAAAACATTTATATGATATTAAATGGTATTTGTAAAAAAAGTAATTTAGAAATAATAGAATTATCTAAAAAATATGATAATGTGTTTGCATCAATAGGATATGATCATTCAGTTGTAAATAAAATTACAGATGAAGATATTGATTTATTAGAAGAACAAATTAAGAATAATGATATAACAGCGATTGGCGAAATAGGACTTGACTATTATTGGGTTAAAAATAATAAAAATAAGCAAAAAGATTTATTTAAAAAAATGCTTAATTTAGCAGAAAAATATAAATTACCTGTGATAGTTCATGCAAGAGATGCTGAAGAAGATGTATATGATATTCTAAAAGGATATAAATTAAAAGGATTAATGCATTGCTATCAAGGTAGTACTTCACTTGCAAAAAAATTTATCAACTTAGGTTACTATATTGGAATAGATGGACCAATTACTTATAAAGATAATAAATTAAAAGATTTAGTAAAAGAAATTGGTATAGAAAATATTTTAATTGAAACTGATTCACCATATTTATCACCTAATCCAAAAAGAGGTGAAAAAAACACTTCATTAAACTTAATTTATATAGCAAAAGAAATATCAAAAATATTAGATTTATCATTAGATGAAACAATAGAGAAATTAAATAATAATTCAATTAAATTATTTAATATAGGAGTATAAGAATGAATTTTAATTTTAAAAAGAAATTTGGTCAAAATTTTCTAAAGGATCAAAATATACTAAATAATATAGCAATAAAAAGTGAAATAGATAAAGAAACTCTTGTTATAGAGATTGGTGTAGGAGCTGCAGCTTTAACAAATAAATTGTGTGAAAGAGCTGGATTTGTACTTGCATACGAAATAGATAAAGAGTTAACTGAAATAATTGCTGATAATCTAAAGGGTAAAGATAATGTTAATGTTGTATTTGATGATTTTTTAAATAGAGATTTAAAAGAAGATGTTAGTAAATATAATTATAAAAAAATATATGTAGTTGCTAATTTACCTTACTATATAACTACACCTATAATTGAAAAAATAGTTAATTCAAATGTAAATGTTGAAAGAATTGTTGTTATGGTTCAAAAAGAAGTGGGTGACAGATTTAATGCAAAAGTAGGATCTAAAGAATATAATTCACTAACTATTTTCTTAAATTATTATTATGAAATAAGTAAACTTATGGATGTTTCAAGAAATTGTTTTATTCCGGCACCTAATGTAGATAGTATTGTTGTCATGATGCAAAAAAGAGATAAACAATATGATGTAAAAAATGAAGAAATATTTTTTAAATTAGTTAGAGATTCATTTAAGTTCAAAAGAAAAAATCTAAGGAATAATTTAAAAGACTATGATTTAGATAAAATACTAAAAGTATTAAATAAGTATAATATGGATTTAAGTGTAAGAGCAGAAAAATTAACTATTGATATATTTGTAGAAATGAGTAATTCATTAAGTGAATAACACATTTCTTTTTTTTTCATAAAATATTTTAGGTGAAAAAAATGATCAATGTTAATGATATAGTAACAAGAAAAAAATATAATAATGATATTTACTTTATTGTAGTAAAAATAGAAAATAATATTGCTTATTTAGAAGGTTTAAATGAAAGACTATGTGCAGATGCTTATCTTGATGATCTTGTAATAGAAAAAGAAACACCTGAAGATGACTCATCTATATTAGATAGACTAGATATAGATTTAGATAGAAATAATTATTTTTATATTCCTGGAAAAATCCTTCATATAGATGCTGATAATAATTATTTAAATAGATGCTTAAAATTTTATAAGTCAGCAGGTATAAACGCTTATGGAGTATATACAAAAGAAGAAAACATGAAAGAAAAAATAAAAAAGTATTTAAATGATATAAAACCAGATATAGTTATAATTACAGGTCATGATGCATATTATAAAAAGAAAGGTGATAAGGATAATCTATCATCATATAAAAATAGTAAATTCTTTTGTGAAGCCATAAGGGAAGCAAGAAAATATGAATCATCATATGAAAAATTAAAAATTCTTGCTGGTGCTTGTCAATCAGACTATGAAGAATTAATTAGAGCGGGTGCAAACTTTGCATCAAGTCCTAAAAGAGTTAATATTCATGCATTAGATTTATCAATAATTGCTTTATCAATTGCACTAACTGAAAATACTAAAGAATTAGATTTAATTAATATATTAAATAAAACAAAATGTAAGATTGATGGTATTGGTGGAATTAAAACTTATGGTAGCATGCATGTAGGTTATCCAAGATAGGTGATTATGATTGAGATAAAGGAATTTATTAAAAATAATAAAGGAAAATCATTAAAACTAGTGATAGACGAAGGAAGAAGTAAGAAAGCATTAAAATCAGGAAAAATTATAGATTATTATCCAAATATTTTTACGATTTTAGTAGATGAAAAATTGCTTTCTTTTTCTTATTCTGATGTACTTATAAAAAAGATAATTTTTGTAAAATGATATTGATTAATTAAAAATATTATATTATAATTTAATTAACATATACTAGAGAGGAGATTTTATTATGAAAGTAACATCAGTAAATGTTAAAAAAATTGAAAAAGAAAATTCAAGAATGAAAGGAATCGCTTCAATATTATTAGATGATATTATTGCTATTCATGACATAAGAATCATTAATGGTGATAATGGATTATTTGTTGCTATGCCTAGTAGAAAAACTGCTACAGGTGGATATAGAGATATAGTTCATCCAATAACTCAAGAAGGAAGAAATATAATCGAAACAGCAATTATAGAAGAATACAATAAAGCAGAAGATGATTCATCAGCTGAAGAAACAAGCGAGGAAGCTGAATAAAACTCTATTATTAGAGTTTTTTTTTCATATTTTTTTATTTGATTCATATATTAAATTATGGAGGATATATGGATAAAATTAAAGAAATTAGTATTAATTCAAATTTAAGTCATTCATTTTCAGTAACAGAAAGAAAAAGTATTGTAATATCTGGTATTGTTAAAATTGAAAGTTTTGATAGTGAAGAGTTTTTGATAGAAACTATTCAAGGTATTATGAATATTAAAGGAGAAAATTTGGAAGTAGTTAAGCTTGATACATATCAGGGTAATATATCAATAAGAGGTAAAATAAATTCTGTAATTTATATCGATGAAAATAATAAAAAAGAAGCATCTATTTTATCTAGATTATTTAAATGAGTTTATTACTTCAAATAAGATCTATTTTATTTTCATTTATATATGGAATATTTTTTGTATTCACTTTTAATTTAAATAAAAAATGTTTTTTAGATAAAAATAAAATATTTTCATTCATAATTAGTTTTCTATTTATTATTAATCATGTATTAATATATTTTTTATGTATTAGATTAATAAATAATGCAATATTAAATATCTATTTCTTATTTTCTTTTTTACTTGGCATTTTATTTTACACTTTATTATTTAAAAAATTGACTAATTATTATTCTTAATGATAAAATTTATATGATAGGATGGTGAATTGTATGAAAAAGAAGCAAGCAAGAAGACGTTTTTTAGTTTTTTTCTTTATTTATGCATTAATTACAGGCATACTTGTTCATAACATAGGTTCATCATTTATTCAAATCTATGAAAAAAATAAAGAAAAAAAAGAATTTGAACAAAGAATTGTTGAATTAAAGGAAAAAGAAGATGAATTAAAAGGAACTGTAACTAAGTTACAAAATCCTGATTATATAGCAAGATACGCAAGAGAAAAATATTTGTTTAGTAAGGATGGAGAAATTATAATAAGAATTCCTGATTAGAGCATTGTAAAGTAAGTTTAATAAAAATCTTACTTTTTTCTTTTTTTTGTGTTATTATATAGGCGGTGAAACAAATGAATATAAATCAAATAAACATTTTAGTTCTAGCATATATAGGTGATAGTGTTTATGAAACTAAAGTAAGAGATTATCTTATTTCTTTAGGTTATAATAAAGTTAATAGATTACAAACATTATCATTAAATTATGTTACTGCTAAAAAACAATGTGAATTTATAAATAAATTTATTGATAACAATTTATTATCAGAAGAGGAAATAGATGTTGTGAAAAGAGGAAGAAATGCTAAAGTATATTCTCACCCCAAAAATGTAGATATAGTTACATATAAATGGGCAACAGCTTTTGAATGTTTATTTGGTTATTTACATCTTATTAATAATGAAGAAAGAATTAATGAATTAATGAATTATGTAGTAGGTGGTTTTAAATGATAGTATATGGAAGAAATGTTGCAAAAGAATTATTAAATAATAATACTAAAATTAATAAAGTAATATTATCCAAAAACTTTAGTGACAAAAACTTATTAGAAAAATTAAAAAAATATAATGTTACTTATTTAGATAGAATTATTATGGATAAAAAATATAACGGCAATCATCAAGGTGTAGTTCTTGAAATAGATGATTATAAATATGAAAAAATAGATAGTACAAAAGACGATAAATTTGTAGTTATATTAGATCATTTAGAAGATCCACATAATTTTGGAGCAATTATAAGAACATGTGAAGCTGCAGGCGTTGATTCTATTATTATTCCAAAAAATAGAAGTGTTGAAGTAAATTCAACTGTTATGAAAGTAAGTGTTGGTGCACTTGATAATATGAAAATAGTTGAAGTTAATAATCTTGTAGATGCAATTAAAAAATTAAAGGATAATGGTTTTTGGGTTTATGGAACTGATATGGAAAATAGTGAAGTATATACGAAAGTAGAATATGATGAAAAAACAGCTTTAGTAATTGGAGCTGAAGGAAATGGAATTAGTGAACTTGTAAGAAAGAATTGCGACTTTATTGTTAACATTCCTATGTTTGGAAAAATAAATAGTTTAAATGCCTCTGTTGCAGCAGGTATTGTAATATATGAAGTAGTTAGACAAAGAAAGTAGGTAATAATGGATTATAAGGAAAATGATTATGAACTTATTTATTTGATTAATGAAAATAATGAAGAAGCTAAGGAAATATTTTATAAAAAATATTCACATCTAGTAGAATTAAAAGCTAAGAAGTACTATTCATATGTTAAAAACAGTGGAATAGAATATAGTGATATTGTTCAAGAAGGAATGATTGGACTTTCAAAAGCTATTAATAGTTTTAAAGATGAAAAGAATACTTTGTTTTCTACATATGCTAATAAATGTATTGAAATGCATTTATTATCTTTTATTAGATCTTCGACTAATTTAAAGAATCATATTTTAAATAATTCTATATCATTAGATTATGAAATAAATTCTAGTGGAAATACTTTAAAAGATTTTATTAAAGATAAAAGTAATATAGATCCAGAAGATATAATAATAAAAGAAGAAAAGAATTTGGAAATTAAAGAATATAGTGATAAAAAATTTACTCCTTTAGAAAGAGATGTATTTAATCTTCGAAATAAAGGTTTAAAATATAGTGAAATTGCAAAGGAATTAAACATTACTAAAAAATCAGCTGAACATGCAATGTCAAGAGTAAGGAAAAAAATTGAAAAAATAAGATAATATGTTGACTTTTAGCCAAATGATGTGGTATTATTTAGGCAAGAAAGCACATAGGTGTTTTTTATTTTGGAATTAAAGGATGGTTTTTATGGGTAAAATAAGAGACTTTTTTTCAGATATGAAAGTTGAATTTAAAAGAATAAGATGGTGTAAAGGAAAAGAATTATGGAGTAATGTATTAATAACAATATTATTTGTATTATTCTTTGCCATTTTTTTCGTGATAATACAATATTTAATTGCTGGAGTATCTTCAATAGATTTTTCATCAATTATAGATAGAATAACAGGGTAAAGGAGTAAATTATGGAAGAAGCAAAACAATGGTATGTTGTAAATACTTATTCAGGTCATGAAGATAACGTAAAAGAAAAACTAGAAATGCGTATTCAATCTATGAATATGCAAGATTATATCTTTAATGTAATTGTTCCTGAAACAAAAGAAGTAGAAATTAAAGATGGTAAGAAAAAAGAAAAAATTAAAAAAATGTTCCCAGGTTATGTTTTAGTGGAAATGATTATGACTGATGAGGCTTGGTATGTCGTTAGAAATACACCAGGTGTTACAGGATTCTTAGGATCATCTGGTAAAGGTGCTAAACCATTCCCATTATTTAAACATGAAATAGATAATATCCTAGATAAAATGGGTATGCCTAAGGGAGAAGTTAACGTTGATATTAATGTTGGCGATAAAGTAAAAATTACAGATGGACCATTTAAATTAATGGCTGGTGTTGTTGATGTAATAGATACAGAAAACAATAAAGCAACAGTTTCAATTGATTTATTTGGACAAGAAACTACAGTAGAAGTAGAGTTAACACAAATAGAAATTGAAAAATAATTATTGATTTTTTAAGTAAATAGTGTTAAAATTAACTCGCGCTATGTATTTTTATATATATAGATTGAAAAGTGGGAGGTCAAAAACAACCGTTTTAACCACTCGCGAAAAAAATTTAAATAGGAGGTGTTTTTCGTGGCAAAAGAACTTATTAACAAAATTAAATTTCAAATTCCTGCTGGAAAAGCAACACCAGCTCCACCAGTTGGTACAGCATTAGGACCTGCAGGTATAGCATTACCAGAGTTCTGTACAAGATTCAATGATGCAACTAGAGATAAAATGGGAGATATTTTACCAGTTGAAGTATATATATATAATGATAGATCTTTCGACTTTAAAGTAAAAACTCCACCAGCAGCATTCTTAATTAAGAAAGCAGCAAAACTTAGCAAAGCATCATCAAAAGGAAGAAATGAGATAGTTGGTTCTATTACAACAGCTCAACTTCGTGAAATTGCAGAAGCTAAAATGGTAGATTTAAATGCTTATGATATTGAAGCAGCTATGAAGATAATTGAAGGTACTGCTCGTAACATGGGTGTTGAAATTAAAGATTAGAAATTTTACATATAGGGTTTACCTATGTGGGAGGCAAAACCGATAAAACCACAAAGGAGGAAAATAATAATGGCTAAAAAAAGCAAAAAATATTTAAAAGCAATCGAATTAATAGATAAATCAAAAAGCTATACTAAAGAAGAAGCTGTTGATTTAGTAAAAAAGACTAGTACATCTAAATTTGATGGTACTGTTGAAGTGGCAATCAACTTAAATGTAGATCCAAGAAAATCTGATCAACAATTAAGAGGTGCTATTGTACTTCCAAATGGAACAGGAAAATCAAAAAGAATATTAGTTTTATCTAAAACTGATCAAGCAGAAGTTGCTAAAGAGTTAGGTGCTGATTTTGTTGGTGCTGAAGATATGATTCAAAAAATCGAAAAAGAAAATTGGTTAGATTTTGATGTAATTATAGCTACACCAGAAATTATGCCTTTACTTGGTAAAATTGGTAAATTACTTGGACCAAGAGGATTAATGCCTAATCCAAAAACTGGAACAGTAACTACTGATGTTAAAAAAGCAATCGAAGAAATTAAAAAAGGTAGAGTTGAATATAGAACTGATAGTTATGGTAATATTCATTCTATTGTTGGTAAAGTTTCATTTGATAGTAATAAATTAGTTGAAAACTTAGATGCTTTTGTTAGTGTAATTTTAAAATCTAAACCAGCTACAGTAAAAGGTAAATTTGTTAAAAACATATCAATATCTTCTACTATGGGTCCTGGAATTAAGATTGACATAAATTCATTTGACAAATAGTAAATAATATTATAAAATAAATGATGTTGAAAAAGTTATGTACCGAAGACAGTAAGTGCTAAATGCTTAATTTCTTACCGAGGACAATTACTTAATACTTTTAAGTCTTTGTCTTTGCGTACAAAGACTTTTTTAATATAAAATATGAAGGAGGATATCATGGCAAGTCAAAAAATACTTGAAGGAAAAGCAAAAACTGTAGAAGAAATAGCAGAAGTTGCAAAGAATAGCTCTTCATTTATCTTATTTGATTATCGTGGTCTTACTGCAGAAGAAACTGCTGAACTTCGTGGAAAGCTTCGTGAAAACGATTCTAAATACAAAGTTTGGAAGAACACTTTAGCAAAAAGAGCATTAGATAGTCTTAATTACAACTTAGATGGATGTCTTGAAGGTCCTAGTGCAATGGCATATTCAAATGATTCTATTGCACCTATTAAAGCATTAAGTGATTTTGCTAAAGAACATCCAGCTTTAGAAATTAAAGGTGGTATTGTTGATGGTAAAGTTACAACACTTGATGAAATAAAAGCATTAGCTTCATTACCATCAAGAGAAGGTTTATTAACAATGCTTGCAGGTGGCCTAATTGGACCATTAAGAAATTTATCTATCGCTATCAATATGTATAGTGAACAAAAGGAAAATGAAAAATAGGGAGGAAATTAGAATGGCTAAATTAAACAAAGAAGATTTTATTGCTTCATTAAAAGAAATGACTTTATTAGAAATCAATGAATTAGTAGATGCTATGAAAGAAGAATTTGGTGTTGATCCATCAGCTATGGCTGTAGCTGCAGCACCAGTTGCTGGAGGAGCAGCATCTGATGAACCAAGTACAGTTACTGTTAATTTAACAAATGCTGGAACTTCAAAAATCCCAGTTATCAAAGTAATTAGAGATATTACTGGTCTTGGATTAAAAGAAGCAAAAGATATAGCTGACAATGGTGGAGCTATAAAAGAAAACATTTCTAAAGAAGAAGCAGAAGAAATCAAAGCTAAATTAGAAGAAGCTGGAGCTTCAGTAGAATTAGCTTAATTAAAAGGCACGTATGTGTCTTTTTTCTTTTATGTGATATAATAAAAAAAGAAGTGAAGTGATAATATGAATCAATATTTTGAAAATAACAATAATTTAAAAAGTGATGTTAAAATTAATAAAGAAAATATTAATGGAACTGAATTTTATTTTTATACTGATAATGGTGTATTTAATAAAAAAGGATTGGATTTTGGTACAAGATTACTTCTTGAAAGCATAGATTATAGTAATAAAAGTTCTTTTCTTGATATAGGTTGTGGATGTGGACCTATTGGAATATATATATCAAATTTATCTGATGGTTTTATTGTTGATATGGTAGATGTAAATGATAGAGCTATTCATTTATGTAAAAGATATATCAAAGAGAATAAAAAAACAAATCTAAATGTTTTTAAAAGTGACATATATGAAAATGTTGACAGTAAATATGATTGTATAATTACAAATCCACCTATACATGCTGGTAAAACAAAAGTATATGAAATAATAAATAATGCAAAAGATCATTTAAATAATAATGGTGAATTATGGATTGTTATGAGAAAAGACCAAGGTGCTTTATCAATGATGAGAGATTTAAGTGATGTATTTACATTTGAAGTAGTTAAAAAGTCAAAGGGATTTTTAATAATAAAAGCATTTATTTGACAATAATTCACTCTTGTGTTAATATATGCCCAATTAATTTTTTGGGGGTTAACTTATGAAAAGAATAGAAGTTCAAAATGATAACGGAAATTACAATATTGATATCTTAGAAGATAATAAATATTTAGCAGGAACTATTATTGATATTAAAAGAAAACAATTTTACTTGATAATTCCAGAAGGATATGATCAAAGTTCAGTAGATTTTCTTGTGGAAAACATTATTGACAAGATTTCATTAAAAAAATTCAATAAAGAAAAGAATGAAAGAGTTGGTGAAATAAAGTCTTATTCTAAAGAAGTTTTATTAAGAATATTTGCTGAATTTGGACTAGAATTATCTTATAATGATGCAGATTTAGATAATTATTCAGTATTATCAAATAATAATAATTTCGTTAATGAAGTTAAATACATTAATATATAAAGAAATAAGCACGATACAGTGCTTTTTTTCTGTAAAATAAAAAAAGTTTTTTTGTAAAATGTATTGACTTTAAAACAATTATCTAGTAGAATTTTAAATTGGTACTATGTCCTCTTTTTTAGGTCTTAGGGACATGTTCTTTGAATATTATTGTTAGGGGTGAAACATGTGGCTTACAAAGTAAGAAAAGTATGTAAAGATCGTGAAAGAAGAGATTTTTCAAAGATAGAAAATTCTCTTGAACTTAAGGATTTGCTAGAAATCCAAAAAAAATCATATCAATGGTTTACCGAAGAAGGAATAAAGGAAGTTTTAGAGGAACTTTTTCCTGTTGAAAACTTTGCTGGTACTTTATCACTAGAAATAGGTGATTATTCTTTTGAAGCGCCTAGATTAACAATCAAGGAGTGTAAAGAAAGAAAATCAACTTTTGCTTCTCCATTAAAAGTACAAGCTCGTTTATTTAATAACGAAACTGGTGAAGTTAAAGAACAAGAATTATTCTTTGGTGATATGCCTATGATGACTGATAGTGGTACATTCATAATCAATGGTGCTGAAAGAGTAATTGTATCACAATTAGTTCGTTCACCTAGTGTTTATTATGGTGTTGAAGTTGATAAGAACGGAAGAAAAATATTTACTTCCCAAATAATACCTAATAGAGGAACTTGGCTTGAATTCAAATTAAATAGTAAAGATGCTGTTGATATCAGAATTGATAGAAATAGAAAAGTAACAGCAGCTACTTTTTTACGTGCATTTGGACTATCAAGCAATGAAGATATGTTAGATTTATATGGTGATAGTGTATATTTAAAAAATACAATAGATAAGGATTCTACAACTAATACTGATGAAGCTTTAATTGAAATATATGAAAAGTTAAAACCAGGAGAACCTGCTACACTAGATTCTGCAAAGAACCAATTAATTACAAGATTCTTTGATATGTTTAGATATGACTTATCTAAAGTTGGTAGATATAAATTTAACAAAAAATTAGATGTATGTGATAGATTATTTAATAGAACACTTGCAGAAGATATCAAAGTTGATGGTAAAGTTAAATTCAAAAAAGGTACTCTAATTAATAGAGAAGTTTTTGATGAACTAAAACCATTATTACATGATGGACTTAACTTAATTGAAGTTAAAATAAATGAAGAACTTGATACTTATAATAAAGTACAATTAGTTAAAGTATATGCACCAAATGATGAAACTAAAGTTGTAAATATTATTGGTAATGATCCAAGTATTAAAGAAAAAAGATTAACTATATCTGATATATATGCATCAGTTTCATATTACTTAAACTTACTTGAAGGAATTGGTAATCTTGATGAAATCGATCACTTATCAAATCGTAGAGTAAAACAAGTTGGTGAACTTATTCAAAATCAATTTAGAATAGGTGTTACTAGAATGGAAAAAGTTATTCGTGAAAGAATGACTACATTAGATGAAGCAGAAGCTACACCTAAATCTTTAATTAATATTAGACCAATAACTGCTGTTATCAAAGAATTCTTTGGTAGTTCTCAGTTATCTCAATTCATGGATCAAGTTAATCCTGTATCAGAACTTACAAATAAAAGACGTTTATCTTCTCTAGGACCAGGTGGTCTTTCTAGAGAAAGAGCTGCTATGGAAGTTCGTGACGTTAACGAATCACACTATGGTAGAATTTGTCCAATTGAATCTCCAGAAGGTGCTAACATAGGTCTTATTACATCATTAGCTAACTATGCTAAGATTAATGAATACGGATTTATTATGTCACCTTATAGAAGAGTTAAAAATGGTGAATTATTAGATGAAATCGATTATTTAACTGCTGATGAAGAATTAGATTATGTTATTTCTCAAGCAACAGTTAAAATGGATGGAAATAAAATAGTAGATGAAGAAGTTGCTGCTAGATTTAGAGGTGAAAATATAATTTCTTCTCCAAAAGATGTTAATTATATTGACGTATCACCACAACAAATTATTTCAGTTACTGCATCTTGTATTCCATTCCTAGATCACGATGATGCTCACCGTGCACTAATGGGTGCAAACATGCAACGTCAAGCATTGCCATTATTAAAACCAGAAGCTCCACTTGTTGGTACTGGTGTTGAATATATGGTTGCTAGAGACAGTGGTGCAACAGTTGTTGCTAAAGCAGACGGTGTTGTTGAATATGTTGATGGAAAACAAATCGTTGTTAAAACTGTTGGTGGTAAAGATGTTTATACATTAATGAACTTCGAAGGAAGTAACAATGGAACATGTTATCATCAAAAACCAATTGTTAAAGTTGGAGAAAAAGTTAAAAGAAATATGATTATAGCTGATGGACCTAGTACAGATAAAGGTGAACTTGCTTTAGGTAAAAACCTTACAGTTGCATTCATGACTTACAATGGATTTAACTATGAGGATGCTGTAATCTTAAATGAAAAATTAGTAAATGATGATGCATTTACATCTATCCACATTGAAAGTTATTCAATTCAATGTAGAGATACAAAACTTGGACCTGAAGAAATTACTAGGGATATTCCTAATGTTTCTGAAGAAGCAAGAAAGAACTTAGATGAAAATGGTATCGTTAGAATAGGTACAGAAGTTAAAGAAAACGATATATTAGTTGGTAAAGTTACACCAAAGGGTGTGGTTGAATTAACTTCAGAAGAAAAATTATTACATGCTATATTTGGTGAAAAAACAAGAGAAGTTCGTGACACATCATTACGTGTTCCAAATGGTGGCGCTGGTATTGTTCATGATATTAAAGTTTATACTAAAAAAGATAATGATGAACTTGCTAGTGGCGTAAGCATGGAAATAAGAGTATATATTGTTCAAAAGAGAAAAATTCAAGTAGGAGATAAAATGTCTGGTCGTCACGGTAACAAAGGTGTTATCTCATTAGTATTACCAGAAGAAGATATGCCATATTTACCAGATGGTACTCCAGTTGATATTATCTTAAATCCACAAGGTGTTCCATCTCGTATGAACTTAGGACAAATACTTGAATTACACTTAGGTATGGCGGCAAAGAAACTAGGTGTTTATACAGCTACTCCTGATTTCGATGGTGCATCAATAGATGACATTCAAGAAATGATGAAAGAAGCTGGAATGAGTGAAGATGGTAAAACTGTTTTATATGATGGTAAAACAGGTGAACCATTTGATAATAGAGTTGCAGTTGGTGTTATGTACATGATCAAACTAGACCACATGGTAGATGATAAATTACATGCACGTTCAACTGGTCCATATTCACTAGTTACACAACAACCACTTGGTGGTAAAGCTCAATTCGGTGGACAAAGATTTGGTGAAATGGAAGTTTGGGCATTATATGGTTATGGAGCTGCAAATATACTTCAAGAAATTCTTACAGTTAAATCAGATGATGTTGTGGGAAGAGTTAAAGTATATGAATCAATTGTTAAAGGTCAAAGACTTGCAACAGCTGGAGTTCCAGAAAGCTTTAGAGTATTAATTAAAGAATTCCAAGCGCTAGGATTAGATATCACTATGATCAAAGAAGATGGTACTGAAATTAGTGTTAAGGAACTTGAAGAAGAAGATAATCAAGAAAGTGCACCAATGATTGATGAAATAGAAATTAATGGTGTATCTAAAGATGAAGAAAATTCAGATGAAATAAATATTGAATCAGATGATTTTGACGAAGATGAGGAGGTTGAAGAATAATGGATGCTAATAAATTTGATGGAATAAAAATATCTATTGCTTCGCCTGAAAAAATTCGTGAATGGTCATATGGTGAAGTTAAAAAACCTGAAACAATAAATTATAGAACATTAAAACCTGAAAGAGATGGATTATTTTGTGAAAAAATATTCGGTCCTACTAAAGATTATGAATGTTCTTGTGGAAAATATAAAAGACTTAGATATAAAGATATCGTATGTGATAGATGTGGAGTAGAAGTAACAAAAGCAAAAGTACGTCGTGAAAGAATGGGACATATTGAGCTTGCTACTCCTGTATCTCATATTTGGTTCTTTAAAGGTGTTCCATCTCGTATGGGACTTGTACTTGATATGTCACCAAGAGACTTAGAAGAAGTTTTATATTTCGTGTCATATGTAGTAATAGATCCAGGTAAAGCACCTCTTGAAAAGAAACAAACTTTATCTGATAAAGAATATAGAGTTTATTATGAAAAATATGGAGATGCTTTTGAAGTTGGAATGGGAGCTGAAGCTATAAAGAAACTTCTTATGGAAGTTGACTTAGATTCTGAAATCGAAAAGATTCAAAAAGAATTAGTTGATGCTCATGAACAAAAAAGAACAAGATTATTAAAAAGATTAGATATACTTGATTCATTAAAACAATCAGGTAATAGACCAGAATGGATGATATTAGATGCAATTCCAGTTATTCCACCTGATTTAAGACCTATGATTCAACTTGATGGTGGTAGATTTGCTACATCAGATTTAAATGATTTATATAGAAGAGTTATTAATCGTAATAATCGTTTAAAGAAATTATTAGAATTAGGTGCTCCATCTATTATTGTTCAAAATGAAAAACGTATGCTTCAAGAAGCAGTTGATGCTTTATTTGACAATGGTAGAAGAGGACGTAATGTTACTGGTCCATCTAATAGACCACTTAAATCTTTAAGTAGTATGCTTAAAGGTAAACAAGGTAGATTTAGACAAAACTTACTTGGTAAACGTGTTGATTATTCAGGACGTTCAGTTATCGTTGTTGGTCCAAACTTAAAAATGTATCAATGCGGTATTCCAAAAGAAATGGCACTTGAATTATTTAAACCACATGTAATACGTGGACTTGTTGAAAAAGAAATAGTTCATAATATTAAATCTGCTAAAAAAATGATTGAAAATAGAGATGATAGAGTATGGGATATAGTTGAAGAAGTTATTAAAGAACATCCAGTATTACTTAACCGTGCTCCAACATTACATAGACTTGGTATTCAAGCGTTTGAACCAAAATTAATAGATGGTAAAGCTATTAGACTTCATCCACTTGCATGTCCAGCATTTAACGCTGACTTCGATGGAGACCAAATGGCTGTACACGTACCATTAAGTGAAGAAGCAAAAGCTGAAGCTAAAATATTAATGCTTGGTTCTGGAAACATCTTAGCACCAAGTAGTGGTAAACCAATAGTTAAACCTTCACAAGATATGATCCTTGGTAACTATTATTTAACTATGGAAAAATCTAATGAAAATGAAGGTAGAGTATTTAAAGATTCTAATGATGCATTAATGGCATATGAAAGAAGAGAAGTTGATTTACATACAAGAATAGCTATTCCAGTAAATTCATTTACTCATAAATTATTCTTAGATTCGCAAAAAGATAAATACTTAGTTACTACTGTTGGTAAACTTAAATTTAATGAAATATTACCAGATTCTTATCAATATATTAATGAAGGATCTAAAGAAAATATAGAAAAAATGACACCTAAGAAATTCTTTATTCCTATGGGTGAAAATATTCCTGAATATATCAAGAATATGCCATTAACTGAACCAATTCCAAAAGGTGGACTTGTTGATTTAATTGCACAAATATTTAAAAGATATAAAACAGGTGAAACTTCTGTTATGCTTGATAGATTAAAAGATTTAGGATTTAAATATTCTACAATTTCTGGTATTACTATGTCTGCATTTGATGTTATGACTAGTGAAAAGAAAGATGAAATTATAGCAGAAGGTAAAAAGAAAGTTGCTCAAATTACTAAGCAATATAATAGAGGTCTTATTACTGATAATGAAAGATATGAAAAAGTTCTAGAAGTATGGAATGAGGTTAATGATGAAATACAAAAAGAACTTGGTGAAATAGCTAAAAGTAATCCAGATAATGATGTATTCATCATGATGAATTCTGGTGCGCGTGGTAGTATGGGACAATTTAGTCAATTAGCTGGTATGCGTGGACTTATGGCAAAACCAAATGGTATGACAGTGGAAATACCTATAACATCTTCATTTAAAGATGGACTTACAGTTTCTGAGTACTTCTTATCAACACATGGTACTCGTAAAGGTAACGTTGATACAGCGCTTAAAACAGCTAACTCTGGTTACTTAACAAGACGTTTAGTTGACGTTGTACAAGACGTTATAGTAAAAGAAGAAGATTGTGGAACAATTCAAGGTGTTATCGTTAAAGCATTTATTAATGATAAGGACGGTAGTGTTATTGAACCATTATCTGATAGAATTATTGGTAGATATACTAATAAGAAAATTGTTGATCCAAAAACTAAAGAATTAATAGTTGATAAAAACGAATTTATTACTGAGCAAATAGCTAGCAAAATTATTGCAGCAGGTATAGATGCTGTTGAAATTAGAACTACACTAACTTGTAAAACTCAAGATGGTGTATGTCAAAAATGTTATGGACGTAACCTTGCAACTAGTGCTCCAGTTGAAATTGGTGAAGCTGTTGGTATTATGGCTGCTCAATCAATTGGTGAACCAGGTACACAATTAACAATGCGTACATTCCACAGTGGTGGTGTTGCATCTGGTGAAGATATTACACAAGGTCTTCCTCGTGTTGAAGAGTTATTTGAAGCTCGTAATCCAAAAGTTAAATCAACAGTAGCTGAAATAGCTGGTAAGATTACAAATATTGAAGATCAAAATGGTAAATTTAAAATAACAATTGTTAACGATAAAGAATCAAGAGAACAAACAACTAATTATGGTGTTAAACTTCGTGTTAAAGTAGGTGATGAAGTTAAACCTGGTGATATGCTAAATGAAGGTGCTATTTCACCAAAAGAATTACTTGCTGTAACAGATCCAATAACAGTTCAATCATACATTGTACAAGAAGTACAAAAAGTATATCGTTCTCAAGGTGTTGATATCGATGACAAACATATCGAAATGATCGTTAGAAAAATGATTGCTAGAATGAGAATTACTGATTGTGGTGATACTAACTTACTTAACGGTAAAGTTGTTTCATTACATGAATTTAGAGAAGTTAATAAAAAAGCACTTCTAGAAGGTAAAAAGCCTGCTACTGCAAGACCAATACTTCTTGGTATTACAAAAGCAGCTCTTGAAACTGATTCATTCTTATCTGCTGCATCATTCCAAGAAACTACTAGAGTTCTTACTGATGCATCAATTAAAGGTAAAGTTGATGAACTTAAAGGTTTAAAAGAAAACGTAATAATCGGTAAATTAATTCCAGCAGGTACTGGATTAAAGAGATATTCAAATGTAGATTTTTCTCTAGATAATGATTATTTTGATGAAGAACCATTAGACGTTTTAGAAGAAGAGTTAATTGATTAATTCTTCTTTTTTTATGCTTTTATTTGTGATATAATACTCACGAAAGGAATGAGGTGTATGAACAAGTCAATTAAGTTTATTAATAACTATTTAAATGATAATGATACAGTTATTTGTGCTTGCTCTGGTGGACCAGATTCTATGGTATTAATTAATCTATTAATTGATGTTAGAAAAGAAAAAAATATTAATATTATATGTGCTCATGCAAATCATTCTTTAAGAAAAGAAAGTGATGAAGAGTATATATTTGTAAATGATTTTTGTAAAAATAATAATATTACTTTCGAAGGTACTAAATTTAGTAATTATAATAATGAAAATATTGAAAGTGCAGCAAGAAAAAAGAGATATTCTTTCTTTGATGAGTTAGCTATTAAATATAATGCTAAATATTTATTTACTGCACATCATGGTGATGATTTAGTAGAAACTATACTTATGAAAATAACTAGAGGATCTAACATTGATAGTTTAATTGGTTTTGATTTTGAATTAAAAAAGGATAATTATACCATTTTAAGACCACTTGTTTTTTATACTAAATCAGAAATAATAGATTATGCTAAAGAAAAAAATATTGAATTTAGAGTAGATCAAACTAATTTCGACAAAAAGTATACTCGAAATAGATATAGAATGAATATATTACCTTTACTTAAAGAGGAAGATAAAAATATACATTTAAAATACTTAAAGATAAGCAATGAATTAAAAGAGAATAATAACTTTATTAATAACTATGTAAATAAGAAATATGAAGAAATAGTTACAAATAATATGGTTAATTTAGAATTATTATTAAATGAAGATGATTTTATTATAAAAAAGATTGTTTATAATTATTTAAAAAATATTTATAAAGATAATATATTTTATATAGAATCTAAACATATTAATAATATACTTGAAATAATTAAAAATAATAAAGTAAATAGTAATATTGATTTACCAAACAATATTACTTTAATAAAGAAATATGACTATTTAACACTAAAAGATGATACTAATAATTCTGATTACAAGATAGAACTTATTGATGAAGTAAAGGTAAATGATGGGGTAATAAAAAAAGTAGATGAAACTAAACTTTCTAATAATTATGTTTGTTTTTTAGATAGTAAAAGAATTAAATTACCACTTTATATTAGAAATAAAAAAGATGGTGATAGAATTACTTTACTTGGATTAAATAAATCTAAAAAGATTAAAGATATATTTATAGATGAGAAAGTTGATATTGAAAAAAGAGATAAATATCCAGTATTGGTTGATTCAGAAGATAATATATTATGGCTTCCTGGATTAAAAAAATCTAATTATGATGAGATAAAAACAGGAAAGTATGATATAATATTATGGTATGAAAAAGGAGAAGGCGAAAATGAGTAATAAAACAAAAAGAAGTATAAGTCCATATATAGCATTAATTTTTATAATTGCTGTTGTATATTTTGTATCAAGTGTTTTAACACCTAGTTCTACTCAACTAACATATAGTGAATTTAAAAAAGAACTAAAAAATAATAATGTTAAAACTGTAGAAATATCTCCAAATTCAAAAGGAGCTACATATGATATTCAAGGTGAATTAAAAAGTTCAAAAGATAATAAAGCATATTATGTTGTTGCACCATTAAGTGATGATACTATTGATTACATTAGTAATATGCAACAAAAAAATAACTTTAAGATGATTGTATCTGCTGATCCAACTACTAGTTTTTGGGTTGAATTCTTTATTAATGTTGTCCCTTATTTAATTATAGGTGGATTCTTAATTTGGTTATTTAGTAAACAACTTGGTAATAATAGTAAGTCAATGGACTTTGGAAAAAGTAGAGCAAGACTTAATGATGACAAAGATAAAAAGACTTTTAAATCAGTCGCTGGTTTAGATGAAGAAAAAGAAGAATTAACAGAACTTGTTGATTTCTTAAAAAATCCAAAGAAATTCACTGCAATGGGTGCTAGAATTCCAAAAGGAGTTCTATTGGTTGGTAATCCTGGTACAGGTAAAACATTACTTGCAAAAGCTATTGCAGGTGAAGCTAATGTTCCATTTTATTTTATAAGTGGTTCTGATTTTGTAGAATTATTTGTTGGTATTGGTGCATCTCGTGTTAGAGATATGTTTAAACAAGCAAAACAAAATGCTCCATGTTTAATATTTATTGATGAAATAGATGCTGTTGGTCGTCAAAGAGGAACAGGTCTTGGTGGTGGCCATGATGAAAGAGAACAAACATTAAATCAATTATTAACTGAAATGGATGGTTTTGGTACTAATGAAGGAATAATTATAATTGCTGCAACTAATAGACCAGATGTACTAGATCCTGCATTATTAAGACCAGGTAGATTTGATAGACAAATTACCGTAGGTTTACCTGATGTTAAAGGGAGAAAAGAAATACTTAAAGTACATGCTGAAAATAAAAAATTCGCTAAAAGCGTTACTTTAGAAAATATTGCTAGAAGAACAGTAGGTTTTTCTGGTGCTGATCTTGAAAATTTATTAAATGAAGCAGCATTACTTGCTGTTAGAAGAGATAAAGATAAAATCACTATGAGTGAACTTGATGAAGCATATGATAGAGTTATTATGGGACCTGCTAAAAAATCTCATCAGTATACTGAAAAAGAAAGAAAAGTAGTTGCATATCATGAAGCAGGACATGCTGTTGTTGGTATTAAACTTGATGGTGCAAATGATGTACAAAAAATTACTATAGTACCAAGAGGTGCTGCAGGTGGATATAATTTAATGCTTCCAAAAGAAGAAAAGTATCTTGCAACTAAGGAAGAATTATTAGATCAAATAAGTGGATATCTTGGAGGTAGAATTGCCGAAGAAATTACATTTGGTGAAGTTACTACTGGAGCTCAAAACGATTTTGAAAAAGCAACTCATATTGCTAGATCTATGGTTACTGAATATGGTATGAGTGATCTTGGACCAGTTACTTTTGAACATCAAGAATCTAATGTATTCTTAGGAAGAGATTATAATAAGAGTAAAAACTTCTCAGGCCAAATAGCATATCAAATAGATGAAGAAATAAGAAAAATTATTTCTAAGCAATATGATATAACTAAGAAAATAATAAAAGAAAATAAAGCATTATTAAAATTAATAGCAGAAGCTTTATTAGAAAAAGAAACAATTACAAAAGAAGAAATAGATTTCTTAGTTAAGAATGGAAAACTTCCTACTGAAGAAGAATTAAAAGAATGGGAAGAAAAACAAGATAAAAAAGAAGAAAAAGTAAAAAAAGAAGACAAATAATGTAAATTGTTTGTCTTTTATATTGCTAGTCACATATATTAATAGTATAGTTAAGAAAAGAGGTGTACTTTATGAAAGAAGAAAAAGAAAAAGTTAATAAAACCGATTTTAAACCTGATATTAAACCAATAACTTCAACTGATGATTTAACATTAGAACAAATTAAAAGTAGAATTCAAAGAATGAATTATGAAATTGAATTACTTAGAAGAAAACAAGAAGAATTAGAAAAATTAACTAAGTATGGAAGAATAAAAATGGGAAGTAAATAAAAAACTTCTTTTTTTAATAAAATCATTGACATTTTATAGAAAAAAATGTTATATTATATATGCTGATAAATTATGTTTTGCAATAATGCAAAGCATTTAATTTATAACAAATAAGAAACACCAGGTTGTGTGTAAAGAAAGGAGTAGAAAAATGCCTACAATTAATCAAATCAGAAGAAAAGGAAGAGAAGACAAGAAGAAAAAGAGTAAATCTCCAGTTTTAAATGTTAGATTAAATAGTTTAACTAAAAAAACAACTGAAGTTCCATCACCACAAAAACGTGGAGTATGTACTCGTGTTGGTACTAAGACACCTAAGAAACCAAACTCAGCATTACGTAAGTATGCTCGTGTAAGATTAAGTAATGGTAGAGAAATAGATGCTTATATACCAGGAGAAGGACATAACTTACAAGAACACAGTGTTGTACTTGTACGTGGCGGACGTGTTAAAGACCTTATCGGTGTAAGATATCACATCATTAGAGGTACACTTGATACAGCAGGTGTAGACGGAAGAAAAAAAGGTCGTTCTAAATACGGTGCTAAAAAAGGTAAATAATTTTTAGAAAGGAGATAACAATGAGAAAAAGACAAGCAGTAAAAAGAGATGTATTAGCAGATCCAGTTTATAATTCAAAAGTAATTACTAAATTAGTAAATCAAATTATGATTGATGGTAAACGTGGTAAAGCTCAAAAAATAGTTTATAGTGCTTTTGACATGATACAAGAAAAAACTAATGAAAATCCATTAGATGTATTTAACAAAGGACTTGAAAATATAACACCTGCTCTAGAACTTAAATCAAGAAGAGTTGGTGGATCAAACTATTCAGTACCAGTTGAAGTTGACCCAGTAAGAGCTCAAGCATTAGCACTTCGTTGGTTAACAAACGCATCTAGAAGTAGAGGTGGACGTTCTATGTCAGAAAAATTATGTAACGAAATTATAGATGCATCAAAAGAAACAGGGGCAGCATTTAAGAAAAAAGAAGATACACATAAAATGGCAGAAGCTAATAAAGCATTTGCTCATTATAGATGGTAAGAAAGGATTTAAATTATGGCTCGTGAATATACATTAGAGAAAACAAGAAACTTTGGAATAATGGCTCATATAGATGCTGGTAAAACAACAACTACTGAGCGTATATTATTCTTAACACATAGAATCCACAAAATTGGTGAAACACATGAAGGTGCTTCACAAATGGACTGGATGGATCAAGAAAAAGAAAGAGGTATCACAATTACATCAGCAGCTACTACTGCATTCTGGAAAGAACACAGATTAAACATTATCGATACACCAGGTCACGTAGACTTCACAGTTGAAGTTTCTCGTAGCTTACGTGTATTAGATGGTGCTGTTGCATTATTAGATGCTCAAGCTGGTGTTGAACCACAAACTGAAACAGTTTGGAGACAAGCATCAGAATTTAAAGTACCTCGTATAATATTTGCAAATAAAATGGATAAAGTTGGTGTTGATTTCAACTTTACATTAAAAACAATTCAAGAAAGATTAGGTGTTAATTTTAAACCTATTCAATGGCCTATTGGTGCTGGTGATGAATTTAGTGGTGTTGTTGATTTATTAACATTAAAAGCATATCACTTCGAAGGTAACGATAATGAAGACGTTACTGAAATCGAAATCCCAGCTGATTTAAAAGATTTAGTTGAAGAAAAACATGCAGACTTAATTGATGCAGTTGCTGAATTCGACGATGAAATCATGGAAAAATATTTAGATGGAGCAGAATTAACTCTAGATGAAATCAAAAAATGTATAAGAAAAGGAACACTTGCAGCTGAATTCTTCCCAGTAATGTGCGGAACAGCATTTAAACATATGGGTGTTACATTCTTACTAGATGCAGTTATTGATTACTTACCATCTCCAGTTGATGTACCTTCAATTAAAGGAACTGATTTAAGTGGTAACCCAATTGAAAGACATCCATCTGATAACGAACCATTTAGTGCTTTAGCATTTAAAGTAATGACAGACCCATTTGTTGGTAAATTAACATTCTTCAGAGTTTACTCTGGTAAATTACAAAGTGGTTCTTATGTACTTAACTCAAGTAAAGACACTAAAGAAAGAGTAGGAAGAATTCTACAAATGCATGCTAATACAAGAACTGAAATAAACGATGTTTATACTGGTGATATAGCTGCAGCTGTAGGTTTAAAAAATACTACTACAGGAAATACATTATGTGATGAAAAACATCCATGTATTCTTGAATCTATGGAATTCCCAGATCCAGTTATCGAACTTACAGTTGAACCAAAATCTAAAGCAGATCAAGAAAAGATGGGATTAGCTCTTCAAAAACTTGCTGAAGAAGATCCAACTTTCAAAGCTTCAACTAACCAAGAAACTGGACAAACAATAATAGCTGGTATGGGTGAACTTCACTTAGATATTATTGTTGATAGATTAAAAAGAGAATTTAACGTTGAATGTAACGTTGGTGCTCCACAAGTTGCTTATAGAGAAACATTAACTCAAGCAGGTGATTGTGAAGGTAAATACATTAAACAATCAGGTGGACGTGGTCAATATGGACATGTTGTTGTTAAATTCGAACCAAATCCTGGTAAAGGATATGAATTCGTTGATGAAATCGTTGGTGGTGTTGTTCCTCGTGAATATATACCAGTTACTGATAAGGGATTACAAGAAGCTATGGAAACAGGTGTTCTTGCTGGATTCCCAATGATAGATGTAAAAGCTACTTTATTTGATGGATCATACCATGATGTTGACTCATCAGAAATGGCATTCAAAATTGCAGCATCTATGGCTTTAAAAGAAGCTAAAAATAAATGTAAACCAGTATTACTAGAACCTATTATGGATGTTTCAATAACAGTTCCTGAAGAATATTTAGGTAACGTAATGGGTGATATAACTGCAAGAAGAGGTAAACCAATGGGACAAGAAGCTATCGGAAATGCTTTAAGAATCTCAGCTATGGTACCACTTTCTGAAATGTTTGGTTATGTTACAACATTAAGAAGTAATACACAAGGTCGTGGAACATATCAAATGACATTTGATCATTATGAAGAAGTTCCTAAGAATATCACTGAAGAAATAGTATCAAAAAGTGGTAAAAATTAAGATAAAATTTGAATAACACTTGATATTTTTCAATAAATTAGATAAAATAATTTTGTACATTAAAAAAGGAGGAAATTTAAAATGGCAAAAGAAAAATTTGATCGTTCTAAACCTCATGTTAATATTGGTACTATTGGTCACGTTGACCACGGTAAAACAACTTTAACAGCAGCTATCACTAAAGTACAAGCTGATAAAGGTTTAGCAAAATTTGAAGGTTATGAGGATATTGATAAAGCCCCAGAAGAAAGAGAAAGAGGTATTACTATCAATACTGCTCACGTTGAGTATGAAACTGAAAAACGTCACTATGCACACGTTGACTGTCCAGGCCATGCTGACTATGTAAAAAACATGATCACTGGTGCTGCACAAATGGATGGTGCAATCCTTGTTATTTCAGCTACTGACGGAGCTATGGCTCAAACTACAGAACACATCTTACTTGCTCACCAAGTTGGTGTTCCAAGAATAGTTGTATTCATCAACAAATGTGATATGGTTGATGATCAAGAAATGTTAGATCTAATTGAAATGGATGTTAGAGAATTATTAACTAAATATGGTTATGATGGAGATAACACACCATTCATATATGGTTCTGCATTAAAAGCACTTGAAGGAGATCCTGAATATGTTGCTAAAATCGACGAATTAATGAATGCAGTTGATGAATATATTCCAACTCCAACAAGAGACGTTGACAAACCATTCTTAATGAGTATTGAAGACGTATTTACAATCACAGGTCGTGGAACTGTTGTTACAGGACGTGTTGAAAGAGGACAATTAAATCTTAACGATGAAGTAGAAATCGTTGGACTTAAAGAAACTAAGAAAACAGTTGCAACTGGTATCGAAATGTTCAGAAAATCACTTGATTATGCTGAAGCTGGAGATAATGCTGGTGTTCTTCTTAGAGGTATTGAAAGAGATGACGTTGAAAGAGGTCAAGTTCTTGCAAAACCAGGTTCAGTTACTCCACATACTAAGTTCGAAGCTCAAGTATATGTATTAACTAAAGAAGAAGGTGGAAGACATACTCCATTCTTCACAAACTATCGTCCACAATTCTATTTCAGAACTACAGACGTAACTGGTGTTGTTGAATTACCAGCTGGTACAGAAATGGTTATGCCAGGTGATAACATCACAATGACAGTTGAATTAATAGCTCCAATAGCACTTGAGGAAGGTACTGAATTCTCAGTTCGTGAAGGTGGTAGAACTGTTGGTGCTGGTAAAGTTACTAAAATAATTAAATAATTATAGTTAATTGAAAGAGTAAATATAATTTACTCTTTTTTTATGCACAAAAAAAGTAGAAATTATTCTACTTAAATACTGGCGTATCTAACCATTCTTTTATAGGTTTTATTTTAACATAAGTTTTATATTTAGCTCTATTAATAATAAGGTTAAATTCGCCTATATATTCTTCTATATTAGCGTTAAATCCAAGTTTAAATTTATTTAATCCATAATATTGACTAGTCTTTTCAAAATTACCTGTAATACCGTTTAAATGGAATCTTTTATATCCTTCATGTCTATATTTTTCAATTATTTGAAATTTCATATAATGGTTTGGACAATAATTTTTATAATCATCTTTAAATCCATCTATTAAGAAGAATATTTCATTATTATATTTAATTATTAAACATGCACCAATAATTATTCCAGATGGATATTCTTTATATAAATTTGTTGCATTTATTATATTTTGTTTATACACATTTAATAATGAATCAGATTGCATTTTTCTTTTAATAATATTTGATGTATTATTACTATTTATGTTTTCTTCAAGTTCTTCATTTATTAAATTATTATTTCTTTCTTCTTTTTCAAATAATTCCTTGCTTTCTTTTACATACTTAGCTGTATTAATATTTGCAAAATAGATTTCAACCATATCTTTTTTACCCATTATTTCATACATATCTAAGTAATAATTAAGTTTTCTTGTATTTCTTTTGCTTACAAGTGAATAGAATTCTTTTATATTTTCAGGATTTCCTTTTACTATTTCTATTCCTCTTTTTTCAGCTTTTCTAATTTTATTTCTTATTTCTTTACTATATTTAAAAAATAATGTATCAGTTTCGTCTGTTGTAATAACTGCATTCCATCTAGGTTTCATATTTTCAAAATATAAATTAAAACCTGTGTGTTCATAACCAAGAGATTTTAAATTTTCAATAATTGGTGTATTATCAATACCATTAATTATTTCACCATTATTTTGTCTGCTTTTATAAATAACATATGGATCTAGTTTTACAAACATGAAATTTCTCATTTTTAAGTATTCTTTAAGACCATCAGTGAATTCTCTTACTAATTCATTATTATGAAAATCAATTAAAAAGCCTCTTGGGCAATAACCCCATTTATAACCAATAAAAACCTTATTAACAAGTATTAATGTTGCTGCGATTATGGTATTAGTACTATCTTTAAGTGCTAAGTAATAATCATCAAAATTGTGTCTGTCCATAAGCATACCATATTCAACTGTTTGGTAAAAGTTTTTATATGGAGATGACTTAGCAAATTCATCAAATTCTTGTTCAGTAATTTGTACTATAGCCATAAATACGCCTCCTATTTATAATTATTATAACATATATAGTAAAATTATTGTTAAAAAATATTAAAATAATTAAATTTGTTGTATAATGAAATTGGGTGAGTAAAATGAGTAAAATTATAAATATTGTATCAAGAGAAATACTTGATTCCAGAGGTAATCCTACTATTGAAACTGATGTATATAGTGAAAATGGATTTGGAAGAGCATCTGTTCCTAGCGGTGCATCTACAGGATCAAATGAAGCTCTTGAACTTAGAGATAATGATAAATCAAGATATAATGGCAAAGGTGTATTAAAAGCAGTAAATAATGTTAATAATATTATTAAAGAAAGATTAATTGGACTTGATGTTAGAAATCAAAAAGAGATTGATGAATTAATGATTAATCTTGATGGAACAAATAATAAATCTTCTTTAGGTGCAAATGCTATATTATCTGTATCACTTGCTTGCATTAAATGTGCAGCTTCAGAAGAAAATAAAGAATTATTTGAATATGTTGGTACAGGTATAACAATGCCATATCCTATGATGAATATATTAAATGGTGGAGCACATGCAAATAATAAATTAGATTTTCAAGAATTTATGATTATTCCACAGCAAAAAAATATTAATGATAGAATAAGAGTAGGAGCTGAAGTTTTCCACAGCTTAAAGTCTTTATTGAATGAAAAAGGATATTCTACATCAGTAGGTGATGAAGGTGGATTTGCACCAGAAATAAATACTAATGAAGAGGCTTTAGATTTAATAATCGAAGCTATAACAAATGCTGGTTACAAACCTAATGAAGATGTTAAATTAGGTCTTGATGTTGCTGCATCTGAATTTTATAATAAAGAAGAAAATAAATATGTTTTTTTATCAGGAGAAAAATATAGTAGAGATGAATTTATAAAATACTTTGAAAAGTTAATAAGTAAATATCCAATTATTTCTATTGAAGATCCTCTTGATGAAAGTGATTTTGAAGGATTTAGAATTTTAACTAGTAAAATAGGTGATAAAGTCCAAATAGTTGGTGATGATTTATTTGTTACTAATAAAGAATTACTTCAAAGAGGAATTAATATGAAAGCCGCTAATGCAATATTAATTAAATTTAATCAAATTGGTACAGTAACAGAAGCGTTAGAAACTATAAAACTTGCAAAAGAAAATAATTATAAAACAATTATTTCTCATCGTAGTGGCGAAACAGAAGATACTTTTATTTCTGATTTTGCAGTTGGTCTTGATTTAGGACAAATAAAAACAGGATCACTATCAAGAGTTGATAGAGTATCTAAGTATAATCGATTAATTAGAATTAATGAAATGATAAAAGATTAATATTTTTATCCATATAATCATACTATTTATAAAGGAGAATTATATGGATGGATTAATCTTTTTATTTTTGGCTTTTTTAACAATTTTTTTTAGTATAAAATTATCTTATTATGGTGATCTTTTATCTAAACAATCTAGTTTTGGTTCTTTATTTATAGGTGGATTATTAATCGCATCAATAACAAGTTTACCTGAATTTGTTACAAGTATTTCAGCAAGCATTTTAAATAATTCATCTTTGTCTTTAGGTGATATTTTGGGAAGTAATTTCTTTAATGTATTTGTATTAGCTATTTATAATATTTATTTTTTTAAAAAATGTGTATTTAAAAACACCTCAAAAAAATATATTTTTGAAACTATAATTCTTATAATAGATTACTTTTTTATTTTTCTAGGAAGTAATAATATCCTTACTTTTTTAACGAGTTTTGTTCTAATAATAAATTATTTATTTTATATTATTTCATTATTTAATAATTCGTCTGAAGATGAAAGAAGTACTACTGATGAAAAACATGTTATTTTAAAATTTTTTATAACAGCTGTATTTATGATAATAGTAAGTATATTTTTAACGGTCGAAGCAGATAAAATAACAAGGTTATATCCAAGTTTTTCATCAAGTACTATTGGTGCAATACTTTTAGGTATAACAACATCTCTTCCCGAAGTAGTAACTACATTTTCATTACTTCAAATTAATAATTATAATATGGCAATATCTAATATGCTTGGAAGTAATATATTTAATTTTTTAATTCTATCTATATCAGATTTTTTCTATAAAGGAGAATACATTTATTATCCAATTGATAAGAATTCTAGTATATATATTTTTGGCGGACTTATATCTTTAATACTTTTTTTAATTACATTATTATTTAAGAATAAAAGTAATTTATTTTATATATTTTTTTCGGTTATTATTTGCTTTTTATACTTATATATCTGGTATTTACAATTTATATAATAAGTAATATAATATATGCTTAGAAAAAGAGGGGATTTTCGTGAAAAAGAATAATTATGAAGAAATAATTAATTCAATAATTTATGTACCTAATATTGTCATATTAATAAGAGAAGATGGTTCTCAAATCTTAGATATGGCAAATGATAGCCATGTTCTATCAATGAAGAGAATAATAGAAGAAAACTATTCGGATTTATTTCAAGTTATAGTAGATAATCCTGATTTAGAAGATTTTATGACATTAGTAAAAGAGATGACAAAGAGAAAAGCAGCTTTAATTTGTAAACATGTAGATGTATATGGAGTTTTTTTACCAGAAAAGGTTACCAAGAAGCAATTAAATGAGATAAAAAAAGATTTATTATATATGAAATACAGAGATTTAATCTATTCTGGTATTTATAGTGATGATATTAAAGATATGGAAGCATTACATTATGGCAAACTTATGAGTAAAAGAATTTTTTTGTATGAAATAAAGAATAAAAAAAATTAAATATTATAATTATTTATTTTTTAAGTATTTTATGGTAAAATAATTATATTGATTGGAGGCATATTATGGAAACAGCATTAATAATCATATCAGTTTTATTAATAACAGTAGTATTATTACAAAGTAGTAAAGCAGAATCTGCAACAAATGTTATGATGGGTGCAAGTTCTGAATTATTTGCTCAAAGAAAAGAAAGAGGTTCAGAACTATTCTTAAGTAGATTAACATTAGTATTAGGAATATTATTTTTTGTAATAAGTATTTTTTTATCTATGTAGGTCTTTTAATTAAGACCTTTTTATTTTATAATTAAACTAGGAGGAATCAATATGAAAGATGTTATATTAGAATTATTAAGTAAACAAGATAAAGCTCTTTCATCAATAGAAATAGCTGAGAAATTAAATTTAACAGAAGTCGAAAGTTATAAACAATTATTAGCTGTTTTAAAGAATATGGAAGACGAATATACAATTTATAGATCTAATAAAGAAAAATATATGTTATTTGATAAGTCTCATCTAAAAAAAGGTAGACTTATTGTTAATAAAAAAGGGTTTGGATTTGTAAATATTGATGGTGAAGAAGATGATATTTATATTGATTCAAAAAATATGAAAAATGCACTTAATAATGACCTTGTAGTAGTAGAACCAATAAAAGGTAAAGGTAATAAAGAAGAAGGTAGAATTGTTAAGGTATTAAAACAAGAAAATAATCTTATAATTGGTGAATATAGCGTAGTTGATAATCACCCTAATTTTACACCTGATGATAATAAACTATTTATGAAAATTATACTTGATAAAGAACAAACAAAAGATTTAGTTGAAGGATATAAAATAGAAGTTAGTATAACTAAAGATTTAGGTAATCATACATATAAAGGTGATGTAGTTAGAGTAATTGGTCATAAAGATGATCCTGGTGTTGATATATTATCTATAGTATATAGTTATGGAATTAATGATAGATTTCCAGATGAAGTTATAAAAGAATTAGATGATATTCCAACTGAAGTTTCTTTAGAAGAAACAATAGGTAGAGTTGATTTAAGAGATAAAATGATATATACAATAGATGGAGCTGATACTAAAGATATAGATGATGCTGTTTCTTTAGAAAGAAAAGGTGATAATTATTTACTTGGGGTACATATTGCTGATGTTTCATATTATGTAAAAGAGGGGACAGCTCTTTATGAAGAAGCAAAAGAAAGGGCAACTAGTGTATATTTAGTAGATAGAGTTATTCCAATGATACCACATAAATTAAGTAATGGAATTTGTTCTTTAAATGAAAAAGTTGATAGATTAGCAGTTAGTTGTATTATGGAAATTGATAGCAATGGTAAAGTAGTTAGTCATGATATTTTTGAAAGTGTTATTAATTCAAAAAAGAAAATGACTTATTCAGCAGTTAATAAAATATTAAAAGATGAAGAAGTAGAAGAAGGATATGAAGAGTTTGCAGATACTTTAAAAGAAATGAATAATCTTGCTCATATTTTAAGAAAAGCAAAAGAAAAAAGAGGTTACTTAGATTTTGACTCATCCGAAGCAAAAATATTAGTAGATGAAAATGGTAAACCATATGATATTGTTCCTAGAGTTCAAGATGAAGCAGAAAACTTAATTGAGGACTTTATGATTGTGGCAAATGAAACAGTAGCTGAACATATTTTTTATATGAACTATCCATTTGTATATAGAATTCACGAAGTACCTGAAGATGATAAGATAAAAGAATTTTTAAGTAATATAAGTTTACTTGGATATAATGTAAAAGGTTCAAGACACTATGAAGATCCTAGAACTTTAAAAAGTATATTGGAACAGTTAAAAGAGACAGAAGAATACTCAGTTTTCTCAAATATGCTTTTGAGATGCATGAAAAAAGCTGTATATAAAGAAGAAAACTTAGGTCACTACGGACTTGGATCTAAATGTTATACACATTTTACTTCACCAATAAGAAGATTTCCTGATACAACAGTTCACAATTTACTTAGAAAATATATTTTTAATAAACCAAGTGAAAAAGAATTAAATAAATTAATTGATTATTGGAAAGACAATCTTCCAGCTTTATGTATGCATGTTTCAGAAAAAGAAAGAGATGCAATCGATTGTGAAAGAGATGTTGATTCAATGAAGATGGCTGAATATATGGAAAGCCATATAGGTGAAGAATTTGATGGAATAATTGATACAATTACTAGTTTTGGAATGTTTGTAGAACTTCCTAACTTAGTAGAGGGACTTGTTCATATATCTGAAATAAAAGGAGATTATTACGTATTTAATGAAGTTAATAAAACTTTGAAAGGTCAACATCATAAAAAGGAATATAGAGTAGGACAAAAAGTAAGAGTAATAGTAACTGGTGCATCAAAAATAAATAGTACAATAGATTTTAATTTAGTAGAGGGTAATGAAAATGGAAATAATAAATAGAAAAGCAAAATTTGAATACGAAATACATGAAAAATATGAAGCGGGTATTGTATTAACAGGTACTGAAATAAAATCGATTAGAAATGGTAATGCACTTATAAAAGATAGTTATGTAGTAATTAAAAATAATGAAGTTTTTATCATTAATATGTTTATTTCTCCGTATAAAGAAGGTAATATTTTTAATCCATCAGAGACTAGAACAAGAAAACTTTTATTAAATAAAAAAGAAATACTTAAAATAAATGAAAAAATGAAAGTAAAAGGATTTACGATTGTACCTTTAAAATTATATTTTAAAAATGGACTTGCTAAAATAGAAATAGGTGTAGCTAAAGGTAAACATACTTATGATAAAAAAGAGTCAATTAAACAAAGAGATATAAAAAGAGAAACTGATAAAGAACTTAAAAATAAATACTAAAAAAAGAACTATAATTTTAGTTCTTTTTTAATATCTTTAATACCATTAAAACTTCCATTAGCAAGTTTATTAGCAAGATCATTATTTATTCCCATATTAATTAATTCATATTCGATTTCATCTATTTCCTTTATTTCTGGATTTATTTTAAATAAAAACTCACATAATAATATGGATAAACTTTCTATAGATTTATGATATAGTGCATTATTGTAAGTTTCAGTATATATAGTTGATTTACCATCAAGATCAATTATGTTTGTTTTTAAATTAAAAGGTTCAACTAAAATATGTGAATGACCATTTATAAACTTTTCATTACCATTTTCAATAATTTTATTTTGTACATATGGACTATTATTTAAATCAATATGATATACATTATTATTTAATAATTCTTGAATACAACTTAATAGGTTTTTTATTATTTTAAGTTTGTATACCATAGGCATTCCTGTTAGCTTATGTATTTGAATACCATTAGATTTTTTTATTTGGCAACCTGCAAATTTATTATTAAGATAAACTATTCCACAGGGTAAATTAGTTTTTTTAATCATTATTTGCTTCTCAATTGCTCTTTCTATTGCGTCATTAGTTCGAATTTTTATTTCTTCATTAAATTCATTCATAATATAATTAATTCTAGCAATATCGTTTTTAATAACTAATTGATTTTTAGAAAAAATTTTATCTTCACTATCTAATATTTTTTTTAATTCTTGTTCATTATATAAATGTTCTAAATATATTTTTATTAATAAATCATTATTATATTTAAATACTTTTCCGTCGGTTCCTTGACCAATAGTTTTAAAATTGTTTAAATCTTTGTCTGTTATGTATATTTTTTTTGTGTTCATCTTATCCTCTTTAAGCTAAACTATTGTATCATTATAGAATATAATTGTCAAAGACTATTAGTAATTTTTTGACTTTTTGTCATTATTATACTATAATTTACTACACGGGGCTGTATTTGGTTTCGACAGGAATATTGAATACTAAGCTGCAAGTCGGAGGAACACGTTACGAACGAAGAAAAATAAATGCAAACAATTTTAAAAACACACTTGCTTCACTATTCAGAGTTAATAGTGCAGCCTTAGCTTAATTAATAAAAGAGGTGTACTTTCTATTATCTTTTCCTACGTAGATTTTAGAAGGTTCGATTTTAGTAGGATATGTTATTATTTAGCTTAGAAGTAATAATGAATATTTATAAGCTTACTAATTTATTTGTTGTTAGTTACTTATTAAATTAGGACATACTATAACTAACTAAACTTGTAGATGCTTTTTTGGATATATTTTTGGACAGGAGTTCGATTCTCCTCAGCTCCACCATAGAGGAATCTGGTTGGACATGTGTTCAACTTTTAAATAAATATCAATTCTAGAAATGGAATTGATTTTTTTGTTTATTGAGAAAGGGGTGAATTTATGGTAAAAGTAATAACACAAGAAATTGAGATTGAAGAATCTTTAAAGAAAAGAATCGAATTTATATGTAGTTTTTGTAATACTTCACCTGTAATAGAAAATGGTAGTTTAAGAACAATAGAAAGAACTAATCTAGCATATGTAGAGCCACATAGAATAATTATAAAAGGAATTAACTTTCTAGCTTTCAACTATGAAACAAGTATATATATAGAAAGTTTAGAAAATAAAATTTCAATAAAAGATTTAGAATCTTATATAAAAAGTATTTAATCGACTTTATCAATTCCATTCAAATTATACGAAAGTATTGACTTTTGATAACTAAATGATTAATATATATAACCAATAAATGACAAGCAGTATCCGTCTTTATTAGAAAGAGAGGTACACCTATGGTCAAATACAGAATGGAATTTATTAAAAATTATATATTGAATAATTATAGAGGAGTCAAGAGCATTACTTGTTAGTGCTTTTGTCTCCTCTTTTTTTGATATTTAAAGGAGGAATAAATATGAATGAAGAAAAGAAAATTGCAGGACTTTATATAAGAGTATCAACTGAAGATCAAGCAAGAGAAGGATTTAGTTTAAAAGAACAAGAAGAACGCTTAAGAGCAATGTGTATGTATAAAGGATATGAAGTATATAAAGTTTATAAAGATCCAGGTATAAGTGCTAAAACAGGTAATTATAGACCAGCATTTGAAGAACTATTACAAGATATAAGAGAAAAGAAATGTAATACTATTGTAGTATTAAAATTAGATAGATTAACTCGTTCTGTATATGACTGGGAAAATATATTAAAGTTTCTAGAAGAAAATGATGCTTATTTAGATTGTGCTAATGATGATATAAATACTACTAATGCAAATGGTAAAATGATTTCTAGAATATTAACAAGTGTATCTCAACAAGAAATAGAAAGAACTAGTGAAAGAACAAAGATAGGACTTGCTGGAGCAATTAAAGAAGGACATATACCTGGACATTGTCCATTAGGTTATAAAAGAGTCGATAAAAAGATGGTTCCAGATCCACTTACAAAAGATATAGTAATTCGAATATTTCAAATGTATTTTGAAGGTAATTCATATCAAAAAATAGCCAATAAGTTTAATGAAGAAAAAGTATTAAATAAAACTAATTGGAGAGATAATACAATATTAAATATGATTTCTAATCCACTATATAAAGGAGATTACTTACATGGTAAAACTGGAAAGAAAGCAACTTATTATGAAGATGTAATTGAACCATTAGTATCAAAAGAAATGTGGGAAAATTGCCAAGCACAACAAAAGAAGAATTCTAGAAGTTATAGTAGAAATAAAACATATTTATTTTTACAAAAATTACTATGTCCAAGTTGTGGTGCTATTCTAGGTGGTAAAGCAACATATAAAAAGAAATTTGATAGAACTTATTATTACTATGGTTGTGAACATTGTAAAAATAATATTAAAGAAACAACTATTGAAGAATCGATAAAAGAATTACTTGGAGATGTATTTGAATATGATTCAGTTGTTAATAGTTTCTTCTTACCATTATTAAAAAATAAATTAGAAAATCCAAAAGAAGAATTAACTAAAGAAATAAATAATTTAAATGCTAAAAAAGAAAGAGTTAAACGAGCATATATAAATGGTTCATTTACATTAGAAGAACATGATAGTGAAATTGAATATTTAGATAAAACAATAAACGAACTTGAAAGAAAAATATTAGAACAAGAAAATATTAAAGATTTAAAATTTAGACCAGAAGATATATTAATAAAAAGAGATATGGATTTTATTAATCAAGTTAAAATACCAATGATATATAAATGTATTGTTGATAGTTGGAACGATTTAACAAGAGAAGATAAAGCAAGAATAATTATGAATTATATTGATGATATAGAAATAGAACAAAATGCATTAAAAGATTGGGTAGTTAAATCAGTAAATTTTAGAACTACATTCTTTAAAGACTTTAAAAAGTTATATGATGATGGATTTATAGATTGGAAAAGAAAATTTATATATGAAAAGAATGGTATAAGAATTGATAGTAAAGTTAGATATAGTGAATTCTTACCAGCCAAACAAGTTTATAGACACTTTAAAAATTTAAATGAATGTTATGATGTTAAATTTTATAAAGGTGTTTATTATAAAGATAGAGAAGAATTTGATACAGTTCCATTTACAAATGGAGAAGTTATCATCAGAATGTTTCCAACGGAAATTGATGATGATAAAAAGGAAATATTAGGTATGGGTATGTTTACTACTAAAAATAATCCTAATGATATAAAAGTAGATATACCTGATTTATTTAAAATGATACCTGATATTGACGATGGTAATAAGCCCGTTTTGTTGCAAGGCAATGAAAGGGATTATTAATATAAGAAAATGTTTTATATAAAATATTTTCTATAATCATTTATTAATTTATATAGTATATAAATTTAAATGATTTATAAATTATCGTGGTTCGTTTTGTTCTGCAAAGAATGAAAGAAGCGATAGATAATTTCGGTTTCTAAGGTATGACCTTAGCTTCCATATCTTGTTCATGACAAGATATATAGGAAGTTATGAATTATGTCTTTATCGATTTTATCGCTAAAAAACAAATTCTTATTTAGGGGGAATATATGGAAGAACTATCTTATTCATTTCATTTAAGTAATGATAAAAATAAAACTATTAAAGCAAAACAAGAAGCATTAAATTCACCATCAGGAACTACTTCAAAGAATAATAATGCTATACAGAATATAAAACATTTAGGAAAAGTAAATCATCATAATTTAAGACAATATGATAATAAAACAGAACTTATTACTACTATTAAAGGCAGTAATGATATTATTAAAGATGTTAAAGATTTATATTTAGATTTATTTAATGAAGCAAGAATTAATTATAATAATAAACAAGTTAGAGATGATAGAAAAATAGAAGATTATTTTTATAAAATATCAAATGATGATAAACATGATCTTGCATGTGAAATAATTATTGAAATTGGTAATATGGCTTATTGGGAAGATAAATCATCAGAAGAAAAATATAAAATGACAGAAGTATTTGAAAATCAATTAAATGATTTAAAAGAAATAGTTCCAGATTTTTATATAGCAAATGCTACCATACACTTTGATGAAAATTCTCCACATATGCATATAGTTGGAGTTCCAGTAAAAGAAAATTGTAAAACTGGTATGGAAAGACAAGTTGGTAAAACTTCAATTTTTACAAAAGAATCATTAGTAGTTATCCAAGATAAAATGAGAAGTAAATGTATTGAAGAATTTAATCTAGTATATTCAAAAGATAATAAATTAAAGAAAAAAGAAAAAGGTAAAAATAGAGATTATTCTGCATATGAAAGATTAAAATTTAATGAGAAAGCCGAAAAGTTAAAACAAGAGTTAAACGAATTAAGAGAAGATGTTTCTGAATTAAAAGATAATAAACAAAAAATAAATAATGAAATTATTGATTTGAATAATGATAAAGAAGATATAAAAAAAGAAATTGATAAGAAGAAAAAAGCTAATAATAAAATTGTTCTTAAATCTAAAAATAAAATGAAGGATCAAATAGATAAACTAACTGAAGAGAATAATCATTTAAAATGGGAAAACAAATATATTAAAGAAAAATATAACGAATTAGAAGAAAAAACAAACTATTTAATTTTTCATCTAAAAAAAGTGTTAAAAAAACTTCCTGAATTTATACAAAAGATAGTTGATAAAATGTTTGACAAAAATTATAGTTTATTTTCATTTAAACATGATTATGATCCAGAAGAGTTTGACAAAAGAGAAAAATTAAGACAAAAAGAACAAGAAAGAAAACAACAATATTCGTATGACTATTATGATGAAGAAGAATTAGAAAAGGATAATGATGATGTTATGGAAATATAAATATATTTGTATAGTTAGTAAAATTGACACTATAAAAAAAATAATATATAATATCAAATAAATTAAGGGGGATTATATGATAGATTTACATGTACACTCTGTATACTCTGATGGTTTTTTGACAGTCGAAGAATTAATTGATAATGCAAGAAGCAATGAAGTGAATATTATGTCAATAACTGATCACGATACTACTTTAGGTGTAGAAGAGTATAGTAAAAATATTAGAGATGATATTATAGTTATTCCTGGAGTAGAGTTTTCTACTGATACATATTATTTAGGTAAAAAGACTAAGATACATATGTTAGGTTATGGATATAAAGTATATGATAAATTAATTAATAAAGTATTAAGTGATTTATATCAAAGACATTATAATGATAATAAAGGATATATAGAAGAATTAATAACTAAATTTAATTATTTAAGTAATGAATTCTTTATAGATTTTAATTACGGTAAAAGTGGATGGTTATATAAACATATTTTAAATTGTGTTAATGAATATTTAAGTAAAGAAGAATTAGAAGAACTAAGAGAATACTTAGTTAATAATAAACCTAATTATAATAAATATAATGAAGATGTATGTGATGTTATTAAACTAATGAAAAGTATTGGTGGCTATGCAGTATTTGCACATCCTCAAAAATGTAATTTAACTAAAGAAGAATTAAGTATATTAGTTAAGTATTTAACTGATAATGGATTAGACGGATTAGAAACATATCATATAGATTCTATTAGTAGTGATAGAAAGATAATTCATGACCTTGCATTAGAATATGGTTTATATGAAACTGGTGGAAGTGACTTCCATAGTTTCATATATGGAAATGGTGTTGGAGATACTAATATTAAATTTCCAGAAAATTATGATCCTTTACTAGTTAAAAGATTAATAAAAGAAAATAAGGTGTTGGGTGGTAAAAATGAATAATAAATTAATATTAGATATTTATAATAAGAAATATTTATTACCTATTTATTCTGGTTCTTTAGCTATAGAAGGAGTTTTAAGAAGTTTAAATTTAAATAGTAATGATAAAGTATTAATAACTAATGTAGTATGTCATAGTATTTTACAATCTATATTAAACGCTAATTTAACCCCAGTGATAGCAATACCAAGTAATGGTTTAACTTTGTCTAAAAAAGAAATTAAGGATATTGTTAAAAAAGAAAATATTAAGGTATTTATAGCAGTTCATCAATATGGATATGAACAAGAAATAATTAAAATAAAAGATTTAATAGTTATAGAAGATATTGCTCAGGCTTGGAACATTGTTTTAAGTGATGGATATGTAGGTAAGTATAGTGATTATATTGTTACATCTTTAGGTAAGAGTAAGGAGTTATGTAATGGTATTGGAGGACTTATTATATCTGATATTTATTTTATTAATAATTTTGATATTAAGAAAAGAGAATGTAGAAATAGTAATTCTAAGTTATTAGAATATTATTATCCAATAGATATTAATTATAAAAAATTATTAAAAATCGGTAATAGGAATGTTAAAAGAAATAGAAAAAATGCTAAGTATTATAAAAATATATTTAGTAAATATAATTTTATAAAGTTAGTTAATGAGAATAATAGTATTCCTAGTTATCATAGATTTTTAATTTATGTAAGTGATAAATATTATGAAGATATTATATATATATTAGATAAATGTAATATTAAATATCAAAAAGAATATAAAGATAAATTAGATAATATTAATTTAGTTAAGAATAATAGGATAAAAGTTATTGGTAGTAATAATAGTAATGATAAATGTTTATTATTTAGAACTAATAATAGTTATTTTAATATTAAAAAGTTAGAAAGGGAGTTGGTGAAGTATTATGGATCCTAAGATTATGTATGTAAGAGTATCTGAAAATTGTAATTCACATTGTTTTATGTGTCATTTTGCAGGTACTAGTAACGCTTTAAATATAAGTGATGAACAATATGATAAGTTATTAAATCATATGAAAAAGAAAAATTATAAGATGATTAGATTTACTGGAGGAGAACCATTACTACATAAGAATATTATAGAGTTTATTAAGAAAGCTAAAGAGATTGGTGTTAAAGCATCTATTATTACTAATGGATACTTATTACCTTTATATGTAGATAAGTTATTAAAAGTAGGTTTAGATGAATGTATTATTAGTTTAGATGGTTCTTGTAGTGAAGTACATGATAGTTTAAGAAACTTTCCAGGATGTTTTGATAATATTATTAAGGGTATTAAATTATTAAAAGAAAAAGACATTATTATAAGAGTAAATACAGTAGTAAGTGGTAAAAATATTTCAGATATTTGTAATATATATGATTTATTAATTAATTTAGGAGTAGATCAATGGTCTATTATTCCTGTTAAGTATAAAGAAAATTTATGGAATGAAGATAGTATTAATTACTATAGAGAATTTGTAGATAAAGTTAAGGATTCTAATGATATTAAATTCTTAGGTTATTCTAAAAACTTTGCTGGTTTAAGTGATGAAGAGATAAAAGATACTTTTGATAATAATAGTAGATTAAGTATTAAAGATAATTGTAAGGTAGTTGATAATGTTAGATTCTATATTCCCGATAAAGATGTATTAGTACCATGTAATTGTGTTTCTCATAGACTAAAGGAATTACCTTTTAGTATTACTGGTGATATGGAAGAAGTTTGTGAGAAGATAAGATTATGGTTAAAGGAAAATAATTGTAGTTGTAAATGTGAACCATTAAATGTTTATATTAATGATCATCCAGAAATAATGGATGAAGATGAAATATTATATTAAGGGGTGAAGTTATGATTAATCCAAATGAATATGGAAGTTTATTATTTGATGATAAGGAGAAGGAATATTTAAGTAATGTTATAGATTCTAGAAGAATATTTAGATATTCTAGAACAGATTATCCTTATACTAAAATGTGTGAAGAAAAGATATGTGAGTTAGTTAATTCTAAATATGCGTTATGTACTACTAATGGAACTTCTTCTTTAAAAAGTGCTATGGTAGGAGCTGGTGTTAGTTATGGTGATAGAGTATTAATAAGTTCTTATACTTTCTTAGCTACAGCACTTTCTGCAATTGCATTAGGAGCAACTGCAGTACCTATTGATGTAGATTTAGATTATGGACTTAATTTAGAAGATTTGGAAAATGAAATAAAAAAAGGATGTAAGGCAGTAGTTGCAGTACATTTTCAAGGAAGAACTTTTGATTTAAGTAAGGTAGTTGAGTTATGCAAAAAATATAATGTTATGTTAATAGAAGATGCTTGCCAAGCATTTGGATCTAAATATAAAGATACTTATGCTGGTACTTTTGGAGATATAGGAGTATATAGTTTTCAACAATTTAAACAAATTACTTGTGGTGAAGGTGGTTGCTGTGTAACTAATAATGAAGCTGTTTTTAATAGAATGAGAAATTATACTGATATGGGCTCTACTAGAGATAGATTTCCTTCTTGGAATAGTGAAGAAGCATTATTTGGTGAAAATTATAGAATGAACAATTTATGTTCTGCAGTACTTTATTCACAACTTGAAAAGTTAGATGATGTTATTTTAAGACAACGAAAGTCTAGAAGTAATATCATGAGTAAGTTAAGTAATATAAATAATATATTAACAAGTAAAGATAGTAGTGGAGATACTTGTATGAATATAGTTATTATATTAAATGATAAAAACAATAAAGAAGATGTTATCAATTATGGTAAAGAATTAGATATTGAATTTAGAAATATGTGGTCTTCTTTATATTATGATAATGATTTATTTAGAAGAAATAATTTAACTTCTATAGATATAAAGAATAACGAATGCAGTTATACTAAAGATTTAATAGAGAAAATGTTAGTTATTTCTATTCCACCAATATTAAGTAGTGATGATGAAGATATAATTGTTAATGCTATTAATGGTATTAAGGAGAAAGGGTATTTATCATGATTATAGAGAGTATAAGTAGTAAGGAATATTTTGATATTGTAAGTAAGTTAGATTATATTCCTATATATAGTGATATAGAAGCAATTAATATTTATTCTAATAAAGAATTTATTAAAGTTAGCAAGAATGATAATGTTATTGCTGTAATGTTAGTACCTATTGATAATAGTGGAGTTAGAAGAGAATATAGATATTTCCCTTATATTAATCCTATATTTTTAGAAGAAGTAAATAATGTAAGTAAGAAAAATGTATTAAAGTTAATTTTTAATTATTTATTTAAGAAATATGATTATACTTTTATACCTTTACATCCTTCATTTAAATTGATTTCATCAATTCAAAGTGAAGGTGGTTTAGTAGAAATGAGACATACTCATATTACTAATACTAAATTAACTTTAGATAATGTATCATCTAAGTTAAGAAATCATATTAGAAGTGCAGAAAAGAATGTTCAAGTTTTAATAGATAGAGATTATAGTAATTTTAGTTTTGTGGATGCAATTAAAGGCAATAGTGATGAAGTAACAAAGAGAAGTAAGCTAACTAAGAAATTAATTGATAATGGTAAAGGTATTGTTGTTAAAGCATTTGTTGATGGAGAAGTAAAAGCTGGAGTTATTTGTGTATATGATAAAGAATGGTCTTATTTATTACATTCCTATCAAGATAAAAGTATTAGAGGAGTTATTCCTTTACTTATATTAAAAGCTAATGAATATTTATTTGATAAAGTTGGTATTAAGTATTTTGATTTTGAGGGTAGTGTTATAGATGAAATTGATGATTTTTTTTCAAGTTTTAATGTAGATATTATTAATTATCCTTATGTTATAGAAGCAAATACACAGGATAAATTGTATAATTTAATTAATAGAAGTATGAATATAGAAGGAAGGATTAAGTATTATGAAGATAAGTAGTAGAGAGTTTAATAATATTAAAGAAGGAAAACAAGTTTATATAGTTAGTGATGATAATAGTTATGATAATAAAGATATAGTATTACTTGAAAGTAATGATGATACTTTAGAAGTAGAAATTACTATTAAGTATAAATATAATAGTTTAGAAGACTGTTTTAATTTATTACCATTTGATTTATTTGGGTTTGAAACTCAAGAAGAGGCATTAGATTATTATAAAGATATTAATGATATTATAGTTTATCGTATTAAAGTAGATAATGATAGAAAGTTAGAAGATAATTTAGATGATGAAATATTAGATTTAATTGATGTTTCTTCTATTGTAAAAAATAATGTTGGCCACAGTGCTAGTGAAGTTTATGAATTAAAGTTAAAAGATGGAACTGAAGCTATTTTAAAAGTACAATATTTAAGTAGTAGAAATGATTTAAAAGGTGAATATGAAAGAAATAAATGGTTAGAAGATAAATTAAATGTACCTAAAGTATTTTGTTTTAAAGAAATAAATAAAGTTCAATATTATTTAAGAGAAAAGAGTATTGGAGTATCTGTTCATAAAGTTGATAATTTTGCTCCATTAGTAGGAGAAAATTTAAAAGAAATACATAGTGTAGATATAAGTGATTGTCCATTTGATAATAATGATACTTTAAAATTATTAGATATTGCATTATCTAAGATAGATATTATATTACCTAATATTATAGAATTATACCCTGATATGAATAAAGAAAGTATCATAGAATTCTTAAAAAATAAAAGACCTCTTGATAGAGTATTAGTACATGGTGATTACAGTCTACCTAATATATTAGTAGATGTGGATAGAACAGTAAGTTTAATTGATTTAGGAGATGTAAGTATTTCTACTAAGTATTTCGATTTATATTATTTAAGAAAAAGTTTTAATAGAAATAAAAAAATGGATTATTTTAATGAATTTTTAGAAAGTTATGGTTTATCTAGTTTAGATGATGATTCTATGAAATGGATGGACATTATTGATAAGGTATTATACTAATGATAGTTATAAAAACTATTGATGAGTTAAGTAATTATGAAGAATTAATTAGGGGGTTAAAAATTAATAATTATCAACAAACTTATGAAAATATTTATTCTATTTATTTATCTAATGATAGTGCTATTAGTTTTTTAGATAAAGATATGTTTACTGTATTAACTAAAAGAGATGATAATATTTATGAATGTCCTTTAAATATAGAACCTATAATAAATTCTAATAATCCTAAAAATGAATTATTAGAGTTTATAAATGATATTAAAGATTATTTAGGAAAGATTATTTATTTTTCTTTAGTATATGAAGATTCCAACTTTTATAAATTATTAAATAATGATTTATATACTTATGATAGATTATATACTTCAATATGTGATTATAGTAAGATAGATAATATTTTAGATAGAGTATTAAGCAGTGAAAAAGTTCATTATTCTAATAGAAATGTTAAGAAGTTTAAGAATAATTTATATATTAAATATTATAGTAATATTGATCCTACTGATATTATTGTTAGTATTGAAAAGGATAGTTGGAAGAATATTGCTAAGCAAGATATGATTAATAAGAAAGAACAATTATTATATTATTCTTCTTTAGTTAAGTTAGGTGTTGCTAATATAGCAGTATCATATATGAAAGATAGTAATGATATAGTATCTTATAGATTAGAAACTATTTATAATAATAAGGTACATGTTTTAAAGAATTCTTTTAGAGAAAAATATAAGAAATATTCTCCTGGATCTTATATGTTAATTAGTGATTTATATAATAATTATAAAGATTATAATTATGTAGATTTATATGGTGGACCAGGTTTAGTTAAAGATATGATAGAAACTAGAAGAGTTAATAGATATGATATGTTAATAGGAGAAGAAGATATTATTAAGGATCTTGAAGTAAGAAGAAAAAGATGGGATTTAAAAAATTATAGTAATTTTTTAAATGATAAATCTATTAAATATATCTTTAATAAGAAAGAAAATATATTAGCTGTTACTAGTTGTTTTGGATTAGGTCCAGTTGGTAAGTTAAGTGCTATTGTTGAGACTAGTAAAAATGATTTTAATTGGTATGCATCTGGAGAAGAATTTGATATAAATATTTTTAATGATAAGAATATATTTATAGATAAATGTTTTACGATGGATAAAGAGATATTAAAGGAATTTTTAGATAAATATAATATTAAGTATGCTTTAGTAGTACTAAAAAATAAAATGGCCCGTTTATTACTTGAATTAGGAATTAAAGTTATATATGTAGACAGTTTACCTTTTATGTGGAGTATGGAAGATGCTAATAGTGGTAAGGTACCATATAATGTAGATTGTTATTGTGCACAAAAAACTATTGAATTATCAAGCATCTCAAAAGAAATATTTAGTAAAGTTAAAAATTTAGTTTGGGTAGATCCAATTGTTAATAAGAATAATATTAATTTAAGTAATAAGAAAAGTAATTATATATTAGTTAATATTGGAGGATTACATTCTCCTAGTACTAATGGATATGATTATGTAGATGTTGTTATAAAAAATTTAATTAGGATATATAAAGATTATAAGATTATTATTACTACTTCTTTAAAATCATCTATTTATTTAAAAGAAGATTTAAAAGAATATAGTAATGTAGATGTTAAAACATTGAAACAAAGAGAATTTTTTCAGTATATAAATAATGCTAAGTTATTTATTACTAGTCCTGGTTTAACGACGATATTAGAAAGTAGAAATATTATTGATAAGGTAGTATTTTTACCTCCACAGAATATAAGTCAGTTTTATAATGTAGAATATGGTAAAAAGATATTTAAATATTATAAGGAGTTAACATGGAATAATAATAAATTAACTATAGTTGGTTTAAATAAATATTTAGAGTTAGATGAACATGGTGTTATTGAAGTAATAAATAATGAAATAAGTAAGATGAGTAATGAAAGTGAAAAAGAAACTTATATGAATTATATGAAAAATATTTTAGATAGTTATTATATAGAAAATAAAGATAATGATAATATAACTTTTAATGGAGTTAATGAAGTTATAGAAAATATAAAGAAAGTAATGGGGGAATAATATGAAAATTTATTTAGCAAGTCCTATATCAAAATATGTTAGAAATGGTATGGATAAAGATTATACGGAAACTATTGATAAGGTATATGAATTATTATGTAAGCATGGAGAAGTTTATTATCCACTAAAAAAAGAAGCTTATGGAGAAGATAAGACAACAGGATCTGGAGAAGTTTGTACTAAAGTTGATTTTGATAAAGTTAATGAAGCAGATTTAATTGTTGCTTTTCCAGAAGATTCACAAGGTGTATCAGTTGAAATGGGTTGGGCCAGTTCAGCTAAAAAGAATGTATTAATATTTATTGATAAGAATTATCATCAATCTGAATTAATTAGATTTATTGATACTGTAACACCTGCAGTTAAAGCAAATATTAATACTTGTGATGGTTATAAAAAACAAGAAAAAGAAATATTAGATGCAATAAATAAATATTTTGGAGAATAATTATGGAATTAAAGTGTGATTTTCAAGTTCATCATCCACTAGGTGGAGCTTCATATGTTTTTGAACATGATTTAATTAATTATATTTTACGTAAGGTTAAGAAGGATAAGATTGTTATTAGTATAGGAGCACAACCTAATTCTTCTCCTCACTTTGGAACATTATGTGTTTTTTCATTGGCATTTTCATTAGCCAGTTTAATTAAATCGAAAAGTTGTAAGGAAGTAGAAGTATTATTTGAAGTAGTTGATACTGCTCCAAGTAAAACTATTACTGTTAATGGAATTAAATATCAAATGGATTTAAAAGAATCTAATAAGATGAGTGAATCTATGAATGATTTTGAAGAAATATTAGAGTATTATAGTAAGAAGAATAATATTAAATATAGTATTAGAAATCAAAATGAATTTAATGGTCAAGAAGAGATTAAAAATATTTTAAGTAATATTGTTAATCATGAAGATGATGTTAAATTTTTATTAGATCCAGATAATGGTAGATTAAGAATGAGATGTTCTTGTTTAGAATGTGGTTTAGTCGATAAAGAAGGTATTAATACAGTTATTAAAGATAATATAATTGAATCCTTTTGCCCTAATCATGGAGAATATAAGGTGGATTATATGATTGAAAGTAATAGAGTTGAATATAATACTCCTTTACGTAATTTAGTTAGAGCTATTATGTATGGAATTATTAATGATAGTAGTTCATATGATTATGAAATAATCAGAATTACTGGTGGAGATTATGCTGGCTTTTATCAAGAAGAATTATTATATAAGGCATCTTCTATATTAGGATATGAAGCTAATAAGTTGCCTATGATAGTTTATTGTCCACAAATACTTGATTGGTCTGGAGCTAAATTATCTAAAAGCTTATATGTAAAAGAAGGTGCTTATCAATATTTACCAAAATATGTAATTAATTATTCTTATTTAAGAGATAAATTTGGTATTAATGGATTAGATGTAATAATTGATGAAACTAAATTATGGTTAAATGAACCATATAGATTATTTAGAAATTATTCAGTTTATTATTTTATAAAATTATTTGAAGAGAGGTATAATAATGGAATTAAGTAAAGTACAAAAAGAGGTAATAGAAAATAAAATAAATCATGGTTTTAATACTAATGATGTTAATAAAGAATTTTTATTATTATATGGTGAAGTAAGTGAAGCTTATGAAGCATATAGAAAGAAGAAAGATGATTTGGGTGGAGAGTTAGCTGATGTAGCAATTTATCTACTTGGAATTTCTGAAATATTAGGTTTTGATTTAGAAGACGAAATAAATAAAAAAATGGAAATAAATAAGAATAGAATTTATAAGAAAGTAAATGGTGTAAATATCAAAATTGACAATTAAAGGTCATATGGTATAATAATTTCGATAGAGGTGAATTTATGACAGAACTAAGTTTAAATAATATTGAAAAAACATTCGGTTTTAAAAAGATATTAAATGGTTTTGATCTAGAATTAAAAACTGGTGAAAGAGTTGCTTTAATAGGACCTAATGGTTCAGGTAAAACAACTATATTTAATATGATAACTGGAGATGAAATTCCAACTGCTGGTCAAATATCTATAAGAAAGGGTGCTACTGTAGGATTCTTATCTCAAATGCCTCCTAAATATGATGATGAAGCTACTGTAAGAGATATTATAGTTCAAGGGAAAACTAAATTATTAGAAGTAGAAGCTAAATTAAGAAAATTAGAAAACAAATTAGGTCAATGTGATCCTGATCAAATGGATGATTTATTAAAATCTTATGGGCAATTACAAGAAGCATTTGAAAACATGGGTGGTTATCAATTAGAATCAGATATTAGTAAAGTATGTGGTGGTTTTAAAATATCAGATGAAATGATGGATAGAAAATTTTCTACTTTATCTGGTGGAGAAAAAACTATTGTATCTTTTGCTAAATTAATTTTAAGTGAACCAACTATATTATTATTAGATGAACCTACTAATCATTTAGATATTAGTACTCTAGAATGGTTAGAAGAATATTTAAAAAATTATAAAGGTAGTATTTTAATAAGTTCACATGATAGATATTTTTTAGATCAAGTAACAAATAAAACTATATTAATTGATAGAGGTAAGAGTGAAGTATTCTTTGGTAATTATTCTTATTATTTAGAAGAAAATGAAAGAAGAATAATGGCTGAATTTGAAGATTTTAAAGATCAACAAAAACAAATAGCTGCTATGAAAGCTTCTATTAAGAAATTACAAGAATTTGGTAGATTAGCTTTCCCTGGAGGAGAAGCATTCTTTAAAAGAGCTGCTAGTATTCAAAAAAGATTAGATAAATTAGAATTATTGGATAAACCAGAAGAAAAGAAAGATATTCCACTTGATTTCCAAATTAGTAAACGTAGTGGTAAAGATGTTTTAATTATTGAAGATTTATCTGCCATGATTGGTGATAAAGTATTATTTGATGGAGCTAATATGCATATTACTTTCGGAGATAAAGATTGCTTAATGGGGAAAAATGGTAGTGGTAAATCAACATTAATAAAAATGATATTAGAACAATCTAATGCTGAATTATTAGGTGGAAAAATAAAATTAGGTAGTAATGTAATAATAGGTTATTTACCTCAGGAAATACGTTTTGAAAATGAAGATGCTACTATATTAGAAACTGCTAGGCAATTTTATGATGGAACTGAAACTCATTTAAGAGCTAGTTTAGCTAAGTTCTTATTTTATGAAGATAATGTATTTAAAAAAGTCAAAACTTTATCTGGTGGTGAAAAGGTTAGATTAAAATTATTCGAATTAATTCAAAAGAATGCTAATTTCTTAATTTTAGATGAACCAACAAACCATATTGATATAGATACTAAAGAAATGTTAGAAGAAGCATTAAAAGAATATAATGGTACGTTATTATTTATATCACATGATAGATATTTTATTAACAAATTGGCTAAAAATACTATGGAAATTAATGATGAACATATAGATAATTACATTGGCAATTACGATTATCTAAAAGAACAAAAAACAAAATTATTACAAAAGAGTAGTATAAAAAGATGATGGATTTTGGAATTTTTTTAAGTATTAAGCCTAATTTCGTTAGAATTATAGAAAGTGGTAAAAAAAATTTTGAATTTAGAAAATATAAACCTAAAAAAGATTTTAATAAAATATATGTTTATGAATCCCATCCAACTTGTATGTTAAAATATATTATATATATAGATAAAATTGTTGAATACCCTAATAAAATAGATGAATTTGGTATAGGTAATAATGATTTTAATAATGGTTTAAAAAAATCAAAATATGCTTATCATATTTTACATCTTGATATGTTAGAAGAGCCCATTACGTTGAAGTATTTAAAGACAATGTTTAACTTTTATCCACCGCAATCTTTTATATATGAAAATAGTAATTATGAATTGAAAAAATATATTGATAAATTAAAAAAAGTTAGAATTTATTAACTACAAAATTATAATAAATAAAATTTGATATATTATTCAAAAATATAAAATTCATGTTATACTATAGATAGAACTGATATTTATTAGATTCTATCTTTTTTGATATAAGTGTTCAAAATAGGCTCTTGTATCGCACCAATTGTTGATGTTTAGAACACTAACATGTATTATGTGAAGTGTTCTTTTTTTATGTTATGATTAACAAAAAACACTGTGTTTTGTGGTAAAATAGTATAAATGCAACCAACTTTCTACAAAAAACAACCTAAAGATGGTAGAGCGCAACTGGTAGAAAATTATAAAATGTTTGTGTAAGGAGAAAAAAATATGAATAATCAATTTTCAGAAAATTCAAAAAAATTAGAAAATAATAATGAGCAATAATTATAAAAAGTTTTTGTTAAAGAACCGAATGGTTCTTTTTTTCTTTTATTATGTGATATAATGATTATATAAGGTAGTGATAGATGTGAATTTATTTTTAGAATTAATGTTTATATTTTATATTGGATGTACTTTAGGTTGGGTTATCGAATTGTTTTTTAGAAGAATAGTACATGGTAAATGGATTAATCCTGGATTTCTTGTTGGTCCTTATTTACCTATATATGGTTTTGGATTACTTATTTTAACTATTATATATTTATTATTAAAAGATTCTGATTTAAATCCTATTGTTATTATATTGATTATGGGATTATCTATGACATTTATTGAATTTGTTGGTGGATTAATTGGTTTAAAAAATAAAATTAGATTATGGGATTATTCGGATTTATGGGGAAACTACAGAGGAATAATATGTCCTCAATTTAGCGTAATTTGGACATCAATTGGAGCAGTTTATTATTATTTTCTTGTTCCATATACAATGTATGCATTAGAATGGTTTAGTAAGAATATAACTTTTTCATATATGCTTGGTTTATTTACTGGTTTTATAATTATAGATACAGTTTATTCAACTAAACTATATAATAAAATTAGAAAATATGCAAAAGAAAATAATATTACAATTAAGTATGAACAGTTTAAATCTCATATTAAAGATGCACAATTAAAAGCAAAAGAAAAATATTCATTTATAAAACCATTTAGTCAAACTAAGTTATTATTGGAATATTTGGATGATTATAAGGATAAATTGATAGAAAAATTAATTAAGTAATAAAACATTTTAAAAATTAATTGTTAAAACCAGTAGTATTAGAATAAATAGATAAAAAACATCTATTTTTTTCTTGCTTTTATAAAACAATAGGCGTATAATATCGAATATGAAAATGATTTTCAAATTGAAAGAGGTGTATATATGTCTAGAAATGATACATATAATACAAAACAAAAAGATGCTATTTTAAAGATAATTAAAAAGCAAAATAAGGCATTTACTATTAAAGATTTGTATAATTTACTTAAATATGAGACTGGTCTTACTACAATTTATAGACTTGTAGATAAGCTTATAGCCGAAGGTTATATCAGTAAGCATATTGGAAAAGATAATATCACTTATTATCAGTATTTAGAAAAATGTGATAATGAAAATCACTTCTATTTAAAATGTGATGAGTGTGGTATGATTACACATGTTGACTGTGATTGTATCGATGAATTATCAAGTCATATAATAAAAGATCATAAATTTAAATTAAGTAAAGAAAACATAATGATAAATGGATTATGTGATAATTGTTGTAATGGGAGGTAATTATGAAAAGAGTATTTAAAATATTAATTGTTACATTAGTTTTAATAGGTTTAGTTTTTATTACTGGTTGTGATAAAAAGAAAGATGATGGTAAATTAACTATTATAACTTCTAGTTTTCCTGGTTATGACTTTGCAAGGGCTATAACTAAAGACAATAAGGATATTACAGTTAAAATGTTATTAAAACCAGGTTCAGAAATGCATAATTATGAACCAACACCACAAGATATTAAAGATATTAAAAATAGTGATATATTTATATATGTTGGTGGTGATTCTGATGAATGGATTGATGATATATTAGATAATATCGATGTGAAAAAGACAAAAGTTGTTAAATTAATGCGTTTAGTTGATTTAGTTGAAGAAGAACATGTTGAAGGAATGGAAGCAGAAGAAGATGCAGTAAATGAAGAAGAAGCACCTGAATATGATGAACATGTATGGACTAGTCCAAAAAATGCAATTACTATTACAAAAAAACTAACTAAAGTTATAGTTGGTTTAGATGAAGATAATAGGTCAATTTATGAAGAAAATTCATCAAAATATATAAGTGAATTAGAAAGTATTGATAATAGAATTGAAGAAGTAGTTAAAAATGCTAAAAGAAAAGAAATCGTATTTGGAGATAGATTTCCGCTTCGTTATTTTGCAGATGATTATAATTTAAAATATTATGCTGCTTTTCCAGGATGCTCTGAACAAACAGAAGCTAGTTCAAAAACTATTACTTATTTAATAAATAGAGTAAAAAAGGATAAAATACCTGTTGTATTTCATATAGAATTATCAAATGGAAAAATAGCTAAAACTATTGCAAAAGAAACAAATGCAAAAGTGTTAGAATTTAAATCAGCACATAATATTTCACAAAAGGACTTTGATGCTGGAGTTACTTATGTTGATATTATGAATGATAATATAAAAGTTTTAAAGGAAGCTCTTAATTAATGAATTTAATTGAAACAAAGAATTTATCTTTAGGTTATGATAACAATATAGTTTTAAAAGATTTGAATATTCAGGTCGAAGATAGTGATTTTATATGTATAGTGGGGCCTAATGGTAGTGGTAAATCAACACTTGTAAAAGGACTGCTTGGTCTTATAAAACCAAAAAAAGGTGAAATTATTTATAATATAAAACAAAACTTTATTGGTTATATGCCTCAAGAAACAAAGGTGGATTCTAATTTTCCAGCATCAGTTTTTGAAATAGTTTTATCAGGAACTTTAAATAGAATTGGTTTATTTTCATTTTATACTAAAAAAGAAAAAGAACTTGCTTTTAAAAATTTAAAAATATTAGGAATTGAAGATTTAAAAGATAAGAGTTTTTGTGATTTATCTGGTGGACAAAGACAAAAAGTTTTATTAGCTAGAAGTTTATGTTCCACATCTAAATTATTAATTTTAGATGAACCATCTAATAATCTAGATAGTAAGTCTAAAGAAGAATTATATAAAATAATAAATGATTTAAATAAAAAACATAATATAGCAATTATGATGATTACTCATGATTTGGATCATGGTAATTTAATTGGAAATAAAATACTATCACTAAGAGATAATGAAATATTCTTTGGAACAACAGATAATTTTGTAAGGAGAATTCATCATGACTAGTATATTAGATATGTTTTCATACACATTTATGGTTAGGGCATTTTTTGTTGGTATTCTAATATCACTTTGTGCATCTCTTATCGGTGTGTCATTAGTGCTTAGACGTAATTCTATGATAGGTGACGGATTGTCACACGTTGGTTTTGGTGCATTTGCTATAGCCACAATTTTGGGATTTGCTCCTTTAGAATTTGCTATACCTATTGTTATTATAGTTTCATTCTTTATATTAAAATTAAATGATAGTAGTAAAATTCATGGTGATTCTGCAATAGCACTTATCTCAGCAAGTTCACTTGCTATAGGTACATTTGCAATATCTGTAACTAAAGGTGTTAATACAGATATTAATAATTATTTATTTGGTAGTATTTTAGGATTAAATGAAAAAGATATAATAATTAGTGTTGTATTATCTATTTTAGTAATTTTAATTTATGTTATTTCTTATAATAAAATATTTGCAATAACATTTGATGAAAAATTTGCTAAATCAGTAGGAATTAAAACTGATTTATATAACATAATATTTGCTTGTTTATGTTCAGTAGTTGTTGTTCTTGGTATGAGATTAATGGGATCGCTTTTAATATCAAGTTTAATAATTTTTCCTACATTATCATCTATGCAATATTTTAAAAAATTTAAAAGTGTTGTAATATCAAGTACAATTATTTCAATAATTGCGTTTATTATTGGATTAATTATTTCATATATTTATGCAACTCCGACTGGTGCAACAATAGTTATTATTAATTTAATAGTGTTTATTATTTTTAAACTAATTTCAATGTTTAAAGTAAATGTGTAAAAGATATTTTTATATCTTTTTTTCTTTATTTTTTAGTGTTATAATTTTTATGGAGGGTTTTATGCAAGAAGTAGGATTAGGCAGATTATTAAAAACATATAGAGCTATTACAAATATAAAAGAAGAAGCTTTTGCTGGTGCAATATTAACATCAAAAGTGTCATTTTATAAATTAGAAAATTTAGCATCTGTTTCTGATATATCTGATGATATGTTATTTAGATTGTTTTATTTCTTTAAATTAAAAAGGGATGATGATATGACAGCTAATGCAATTAAAAATCAAATACTTATAAGTATAACAAAGGAAATTAATGCCAGATCATTAAAAAATAGTCTTACTGAAGATACTGTTTCATTAGTAAGAAAATTAAAATTATAAAAAGGAGTTATTATGAAAATAGAAGAAAGAGTAAAAAATATCGAAGATAGAAATAAAAGAGTTGAAAAAGATAAAGCATGGGAAACAAGTAATACAAGAAAAATATGTATTATGGTATTAACTTATATTGTTGTTATTTCATATTCATATTTAATTAGAGAATATAACTATATATTACTAAGTTCACTTGTACCAGTTATTGGTTTTACATTATCAACTGTTTCTTTAAAATTTATAAGAAAGATTTGGGAAAGTAAAGTATATAAAGAAAACAACTAATTAGGTTGCTTTTTTTTTATTTTTTTTATATAATATCAGGCCATAGGAGGGGTTATATGATAAAAATTTATAATGCCAAATCATCAAAAAAAGGTGAAATAACTTTAAATGATTATATAGAATTTGATGAAAATGGTGTATATGAACCATATATTAATAGTTTTGGTGAAATTATTTGTGATAATGGAATTAAAAAAGCTAATTATGATTTAATGTCTCTTGATACTTTATATGAGTATTTAAGTAAATTAGAAGTAATTAATAAAGAGTTAAAATTAAAATTAGTTTCACCAGTTGATTATAATTATGTAAATAAAGAATTTGATTTTGTTTCAAAAAGTAATATAAATAAATATTCTTCATTAATTGAGGAAGCCGTATTACTTATAACAGATTATGTTTATTTAATTAATCATGATAATAAAGTAAAAAAGATTTATAGTAGATGTCCAGAAACAGGTTTATATGTAGTTGAACCTAATGCTCAATTTATTATGCGTTCTCCTGATTATAGTTTCATTAAACATGATTATGAATTATTACAAAGTAGAAATGCAGGTAAAAGATTAATTTTATCAAGAATGGATCATATTATTTAATTTAAAGAGTATTTATGATATACTCTTTTTTAGTGAGGTAAAAAATGAAGAAGAGAATAATACTACTTTTAATACTACTACTATTTCCATTTTCAGTTTTTGCAGAAGAAATAAGTGATTTGTATTCTGAAACTGCAGTTTTATATAATAGAGACACTCATGAAATTTTATATGATAAAAATGGTAATGATAAAACTTTAATAGCAAGCTTAACTAAAGTAATGACATCAATTGTTGCTATTGAAAATATCAAAGATATGAATGAAAAAGTTGTTTTAAATGATGAAATATTTGATTATTTATCATATGATTTATCAACAGCCGGATTTAAAAGAAATGAAGAAGTAACATATGAAGATTTATTATATGGAGCTTTATTTCCTTCAGGAGCTGATGCCACTCATTCACTAGCTTATTTTATTTCTGGAAGCGAAGAAGAATATATTAAACTTATGAATAAAAAAGCAAAAGAACTTGGCATGACAAATACACATTTTGTAAATACAATTGGAATAGAAGATGTAAATGATACTCATTATTCTAGTGCTGAAGATATGGTGAAATTACTTGATTATGCTCTTAAAAATGATACTTTTAGAGAAATGTTCAGTAATGATAAATATGTGACTAGTGATAAATCATTAACATTTGTAAGCCCACAAAAAAGAACAAGTGAAAGACTAAATATAGATTTATCTATTATAAGTGGCTCTAAAACAGGTTATACGAGTAGAGCAGGCTTATGTCTTGCGAGTTATGCCAGTAATGGTAAAGCCAATCTTATTTTAGTCACAACTGGTGCTCATACTGATAGACAAGGTGCTCATTATTTAGATGCAAAAAAGATTTATGAATATTATTTTGATAATTATGAATATAAAACTTTATTAAAAGAAAAAGATGAAATAGTTAATTTAAAAACAAAATATGAATATAATGTTTCTATTAAACAAGATAAAGATGTAAGAAAATATTTAAAAAAAGAAATAACTAAAAAGAATTTAAAGTATATTTATAAAGGAAAGAAAGTGCTTGATAACACTGTTAGGAAAGGTGATAAATTAGGTACATATTATATAAAATATAAAGATGAAGTTTTATTTAAAAAGACGATTTATGCACCATATAATATCAAATATAGATTAAATAAAATACAAAAGAACATTTTGAAAATAATTATTGTGTTTTCAGCATTAACCGAATATATTACAATCAAAAGAAGAAGACGTCTTAGAAAAAGAAGACGTAAAAGACATAAAAAACATTGAAAAAAAATTATTTAAATGATAAAATGGTTATAAGAATAGAAAAGAGGGTATAAAATGAATGATGTAATTGATAATGTAATGACATTTATAAATGAAAATACTACTATTTTAATAATTATTTGTGTCTTTTTAATTGTAGTACTTGTAGTATATTTAATTGAAAATGCTATTAAGTCTAGTAGTGTTAACAAAAAAATTGAAAATGATAAAAAGAAAATTGAAGAAAAAATTAAAATCGAAGAAAATGTTCCAAAAACTAGTAAGTTTGAAGATGCAGTAGTTGAAGATTCACCAAAAGTTGAAGAAATCTTTAATGAAATTCCAGTAGATGCAATTGATGAACCTAAAGAAACTGAAGAAGAAAAGAATTATGTTCCAATTGAAAATCTAAATGAAGATAGTTCTCTTGATAATACTATTTTAGATATGGATAAAATTATTGCAAAAGAAGAAACAAATGCTAAAGAAAAAGATAACAGTGTAGACGTTTTATATAAAAATGATAAAAAATTATCTGAGATTCTTTTTGGAAATATAGAAAAACAACCAGAAGGTAAATTAAGTGAAGATATAGTAAAAAATAGTTCTTCTGAAGAAATGAAAGAATTATCTGAAAGTGTTAATGAACTTGATAGAATAATGAAAAAACTAAATGATTATGACAAAAATTCAAAAGAAATAGACGACGAAGAAACTTTTTCAAATATTTTCTAAAAGGGGTTAAATACCCTTTTTTATTTTCTTAAAATATGATATAATTTTATAGTACTGAAGGTGAAGTATGAAGAATATTAGATATTTAATTATATTACTTGTAGTTTGCTTTTTAACTGGCTGTAAGGTTGATTACAATATAAATATAAATCGTGACCTTTCTGTAGATGAAACTGTTTTGGCTAGTGATTATAAAAAGAATATAGAAGTAATGACTAATTTAAAAGGAAAAGAAGCAGTTAATTATTTATTTGATATATTTAAAAGAGGAAAAAAAGATGAAGTATTTTATTATGATGAAGATTCAACTACAGTAAAAGCAACAGTTTCTAATAATTATTCTTCTTTAGATGAATATAAAACATATAGTTATTCAAATATGTTTGATGAAGTTAAAGTTAAAGAAAAAGATGGTGTTATTACTTTAACAAGTAAACAAATTCAAAAACTTGGTAATGATTCATCTAGACCACTCTTATATGATGAAGTAAATGTTAATATAAAAGTTCCATATAAAGTAGTTAGTCATAATGCAGATAAAGTACATAATGATACTTATACATGGAATTTTAAGAAGAATGAAAAATTAAAAACTATTAAATTATCATTTAAAAAAAATACAAATAAAAACGCTATTTCAGTAGGATTAAAAAAGAATAATATAAATATTAATTATAGTTATATAGTTATTGGTTTTATTGTTGCTATAATTTGCGTTATAATTATAGTAGTAACTATTAATAACAAAAAGAATAATGCGCTTTAGGAGGATTTATTATGAGTGTAGAAAGTATATTATCAATCGTAAAAAAGATTATAGATATTTGTCTTATATGGTCAGTATTTTATTATGTACTAAAGAATATAAGAAAAAATGTAAAATTTTCATTATTATTTAAAGGAATAATAATAATTGTATTAATTAAGTTGTTGGCTGATTATTTTGGCCTTGTAACAATAGGATTATTATTTGAATATGTTATTACTTGGGGTCCAATAGCAATAATTATAATATTCCAACCAGAAATCAGAAATGCACTTGAACAATTAGGTAAGACACAATTGCTTGGAAGACATAAAACTTTAACGCAAACTGAAAGAGAAAAGATTGTTCTTGAAATAGGTAAAGCATTAGAATATTTAGTTAAAGATAAAATTGGTGCTCTTATAGTTATTGAAAGAGATACTAGCTTATCTGATTATATTGATAAAGCTAAAAAGATATATGCAGAAATATCAAATGAATTATTATGCGCAATATTCTTTCCAGATAATCCACTTCATGATGGTGGCGCTATTATCCAAGGAGATAAAATTACATGTGCAGGTGCAGTTTTCCCTACAACAGTTGATATGAAATTTAGTAAAAGACTTGGAACAAGACATAGAGCAGCTATTGGAATATCTGAAGAAAGTGACGCTATTGCAATTGTAGTATCTGAAGAAACAGGAAGAGTATCTGTAGCAATAGGTGGTAAATTAAATTACAATTTGTCTATAGATGAAGTTAAAAGTATTATATTAGATGAGTTAATGCCTAAATCAGAGACTTTTGTAGTTGAAAGTGATGAGGAGGACGATTTCGATGCGATTAATTAAGAAAATAGTTAGAGGAATCTATAAATTTATAGATAAAAGAATAATTTTACCTATTACTAAATTAGTAGTTGGTATTGCTAAAAGATTAAAGATTACTGATAAACCATTTGAATCTTTATTAAAGACAAAAAGCAGTTTAATAATAATATCATTAATATTTTCATTCTTATTTTTCTACATAGTTGATATTAAAAACACTACATTACTTGAAACAAATGCTGAAGTTATTTATAACACTCCAGTTACTGCAAGTTATAATGATGAGGAATATATAGTTGAAGGTTTACCTGAAACTGTTGATATAACATTAATTGGTACAAAAGCTAATTTATATTTAGCAAAACAATTACCAAAACAAGATGTTGTGGTTGATTTAAGCGATTTAAAACCAGGTGTTCATAAAGTAAATTTAAAATACAAACAATCTATTTCAAATGTTGAATACAAATTAGATCCATCAGTTGCAACAATTATAATTAGTCAAAAGAAATCAATGACTAAAGATCTATCTTATGAAATAGTTAATTTATCTAAATTAGATAGCAAATTATCAATTGAAAATGTAAATATTTCAGAAGAAGATGTAATAATTAAAGATACTGAAGAAAACTTAGGAAAAGTAGCTACAGTAAAAGCTTTAATAAATGTAAATAATTTAGTTGATCCAAAAGTTGGTGAAAATAAGCTAAAAGATGTTGAACTTGTTGCTTATGATGAAAATGGTAAAATAATGAATGTTGAAATAGTACCATCAAAAGTAAATGCAACTTTAACAATTGCATCACCAAGTAAAGAAGTACCTGTTAAGATTATTCCAGTAGGTAACGTAGTATTTGGTAAAGCTATAGCGACATTAACACCAAGTGTTGATAGAGTAACAATTTATGGTAAACAAGAAGTTCTTGATGCTACAAATAGTTTAAATATTAAAATAGATGTAGATGAACTTAAAGAAAATAAAAAGATAACAAAAACTATTAAGAAACCTACAGGAATTAGAGAGATTTCATCAAAAACTATATCAGTAGATATAACGTTAGGTGAAGAAGTAACAACTGAAATTTCAGGCGTTAAATTAGGTTATATTAATCTAGGTGATTCATATACAGTTCAAGCAACAGATACAAGTAGTACTGAAGTAACTGTAATACTTAAGGGAGTTGAATCAGTTGTAAATAATATAACAGCTGAATCAATAAATGCTTATGTTGATCTTAAAGATTTAGGAATAGGTGAACATGAAGTTGAAGTAAAAATTAAAGGTAGTGACGAAAGGGTTATATATAAAGCCAAAGTTACTAATGCTATGATAAAAATCGCTCAAAAGTAGCGATTTTTTTAGGGGATTTTTTTCACTTCTTTCAAATAATATAATAGGTGATTATATGAATAATTACAAAATGTTTGAAAGAGATATTTATAATATAAATTATTATATTTCAAATAGTGAATACTTACTATTAAAAGAAAAATATATGAATTTATTCAATACTTTATTTTTAAAATTATTATATTATAGATACTATAAATTATATAAAAATTTATATAATATTATAAAAAAAAAGAATAATGATTTTATTAATCATAGGATTAAAACATGTGAATTACTAAATAATATAAATGGTTATGCACTTGATAAAGAACAAAAAACATCTGTTATTAATGATGAAGATAATATACTTATTTTAGCGGGTGCTGGTTCTGGTAAATCACTCACCTTAATTGGTAAAATAAGATATCTAATTGAGGAAAAGAATATAAATGAAAATGAAATATTATGTATTTCTTTTACCAATGAATCAGCAGTTAGTTTAAAAAATAATATAATGAAAAACTATAATTATGATATAGATGTTTTTACATTTCATAAATTATCTCTTGAAATTATTAAATATTTTGAAAATGATATTAATATTGCACCAAGTAATTATTTAGAATATATTGTAGATGAAATACTAAGTAATGATTATATAAATTGCAGTGATTTTTATATAAAAAATTATTTAAAAAATAATATTATTACCTTTATTAATCTTTTTAAATCATCTGGATATAAATATGAATATTTTAATGAAATAATTCTTAAAAATAATAAAATAAAAAACAAAGTTATTAGAAAGAAAAACTTAATTCTAATAAACATTATTAAATACTTTTATCTTATATATGAGAATGAATTACATAGTCAAAAAATGATTGATTTTAATGATATGATTACTTATAGTGAATATTTAGTACGAAAGAATGGTATAAATAAAGAATATAAATATATATTAATAGATGAATTTCAAGACACTTCCTTTATTAGATTTAAATTAATTGATTCAGTTAGGAAATGTTGTGATTCTAAAGTGGTAGCTGTAGGTGATGATTTTCAATCAATTTATAGATTTACTGGATGTAACTTAGATATTTTTTTAAACTTTGAAAAGTATTTTGGCTATACATCAATTATTAGTATTAAGAATACATATCGTAATTCAAATGAACTTATTAAAGTAGCTGGTGATTTTATTATGAAGAATAATAGCCAAATAAAAAAAGATTTAAGTTCAAATAAAAGTAATAAAAAACCAATAAAAATATTCTATTATAATGAAGAGAAAGAATTATATAAATTAATAAATTATATAGTGAAAAAATATGGAGAAAACATCTTAGTTATATCTAGAAATAATAACGATATTATTCCTTATTTAAGTGATAAATTAAAGTATGAAGATAACTATTTAATTACTAGTAATTTAAAAATAAAATATTTAACAGCGCATAAATCAAAGGGGCTAGAAGAAGAAAATACTATATTAATAAACTTAACTAATAAATCACTTGGTTTCCCATCTAAAATAACTAATAATAAAATACTTGATTTTGTACTATCTAAAGATGATAATTATCCTTATTCTGAAGAAAGAAGACTTTTTTATGTAGCCTTAACTAGAACTAAAAATAATGTTTTTTTATTTGTTAAAAAAAATGAAGAGTCTATATTTGTAAAAGAACTAATTAGTAATTCTAGTAGGTATATTGAGTTTTTAGATAAATTATTATAAAATTATATAAAGGAATGATTAGTATGGAAAAAAGAAAAGTTTTAATAAAAGAATTAATAATTATATTAGTTTTATTAGTAATAATAGGTGTATTAATAATATTTTTGCTTGGTAAGAAACCATATACCTCATCTCAAATGGATGATAAATTAAGAGAAATGTCATCAAAATTCTATACTGAGTATTATTATGATGATATATCTGATAATAGATCAAAAAAAGAGGTTACTGATTATCTTTCTTCGTTTAAAGAAAAAGGTTTAAAAGTAGATCTTGAAACATTATCTGATTACGATTCAGAAAATAATGATCCTGTTATTGCAAACTTTATAAAAGATGGAATAGAGTGTAATAAAAATGAGACTAAAGCAGTCATTTATCCAAAGAGTCCATATGGTAAAAAAGACTTTGAAATTGAAACAGTTATAGTATGTGATTAATATTGACTTTATCTTTGTTTTATAATAAAATTATATATATAATAGAAAGGGCTTTTTGAAATGGAAAAAGAAAAAAAAGAAATTAAAATTAATAAAAAATTTGTTTTCATAATTGTATCGGTAGTAGTTATTATTGGACTATTAATAATTGTATCTAAAAAACCAAGACTTGAAAGTAATTTTAAAAGTTTAGGAAGTGATTTCTATACAGAATATTACTATAAAACAATTTCTAAATCTAAAACAGAAAAAGAAGTAAAAAACTTTTTAAGTGATTTTAAAGAAATAGGTATTGTTGCAAGTTTAAGAAGTATTGATACATATAATCAAAAAGGTCATGAAAAAGAAATTAAAAAACTTAAAAATGCAAAATGTGATTTTGATAAATCAACAGTAACTATTTATCCTAAAAAACCATATGGTAAAAAAGATTTCACTGTTAAAGTAAAATTAAGTTGCAAATAAAAAAACATTTTTTGTTTTTTTTTCGTATAAATTGTTTAAAAATCGGACAATTTTTGATAGAATATAAAGTAGTTAGGAAGTGCATAAAATGGGTAAAATTATTTCACTGGTTAATCAAAAAGGTGGCGTTGGAAAAACAACAACTAGTATTAACTTAGCATCATCTTTAGGTTTGTTAGGTAAAAAAGTATTATTAGTTGATTTTGACCCACAAGGTAATGCAACAACTGGTGTAGGTATTGAAAAAGGTGATTTAAAATATACTATTCATGAAGCACTACTTGATTTAGTACCAACTAAAGAGGTTATTGTTAAAACTAAGTTTAAAAATTTATCAATAATTCCATCAACAGTTAATTTAGCTGCTATAGAATCAGAATTCAATGAAAAACTTAGAAATGATAGTACATTCTCTCAAAGTTCACAACTTAAAAGAGTACTTTCAGAAGTAAAAGATGATTATGATTATATATTAATTGATTGTCCACCATCACTTAGTGCTCTTACAAATAATGCTTTAACAGCAAGTAATTCAGTTTTAATTCCAGTACAATGTGAATTTTATGCAATGGAAGGAATTTTACAACTTTTAAATACAGTAAATATAGCTAGAAAAAATTTAAATCCTAGCTTGGAAATAGAAGGTGTTTTATTAACAATGCTAGATGCAAGAACTATTCTTGGACTTGATGTAGTAGAAGATGTTAGAAGCTTCTTTAAAGAAAAAGTTTATGACACTATAATCCCAAGATTAATTGTTTTAGCAGAAGCACCAAGCCATGGAAAACCAATCGCAGATTATAATGCAAACAGTAGAGGAACTGAAGCATATATTAATTTAGCAAAGGAGGTAATTGAAAAGAATGAAAGAAAAGAGGAACGCCCTAGGTAAGGGACTTGAACAATTATTAACTGATGTAAACTTAAACTTTGATGATTTTGAAGAAACAATAGTAGAAGATGCTAAAAAAAATAATGAAATAGAAGAACTTGATTTAACAGAACTTAGAGCAAATCCATATCAACCACGTAAAGTGTTTGATGAAACTGCTTTAAACGAACTTGCATTATCTATTAAAGAACACGGTGTATTTCAACCGATTATTGTTAAAAAGAGTGTTAAAGGTTATGAAATAGTTGCAGGTGAAAGAAGAGTTAAAGCATCTTTATTAGCAGGTAAAAAGACAATACCTGCAATAATTAAAGATTTTACTGATGAAGAAATGATGAATATATCACTTCTTGAAAATCTTCAAAGAGAAAATCTATCTGCAATTGAAGAAGCAAAAGCTTACAAAGCAATTATTGATAGACTAAATATAACTCAAGATGATTTGGCAAAAAAAGTAGGGAAAAGCCGTAGCCATATTACTAATATGCTTGGTTTATTAAGACTTCCTGCATCTGTACAAGATTTAGTTTTATTTAATAAAATAAGTATGGGTCATGCAAGAGTACTTAGTAAAATAGAAGATCCTGCTCAAGTAGAATTGCTAGCGGATAGAATAGTTAATGAAGGTCTTAGTGTTAGAGATATTGAATCAGAAACAAGTAATAATGAATACAAAAAAATAGTAAAAAATGATGGACAAAAACATGTTAATGATGAATTCAAACATTTAGAAAATGAATTAAAAGAAAAACTTGGTACAAAAGTTAAAATTTCATCAAATAAATTAACAATAAGCTTTAATTCAGTACAAGATTTGAATAGAATTCTTGAAATAATGAATTTAAATTATAAAGATTAAGAGGTGATTTATTTGACTATTTTTGGAATAAAAGTTTCAGAAAAAATTATATATACATTAATAAGTATAGTTTTTTCATATTTACTTATATGTCTTGAATCAGCAATTATTAATAAAATAGTAAAGAATAATACTGCTAAAACTAAACATATTCAAAGAAGTCAAAATACAATATTAATACTTGCAAAAAATCTAATTAAATATTTAATTATGATTTTTACTTTTATTTCTATTTTAAAAATATTTGGAATAAATACAACTGCACTTGTAACAGGTATTAGTGCAATAAGTGTATTTATAGGACTTGTTTTTCAAGATGTTTTAAAAGATTATTTAGTAGGTATTTCTATAATAGCAGAAAGTCAATTTGCTATTGGTGAAATAGTAGAAATAAATGGTTTTAAAGGTGAGGTTATTGGACTTAGTTTAAAAACTACAAAAATAAAAGCACCTACAGGTGAAGTAAAGATTATTTCAAATAGAAATATATCTGATGTAATTAATTATAGTTTAAATAAAACTTTACTTATATTTAATATAAATGTTTCATATGAAGATGATAATGAAAAAGTAGAAAAAGTATTAACAAAACTTGCAAATGATTTACCAAAATTAGTTGATGAAATATCAGAAGCTACCATGGATGGTCTTGACTCATTATCTGATTCTTGTGTAGTATATAGGATATCTACTTTTATTAGAGACAGAGATAGATATGTTATTAAAAGAAAAGTTAATAAGTTAATTAAAAAGACATTAGATGATAACAAAATTAAAATACCATATCCTCAATTGGAGGTACATAATGAAAAATGATTATAAATTAGGTTCTAAAGTAATAATGAAAAAAGCTCATCCTTGTGGTGAAAATTTATGGGTTATTGATAGAATCGGTGTGGATATTAAAATAAAATGTTTGAACTGTGGAAGAACAATAATGCTTCCAAGAATTGAATTTAATAAAAAGATTAAAAAGGTTGTGGAGGAATAGTATGAAGGATAATAGTATTAAAGCAAAAATGCATCCGGCGATGTTTTTTGTTATATTGTCATTTTTAACAATTATACTTAGTTTTGTATTATCACTAATCAATTTACAAGCTAATGAAATGTCAATGTCTGTTGCAACATCTAAAGTTTCAACAACAATATTAACTGTTGAATCATTATTATCACTAGATGGATTTAAATTTATTTTTGGAGAGGCTATCAATAACTTTCTTAAATTTATACCGCTAGGTACTTTAATAGTTGGTCTTGTTGGTATTGGCGTTGCTATAAAAACAGGTTTTTTAAAATCAATATTTAAGAAAATAGCTGATCATATTCCAAGAAGAACTGCATTTTTTGTTCTTAGTTTATTATGTATTGTAATGGGATTTAGTTCAGACCTTGCATATATAGTTATGATACCAATAGCATCAATAATGTTTACTGAATATAAAAGAAGTCAAACTGTAGGCATGACTATGGCATTTGTTTCTGTAGCAGCAGGATCAAATATAAATTTATTTATTACATCAATAGATTATAGCTTAATAGAACTTGCATCACCTGCAGTTAAAATGATAGATGCTGATTATAATTATGGTTATAGTGGAAATATTTATTTTATAGTAGTTGCATCTTTAATGCTTGCATATTTATTATCAAAAATTACTGATGTAATAGCAAGAACTAAACCAGTTAGAATAGGTGATGAAGAATTAAAAGTAAGTACTAAAGCAGATAAAAGAGGTTTAAAAAATGCTTTTATTGCATTCTTTATATTACTTGTAATATTTGTATATGCAATTATACCAAATTTACCTTTATCTGGAATGCTTTTAGATAATACACAACATTTATATGTTAATAAGCTATTTGGAGCAAATTCTCCATTTACAAATGGTATTTTATATATTGTTTCTTTAACATTTGCTATATGTGGTATTATTTATGGAGTATCAACTAAACTTATTAAAAATGAAAATGATGTTATTAAATATTTAACAGCAAGTTTAAATGGTATTGGTGAAATGTTACTACTTATTTTTGTAGCATCTCAATTTGTAGCTTTATTTAGATATTCAAATATAGGAGAAGTATTAACAGCTAATATGTTTGAGTTTATTAGTAAACAAGAATTTTCATTTATTATTCTTATATTAATTACTTTTGCATTTGTGTTTATATCAGGATTATTACTTCCATCTTTATCTACAAAATGGTCAATGTTTGTTCCATTATTAGTACCATTATTTATGAAATCAAATATTACTCCAGAATTTACTGGTGCTATATTTAGACTTGCATCTTCTTTATCTAATATAGTAACACCAACTCTATCTTATTTTGTTATTTATTTAGGATTTATTGGTCTATATAGTAAAGATGATTTCAATGTTAAAAAATGTTATAAATTATTAGTACCATATTTTATCGGTGTACTAATATTATGGTTATTCATTATAATTGGATGGTATGTTTTAAAAGCACCTATTGGACCAAATGTATTACCAAGTATTTAAAAAAGACTTATGTCTTTTTTTTATTTATGCTATAATATAAAAAAGAAAAGAGGTTTTATTATGAGTTTAACAGCAGGAATAGTTGGACTTCCAAATGTAGGTAAATCAACTTTATTTAATGCAATTACTAAAAAGAATATTTTGGCAGCAAATTATCCATTTGCAACAATTGATCCAAATGTAGGTATTGTTGTTGTTCCAGATGAGAGACTTGCAAAATTAGAAGAAATGGTAATGCCAGAAAACGTTGTACCAACTTCATTCGAATTTACTGATATAGCTGGGCTAGTAAAAGGCGCATCAAAGGGTGAGGGACTTGGAAATAAATTTTTAGCACATATAAGAGAAGTTGACTCAATTTGTGAAGTGGTTAGATGTTTTGATGATGAAAATATTACTCACGTTGAAGGAAAAACTGATCCAATTAGAGATATAGAAATAATTAATCTTGAATTAATATTTTCAGACTTAGAAGTAGTAGATAAAAGACTTAATAGTATAGAAAAGAAAGCTGTAGCTACTAAAGATAAAGAAGCTTTATTTGAAGTTGAATTATTAAAGAAAATTAAAGGTGCATTACTTGAAAATAAACCAGCAAGACATTTAGAATATAGCGCTGATGAAGAAAGAGTAATGAAATCTTATAACTTACTTACGAAAAAACCAATGATATATATGGCTAATGTAAAAGAAGTTGATATAGTAAATGGTAATTCATATGTAGAACTTGTTCGTGAATATGCAAAAAAAGAGAATTCTGAAGTAATAATGCTTTGTGCTAAAACTGAAAGTGAACTTAGTGAATTAAATGAAGAAGATAAAATGTTATTTTTAGAAGAATTAGGTCTTAAAGAAAGTGGACTTGATAAATTAATTCGTGCAACATATTCACTACTTGGTCTTGCAACATATTTTACAGCTGGTCCTAAAGAAGTTAAAGCATGGACATTTAGAAAAGGTATGAAAGCACCAGAATGTGCAGGAATAATACATAGTGATTTTGAAAGAGGATTTATTCGTGCGGAAGTAATATCATATGAAGATTATGTAAAATATAACGGAGAAAAAGGTGCAAAAGAAGCTGGAAAGATGAGACTTGAAGGTAAAGAATATTTAATGCAAGATGGAGATATTTGTTTATTTAGATTTAATGTATAAAAAAATCAGGATTATTCCTGATTTTATGCTTTTTTAGATGCTACGAAGAAATATATCATTCCCATTAATGTTAAAGATGCAAAAACAGTTGAATAGATAAATACTTTTGATGTTCCATCATTTATATTATCTATTTGTATTTTTTCTGCATTATTTGCTTCCATAACAACTAAATTATCTTGATTTGTTACTTGCTGTTTTCTATTTCCCATAAAAATACTAATTGATAATGGAATTACTAATAAAATAAAAACAGTAATTATAATTATACTTTTAACTTTTTTCATCTTTTTTCACCATATGTAAAGTATATCATTAAATATCAATAAAATCAATATTTGTTATTTACTTTATTAATACTATTTGATATAATACATATGCGAGTATTTATTACTCTCTGCTTATATTAAATATAAGCCTATTAGTCCAAAGGGAGGTGTAAGAATGACATATGAGATTTTATTCATTGTTAAACCTGATTTAGAAGAAAAAGCTATTAAAAAAATAGCTAAAGATTTAGAGAAAGTTTTAGTTGATAAAAATGCTAAAATTTTAAGTTCTAAAGAAATGGGTCAAAAAGAATTAGCATATGAAATTAAAAATCAAAAAAGTGGTTATTACTTCTTAATTAATGTAGAAGCATCAAATGAAGCTATTAAAGAATTTGATCGTTTAGCATTAATAAATGAAGATGTATTACGTCACTTAGTAATAAAATTAGATAAATAAGAAAGTAAGGTGTAAAAGTATGAATAAAGTAGTATTGATAGGAAGAGTAACAAGGGATCCTGAATTAAGATACACAGCAAGTAATATTCCAAATGTAAGATTTACTCTAGCTGTTAATAGAACTTTTCAAAATCAAAGTGGAGAAACAGAAGCTGATTTTGTTCCAATAGTTGTTTGGAGAAAACAAGCTGAAAATGTAAAAAAATATGTTTCAAAAGGTAGTTTAGTTGCAGTTGAAGGTAGAATTCAAACTGGAAGCTATGAAAAAGATGGACAAAGAGTTTATACAACAGATGTCGTTGCTGATAATGTTCAATTCTTAGAAAGTAAAGCACAAAGTCAAAATAGAACTACTGAAGATAATATAACTCCATCAGATTTTGCTACTGAAGACACTAATGAAAATAAAGAAACTGATATGAGCGATGAAGTTTTTGCTGATTTTGGTGATTCAATTGAAATCAGTGATGATGATATTGCTTTCTAAAATTAAAGTTAGGAGGAATTAGAGTTGGCAGAATTTAGAAGAAGACATAAAAAAGTATGTCAATTATGTGCTGGTAAAGAAGTTAATTATAAAGATGTTGAAGAACTTCGTAAATATATAAATGAAAAAGGTAAAATATTACCAAGAAGAGTTACTGGAACTTGTGCTAGACATCAAAGAATAGTTGCAAGAGAAATCAAAAGAGCTCGTATGGCAGCATTATTACCATTCGTTAAATAATAGCGTTTTAAACGCTTTTTTTTATTGCTTTCTTATTTAATTATTTATGAAAATATAGTATAATGATTATATGTATGCGAAAGGAGGTTTTCGTATGAAAGTTATTTTTATAAAAGACTTAAAAGGTCAAGGAAAAAAAGATGAAATAAAAGAAGTAAAAGATGGATATGCTGAAAACTTTTTAATTAAAAACGGATATGCAATTATGTATACTTCAAGAAGTAATCAAATATTAAATAATCAAATAAATGATAGAAAACAAAAAGAAGAAGAATTAATAAAAGAATTAACAATCGAAAAAGATAAATTAGAAAAATTAGAATTTGTTTTTAAAGTGAAAACAGGTAAGGAAGGAAAAGTGTTTGGAAGTATTTCTTCTAAAGCTATTTCTGAAGAAATAAATAAAAAAGGTTTTAAAATAGATAAAAAGAAAATAAAAATTGATGAAAGTATATCAACTCTTGGAACTCATAATGTAATTATTGAATTACATCCTAAGGTTATAGCAAAGGTGAAAATCAAATTAATGGAGGGATAATATGAATAATAGAAATATGCCTTATAATGAAGAGGCTGAACAATCAGTTCTTGGTGCTACATTTTATTCAAAAGAAGCTCTTCAAAAAGTATGTGATGATTTAACTCGTGATGATTTTTATATTGATGCACATGCTTTAATATTTGATACATTAAAAGAATTAAATGATGAAGGTACACCTGTTGATATTACAATAGTAAGTGATAGACTTGAAAGTAATAAGAACTTAGTTTCAGTAGGTAATATTGAATATTTACTTGATATAATTAATTCAGTACCAAATGCTGCTAATGTTGATTATTACATAAAAATTGTACATGATAAATCAGTATTAAGAAACTTAATTAAAGCATCAAATGAAATAACTGCTAATTCTTATACAAGTGATAAAACAGTTAATGACATATTAGATGATGCAGAAAGTAAAATATTTAATGTTGTTAAGAAAAGAAGTACATCTGAATTTAGAGATATACAAGATGTTATATTTAAAGCACAATCTGATTTAGAAACATTATCAAAAAACAAAAATGAAATAACAGGTCTTGCAACAGGATTTTATGAACTTGATAAATTAACTAGTGGACTTCATGAAAATGAACTTATTATAATTGCAGCTCGTCCTGCTATGGGTAAAACTGCATTTACGCTTAATTTATGTACTAATGTTGCAATGAATACAAAAAAAGCTGTTGCAATATTTACTCTAGAAATGAGTGCTGAACAACTTGTTAATCGTATGTTTAGTTCAGTAGGTCAAATAGATTTTTCTAAATTTAGAAATGGTAATTTTAATAATGATGATTGGAAAAGTCTTAGTGAAGCAGTAAGTAAACTTGCTGATACAAATATAAAAATAGATGATACACCAGGTCTTAGTGTTTCTGATATTAGAAGTAAAGCAAGAAGACTTGCAGCATCTAAAGATGGACTTGCACTTGTTGTAATAGATTACTTACAGTTAATACTTGGTTCAGCAAAGAATGCTGGAAATAGACAACAAGAAGTTGGTGAAATTTCAAGAAGTCTTAAAATGATGGCTCTTGAACTTCATGTTCCTGTTATAGCAGTAGCACAATTATCTCGTGCTGTTGAAGGAAGACCTGATAAAAGGCCGCTTATGAGTGACTTAAGAGAATCTGGATCAATCGAGCAAGATGCGGATATGGTTGCATTCTTATATAGAGATGATTACTATAATAAGGAAGCTAAAGTATCAGATGTAAGTATTAGTGAATTTATCATTGGTAAAAACCGTAGTGGTCCAACAAGTACAATAGAATTTTTATTTAAGGGAAATACAGTTACATTTGCTAATTATATAAATGAAAGTGAAGAGTAGTCGGAGGTAAATATGAGTAAGATAAAATCTTATATTCCAGTTATAATTTCATTTTTAATATCGGTAATTATTATATTTGTATATGTTTTATGTACTAAAAACGATGTTAGTTTTTCTACTAAAGAATACTATAATGTATATTTAGATGGAAAATTATTAGGATCAATTAGATCAAAAGTAGCGCTTGAAAACTATATAAATAAAGAACAAAAGAATCTTAAGAAACAATATGGTGTTAGTAAAATATATGTACCTAATGGTATAGATATTGAAAAGGGCATTTCACATGAACCTGAAATTGTTTCTGAAAAGAAAATATATAATAAAATTAAAAAGAAAAAAGGATTCACAGTTAAAGGATACGTTGTTACAATAACTGATTCTAAAAAGAATGAAATAAAAATCAATATGATTGATAAAAAAATCTTTAATAAAGCAGTTACTAAAGTTGTAAAAAGTTTCGTAGATCAAACAAGTTTAAATAATTATAGAAATAATACTCAACCAGAAATAAAAACAACAGGAAGTATAATTGAAAATATAGATATAGAACAAGATGTTTCAATTAAAGAATCATATATATCAACAGAAGAACCAATTTATCTTGATACCGAATCATTAACAAAATACTTATTATTTGGTTCATCAAGCACTGAATCAGAATATATAGTTAAACCAGGTGATACTATTGAAACGGTTGCATTTAATAATAAATTAAATGAAGAAGAATTTTTAATAGTTAATCCAGAATTTACAAGTAGTAACAACCTTCTTACTCCTGGGCAAGTTGTAAACGTTGCACTTATAAATCCAGTACTTAAGATAGTTGTAGAAAAACATATTGTAGTTGATCAAGATAAGCCATTTGAAATAGAAGAAAAAGATGATGATTCAATGGATGTTGGTACAACTGAAGTTGAGGTTGAAGGTGTAAATGGTAGACAAAGATTAACTGAAAAAATTAAATATGTAAATGGTGATATAGAAAAATCAGTTATCGTTAATACTGAAGTATTAAAAGAACCAATTAAAAAAGTTGTTAGAAAAGGAACAAGAAAATCTTATAATGCATACAGTTATTATGAAGGCGGTGGATCACCAGCTGTAGTATCAGGTGTATGGGGATGGCCAACAATATATCCGTATATTATAACTAGTGAGTTTAAGTTTAGATGGGGACGTCACCACAATGGTCTTGATATTTCTGGTTGTGGATTTGGTTCACCAATATTCTCTATAGGTGATGGTACTGTTGTTGATGTTGTAGCTAGTTGCCCAGGACAAGGTTATTATGGTAGTTCTTGTGGATCAGGATATGGTAATAGAGTTCAAATTCAAACTGGTAATATGCTTGTAATATATGCCCATTTAAATTCAGTACAAGTTTCTGTAGGTCAACATGTTTCAAAAGGTGAAGTAGTAGGAACAATGGGGAATAGTGGATCATCAACAGGTACGCACTTACACTTCGAAGTAAGAGTAGATGGTACTCCTGTTAATCCTTGGGTAATTTATTAATGAGAGTTAATGTTTTATCTAGCGGAAGTAAAGGTAATTCCACATTCATAAGATCTGGAAGAACAAAAATACTAATTGACCTTGGAACTACTTCATCATATGTAGAAAAAGAACTTGAAAAACTAGGTGTTGATCCAAATGAAATTGATGCAATATTAATTTCACATATTCATATAGACCATATAAAAGGTTTAAAAGTATTTATAAAAAGATATAAACCAGTATTAATAGTAACAGAAAAATTATTATATCTATTAAATGAACAAATAGGTGATTTTGATTATCAATTATATGATGATAAAAAAATAACTATTAAAGATTTAAATATTAATATTATTAAAACAAGTCACGATGCTGGAGAAAGCGTTGGATTTATTATAAGCGATAAGGATTCTAGTATGGTACATATCACAGATACTGGATTTATAAACAGTAAATATCATAAAGATTTAACAAATAAAAATCTATATGTTTTTGAAAGTAATCATGATGTTAAGATGCTAAGAGAGGGACCTTATCCATATCATTTACAACAAAGAGTAATTAGTGATAAAGGACACTTATCTAACGATCAAGCAAGTAAATATTTATGCAAGTTTATTGGTAAAGATACAAAGGCAGTTGTATTTGCCCATATAAGTGAAAAAAATAATTCAGAAGAAAAAGTAATAGAAACATTTAATAAAGAACTTTTGAAAAATAATATAAGGTTTGATAATTATATTATTGCAAGACAAAATGAATGTAGTAAGGAAATAAAAATATGATAAAAATTATTACAGTTGGAAAAATTAAAGAAAAGTATTTGTTAGATGCTATTGATGAATATAAAAAAAGAATTAGTAAATATACTAGTATTAATATTTATGAAGTTAATGATGAAAATTTTGATATAACTAAAACTTTACTTAAAGAAAAAGAAAGTATTTTAAAACACGTATCAGAAAAAGACTACATTATATCATTAGACATTGATGGTAACATGTTAACAAGTGAAGAGCTAGCATCTAAGATAGATAATATATATTTAACAAATAGTGATATCTGCTTTATAATTGGTGGATCTTATGGACTTCATGAAGATATAAAGAAAATGAGCAACTATAGATTATCATTTTCTAAACTTACTTTTCCACATCAATTATTCAGAGTAATGTTACTTGAACAAATATATAGAGCATATAAAATTAATAATAATGAAACATATCATAAATAAAGCACTAAAAGGTGCTTTTTTTTCTTATAACTCATAGATTTTTAGATTTTATTGATGTATAATTAATAGTGGTGAAGGTAGGGATGATGATGAGTAAAGAAGTATTTGAAAAATACGAATCAAACGTAAGAAGCTACTGCAGAAAATGGCCAGTAGTAATGAAATCAGCAAAAGGAAGTTATTATACTGATGTTGATGGAAAAAAATATATAGATTTTTTTGATGGAGCAGGTGCTTTAAACTATGGGCACAATCCAGATTTTATTAAAGAAAGAATTCTTGAATATATTGAAAGTGATGGTATAACACATTCACTTGATATGTTTGCAGATTCAAAAGAAAAATTCATTTCATATTTTGAAGAAAATTATTTAATACCAAAAGGATTAGAGTATAAAATAATGTTTACTGGTCCAACTGGTACTAATTCAGTTGAAGCTGCATTAAAACTAGCAAGAAAAGTAACTGGTAGAAGCGAAGTTTGGGCATTTATGGGAGCATTCCATGGAATGAGTCTTGGTGCTTTATCACTAACAACTGAAAGATATGCAAGAGGTGGAGCAGGAGTTAAATTAACTGATGTGACTCATATACCAACTCCAGATTATATTGATGGATTTGATACTATTAAATATATGAGAACTATATTAGATGATGATCATTCTGGTATAGAAAAACCAGCTGCTATTATAATTGAAACTGTTCAAGCAGAAGGCGGAATCAATGTTTTTAGTGTAGATTTCTTAAAAGAATTAAGAAAACTATGTGATGATTATGACATAATCTTAATAGTTGATGATGTACAAGTTGGATGTTCAAGAACTGGTACTTTCTTCTCATTTGAAAGAGCAGGTATAGTTCCGGATATGGTTTGTTTAAGTAAATCAATTGGTGGTTATGGACTTCCATTTGCACTTACTTTAGTAAAAGAAGAATATGATAAATTTGGGCCTGGTGAACACAATGGTACATTTAGAGGTTCTCAAATTTCAATAGTTGCTGCTAAAGCAGGACTTGAATTAAATAAACTTGAAAAAGTAGATGAAAAAGTAAAAGAAAAAGAACAAATAGTTAAAGATTATTTAGAAAAAGAAATTAAACCGTTATTAGATGAAAATGAAACATATAGAGGTATTGGTTTAATTTGGGGAATTTGTTTTAAAGATGGAAAATTATCTCGTGCAGTACTTGATAAATGCTTTGAAAAAGGATTAATCATAGAACTTGCTGGTAGAGGTGATTCTGTTCTTAAAATATTACCATCTTTATTAATTGAAAATGAAACTTTATTAAAAGGACTTAATATAATTAAAGAATCAATAATTGAAGTTAAAAATCAATAGGAGGTTTTTATGAGATTTTATTTAGCACTTTGGGCAAGTAAATTTTATTTATTTATTAAAAAAATAATGGGACAGGGAAGAAGTGATAGAGCAGGATTACTTGCTGCTAAGATTTGTCCTGAAATTTTAACAAAAGTTAATAAACCAAAAACTGTTATTTTAGTAACAGGAACGAATGGTAAAACAACTGTTACACATCTTATTTATAATATTTTAAAAAGAGATGGTAAAAAAATTGGTTTTAATGATTGGAATGCAAATATGAGAGCGGGTCATATAAGATGTTTAATTGATTCAGTTAATATCTTTAACAAACCTAATAAGGATGTTGCAATACTAGAATGTGATGAAATGACTAGTAATTTAACTGTTCCAGAAATTAAACCAGATTATGTAATAGTTACAAATATATGCCGTGATTCAATAAGAAGAAATTCTTATCCAGAATTTATATTTAATAAAATAAATGAAGGTGTTACTAAAAGTGGTTCAACTTTAATACTTAATGCAGATGATCCAATAAGTAGTTTCTTAGGAAAAAATAATAAAAAAATATTTGTATCAATAGATAAATTTAATAAAGATGAAGTATATGAAAATATATCTCCAGATTTTAATGTATGTCCTGAATGTAATACACTTGTTAATTATGAATATAAACACTATAGACATATTGGTAAATTTAAATGTCCAAATTGTAAATTAGAATCTTTTAAAGGTGATTATAAAGTTACAAAAGTATCAGAAAACACTTTTACTTTAAATGGTATAGAATATCCAAAATTATCAGATAATTTATTTAATATTTATAATGAGTCACAAGTTATTGTTTTATTAAAACAACTTGGTTATGATTTTAAATTTATACAAAATGCTTTAGCTAATTCTAGTATTCCAAAATCTAGAGAGAATTTAGAAATAGAAAAAGATATTAAAATATATTCACAAATGGCTAAAGGACAAAATTCAAGTGCACTTTCAACAGTACTTGAAAACTTATCAAAATTAAAAAACAAAAAACAAATAGTATTATTATTAGATGAGGTATATGAAGGTCTTGATGCGCAAGAAACAATTACTTGGCTTTATGATAGTGACTTTGAATTATTAAATAAACTTAATTTAGAAAAGATAGTTGTCACTGGACCAAGATATCTTGATTACATTGTAAGATTAAAACTTGCTGGTGTGAAAGAAAATAAAATAGAAGTATCACCAGATTATAAAGAAGCTTATAAACTTCTTAATTTAGATAAAAAATCAGATATATATGTTCTTTATGAAGTTGAAAGAAGACCTATGAGTCGTGAAGTTGTTGAAAGCCTTAAAGAACGTATAAGAAATGAGGTGGAATAATGAAAATAATCGAAGTTATTTATCCTGAATTTCAAAATGTATATGCTGATTTATATCAAATAGAATTTTTAAAGAAATGTAATAAAAATATAAAAGTAGTTTATACATCATATAATGATGAGCCTTACTTCGTAAATAATAAAGTTGATATGATTTATATGGGTTCTATGCCTGATAGTAAAATAATACCAAGTATAGAAAAACTAAGAAAATATAGTGCAAAAATAAAAGAATTAATAAAATCAGATGTATTATTCTTAATTACTGGTAATGCTCTTGAAATATTCTCTTCATATATTATTGAAAATAATAAAAATTATGAGGGACTACAAATATTTAATTACTATATTGAAAAGGATATGAATCATAAATATGTATCATGGTATACAGGTAAGTTTAAGAATATTGATATAGTAGGACATAAGAATCATTATTCGGTTTGTAAGAATATTGAAAATGGGTTTATTAAAACAATAAATGGTTATAGTAGTGATATAGAAAATATAAATGAAGGAATAAATTATAAGAAATTTTATGCAACATATTTACTTGGACCATTCCTAATTATGAATCCTAAATTTACTAAATTTTTACTAAAAGAATTAGGTTTAAGTGATAAATTAATATATGAAGAAGATTTATTAAATGCCTATAAAGAAAGAATAAATCATTTTAAAAAACCTGGTACTAGATTTGTAATGGGAGACCATGGGTAGGAGGATAATATGAATCCAAAACTAATTATAGATAAAGAAGCGTTTAGAAATAATACAAGAATTATTAAAAAATTATGTGAAGATAATAATGTAAGTTTATGTGCAGTTGTAAAGGTTTTTCATGCAATGGATGAGCTAATTACTATTCTTCATGAAGAAGGTATTAGTGAATATGCATCATCTAGAGTAGTTCAACTTAAAAATATTAAAAAACTTTATCCACAGGATAAAACTCTTTTAATTAGAATTCCTATGATAAGTGAACTAGAAGATGTTATAAAATATGTTGATACAACTTTAATTTCTGAAAAAGATACACTTGTTAAATTAAATGAAATTGCTAAAGAAAATAATAAAGTACAAAATGTTATTATAATGGAAGATTTAGGCGATTTAAGAGAAGGTATTATTGATCAAGATAAATTAACTTCTCTTGCAGTTTTTACTGAAAATGAACTTAAAAATATTCATTTAAAAGGTATTGGTACTAATCTAACTTGTTATGGTTCTATTAGACCAACAGAAACTAATTTAAATAAACTTATTGATACAAAACACATGATAGAAAAAGAAATTGGAAGAAATCTTGAAATTGTTTCAGGTGGTGCAACTACATCAACAGAGTTATTAATTGATGGAAATATGCCAAAAGAAATAAATCACTTAAGAGTTGGTGGTTTATTTACTACGCCTGAATATATTAAAGAATTTAAAAACTGGAAAGATTATTTACCAGAACTAAAAAATGTGTTTACAGTAGAAGCTGAAGTAATTGAATCAAATACTAAACCAACTTATCCAATAGGTGAAATAGTAGTTGATGGTTTTGGTAATAAAATAGAATATGAAGATAAAGGTGATAGAAAAAGAATTATTATTGCACTTGGTAAATGCGATATAGGTGGTTATCTTCAACTTTATCCACATGATAAAAAGTCATATATACTTGGTGGATCATCTGATCATACAATAATAGATGTTGATGATTCATCTATTAATTATAAAGTAGGTGACATAGTTAAACTTGATTTAGACTATGAATCAATTATGATTGGAACTCAATCAAAATATTTAAATATTATTTTTAAGTAGGTGAAAGAATGTATAAAATAAAATATTTCTTTAAAAGACTTATGAATATGAGTTATAAAAGAATGTTTGAAACTATTAATTATATCCACAAAAAAACAGGTAGAAATAGAGTGTTTCTATTCTTTGACGTTATTTATTGTGGAATAAGATATCAAGCAGGATACATGGATTATAAATTATTTGAAATGTATAATTTAAATAGTAAACAAAGAAAAACTATAATAACAAGAGGTATTAATAATTCATTTATTAAAAGATTTAATAATCCTGAATTCGCAAAAATATTTCATGATAAATTATTATTTAATGAAAAATACAAAAAATATTTAGGTAGAGAATATATAAAAGTAGATGAAAATAATTATGATGATTTTGAAAAATTTGCATTAAAACACAAAGAAATAGTCATTAAACCATTTGCTGGCAGTTGTGGAAAAGGAATAGAAATAGTAAAAGTAAATAAAAATAATGTAAAAAAACTATATAAAAATATTCTTGAAACAAAAAGATATTTAGTAGAAGAAAAAGCCACTCAAATAAAAGAAGTAAAAAAAATACATCCAACATCTATTAATACAATGAGAGTAATTACATTAAATGGATATGTAGTAGCAGCTTATCTTAGAATGGGTAATAAGAATAATCCTGTGGATAACTTTAATTCAGAGGGGCTTGCTGCTCCTATAAATATAAATACAGGAACAATTGATTATGTAGCTATTGATAAAGAAATGAATATATATGAAAAACACCCTATTTCTGGTGTAGAAATAAAAGGTTTTAAAATGCCTAATTGGAATAAAGTTAAAAACTTTGCTGAAAAAGTAGCAAAAGAAGTTCCTGAAATGGGGTATGTTGGATGGGATATAAGTCAAAATGAAAAAGGACCTTACTTAATTGAGGCTAATGAATTTCCAGGACATGATATATATCAACTTCCTCCTCATAGAACAAACAATATAGGTATGCTTCCGGTATTTATGGACGCTATTAATAGAAAATAAGGGTGGTAATATGGTAGAATTTCATAATGATTGGGATAAAGTATTAAATGAAGAAATACATAAAGATTATTTTGTAGAATTACTTGATAAGGTGAATAAATTATATGAAGAAAAAACTATTTATCCACCTAAAAAAGATGTGTTTAATGCTTTTAAATTAAATTATAAAGATATTAAAGTAGTTATTCTTGGACAAGATCCATATCATGGAGAAGGCGAAGCTCATGGTTTTGCTTTTTCATGTTTAAAAGTACCTATTCCACCATCACTTAAAAATATATATAAAGAACTTAAGACTGATTTAGATATTGATAAAGATTTTAAAGATGGTAATTTATATCCTTGGGTAGAGCAAGGTGTTATGCTTTTAAATACAGGTTTAACTGTGGAAAAAGATAAACCTAATTCTCATAAAGATTTAGGATGGCATAAATTTACAGATGCAGTTATTGAAAAATTAAATGAAAGAGAAGATCCAATCGTATTTATACTTTGGGGTAATAATGCGAGAGAAAAGAAAAAATTAATAACAAATCCAAATCATTTAATAATAGAATCAGCTCATCCATCTCCATTTTCTGCAAGAAATGGTTTCTTTGATAGTAGACCTTTTTCAAAAACAAATGAGTTTTTAAAAAAGAATGGTAAGAAAGGAATTGAGTGGTAATGAAGATATTAAAATATAAACATGATTTAGATTTTTCATATGCATTTGGTGCAACATTAACATTTGAATTATTAAAAACAAAACCTGAAATAATTAATAGAGTTTTTATAAGTAATAATGCTAATAAAACACAAGGAATAGTTGAAATAGAAGAACTTTGTAATAAAAACAAAGTTGAAGTAATATATAATGATAAAGCATTTAATATTTTAAGCCCAAAAGACAATTGTTTTGTTATATGTGAGTTTAAAAAAACAAAAGAAAAAGTAGATGATTCTAATCATATAGTTTTAGTTAATCCATCTAATGCAGGTAATCTTGGAACTATTTTTAGAACAGCATCTGGTTTTGGATTTAATAATATTATAATAGTAGGTAATGCTGTGGATTATTATGATCCAAAAGTTGTACGAGCATCTATGGGAGCATTATTTCATTTAAACATAAAAAAATATGAAACAATCGAAGATTATATAAAAGAGTTTCCAGATCATAAAAGATATGCTTTTATGCTAAGAAATAGTAAATCAATTCATACAGTTACAAAAGAAGAAAAATATTCATTAATATTTGGTAATGAAGCAACGGGTTTACCAGATAATTATAGTGACTTTTGTGAAGCAGTAATTATTCCTCATACAAATAATATTGATAGTCTTAATTTACCGATAGCATCATCAATAGCAATGTATGAGTTTACAAGAGATTTATATAAATAAAAAATAGCAATTAATGCTATTTTTTTATAGTTTAAAATCTTTTATATCATCGTCATTATGATTTCTTTCATCAAAGAAATTCTTTTCACTATATTTATGTATTTTACCAATAAAGTTATATGGAACTCTTCTAATTAATTTATTGTAATCAACAATAGTTTCATTATAATACTTTTTATAGGCTGCTAATGATTCATCAAATTCATCAACTTCATAAGCAAGTTTATTTAAGTTATCTACATCATGTAATTCAGTATATTGTTTTCTTACAAAATTAATTTTACTTAAAGATTCAGATAATTTTCTATCAAGTTCAAAAGTTGTTACTTTTTTTTCTTTATACTTATTTAAATCTTCAATAACTTCTTTTTTAGATTTTATAGTTTCTTTTATTATATTATTCATTTCTATTAAATGATCAAATTTATTTCTTAGAGTTTCATCTATTTTTCCTTCTACTTCATTTAATTTAATTATTGAATCTTGAAACTTATTATACATTGTCCCATAAGCAATTGCAATTGATGCAACTACTGTTAAAATAACTAATAATATTATCCACATACATACCACCTCTATAATAAAAATTATAGCAAAAGAAAAAGAATATTACAATTCTTTTAATTAAAATCTAAGTTATAATTTATATCTCCGTCAAATTCAACATAATTAAGATAAATCATTAAAATAATATATGTTTTATTAGTATTTGGATTAGTTACAATTAAATGATCTCTTCCTGCTTCTTTTACTATTCCATTAAATATAGCATCTCTCCAGTCATTCGAATCTGGAAATGAACAATAAAATTTACCTAATTTTCCCTTATTCATTCTTAAAATATTTTCTATATAAGATTGTTCTTGATAAGTATCAGTATAGTTACTTTGCATATAACTACTATTATTTGGGTATACTACATTATTAGAAACATAACCATTATTCATATTTATTTTCCTTTCAATTAAGTATATGTAAATCTCTTAAAAATATGATAAAATATATCTGGTGATTTTTTATGATTAATATAGTTTTATTTGAACCTGAAATACCAGGAAATACAGGAAATATTATGAGAACTTGTGTTGCTACAAACTCAAAACTTCATTTAATAAAACCACTTGGTTTTTCTTTAGAAGATAAATATGTTAAAAGAAGTGCTGTAAATTATATAGAACATTTAGATTATACTGTTTATGAAAATTTTGATGACTTTAAAAGTAAAAATGAAGGAACATATTATTATTTAACAAGATATGGAAAGAAACCTCATACTTCATTTGATTATTCTGACAGTAACGAAAATATCTATTTTATTTTTGGAAAAGAAAGCACTGGAATCCCAAAAGAAATACTAAAAAATGATTTAGATAGATGTATGAGAATTCCTATGAGTCAAAATGTAAGAGCTCTTAATTTATCTAATAGTGTTGCTATAATGACATATGAAGCTTTAAGACAGCAAGACTATAATGACTTATTTAGATATGAACCACATAAAAGTAAAGATTTCATAATTGAGTAGAGTGTAAAATTAAATAAATTTGATTGACAAAAGGTAAAAAAGAGTTTACTATATAATTAGATTATATGAGGAGGGAAGAAATATGTTTTTAACAGGAGAATGTGGAATCGATGGTTTAGAAAATATTATACATTATGCCACTATAGTAGTAACTATTATTCAAATTGCTGCTCCAATAGCATTAGTTATTTGGGGATCTTTAGATTTATTAAAAGGTATAATTGCTGGTGATGAAAAGAAAATTTCAGCAGCTAGAAAACCATTTGTTCAAAGACTTGTTTCTGCTATAATAATTTTCTTAATTCCATGGATCGTTACATTTGCAATTAATACATTTGTACAAGATACTGTTGAATGGAAAAAATGTTATAACGCAGCTAAAAGTGCTGAAGGTGGAACAAAAGTTAGTCCAGATCCAGGTGTATAATATAAAAGATGAAATTTCATCTTTTTTTTTTGCTTTATTTCCTTTTTTTTTATTGCTATATATGTTATACTATTATTAATAGTAGGTGATTTTAAATATGAATAAAAAAATATATTTAATTTTATTGTCTTTTTTGTGCGTTTTTATTAATGTTCATAAGGTTTCAGCAACAACTTGTACTTATGAAATGTATCCAATTGGTATAGACGATGATTTAACTGCAAGACAAAGAAATGATATTGCAGGTAACTCTACAGTTATAATTGATACTACAAATAAAAAAGAGGCAACTAGCATATCTAGATTTGGAAATAATGAGAATAAAAAGTTTAGTGAAAACAGATTAACTAGTTATATTAAGAAACATGGTTGTCCTCCATATATCAAAAGAGATGGTGCTGGAGATTTAGATAAACTTAGTGAAAAACAATTTAAAGATTATTTAGGATCATTTTATGATAAAAATAAATATCATTATCCACTTGTTCTTGTAAATGACAACGGAACAGAGACTGGTAAGTATGTTACAACAGTAACTAATTATGCTTCAAGTAAATGGACTGCTTTAAAAGCTAAAGGTGAATTAAATGCAGATCAAAAAAATTTGGAAAACTTATTTATTAACAATGTAAAAAAATCTAAAGTATATGATAATTATATTGCTAAAAATAGCACTTGGAAATCTTATTTAAGAGCTGATGATGATAAAAAAGAATTAGAAATTAAAAAAAATGAATTAAATACTGCAAAATCAGATTATTGTTATTTTTATTGTAAGAATAAATGTAGTGTTTATTCTGATAATAGTGCTGTAAGTGGCTGTGTTAGTTCATGTAATGCTACAGATAAATCAAAATGTGAAGAAGCATATAATGCATGTGCGGGTGATTCATATTCAGAAGAGTGTATAAAAAATCAACTTACATCAAAAGGACTTGATAGTAACTATACAGATAATAGAGAAGCGTCATTAATATCATTAGAAAATGATGTTAATACATTAAATAATACAATTAATAGTACTGCTAAAGTAAAACCAATTAATTTAAAATATGGTGAATATAAATTACAATGTTCTGATGTTGTAGAATTACATAAATATTGGGTATTACTTGAAATACTAGCACCAATTCTTGTAATTATATTTGGAACAGTTGATTTCTTTGTATCAGTAATATCTTCAAATGAAGAAAAAATAATTAAAGCAAGACAAAAATTTCCAAAAAGACTTGCTGCTGCATTTTTATTATTCTTAGCAGCATCAATAGTAAGTATTATTGTTAATTTATCAACTGAACCTAGTGCAAGAGATAAATCACTTATGTATTGTATTATAAATGGAAACTAAAAGGGAGTGAAGCTAAATGTTTAGAAAAATTGGATTAGCTTTTTGTGGAATATTTTATAAATTAATTCCATCTATATATGATGTTTTTTATGATATTTCAAATGCCTCATTCTTCCAAGAAGAAGCAATTAGAAAATTATCAAATAACATTTATATATTAGTTAGCGTAGCAATGCTATTTACGATGGGTGTTCAACTACTTAAAGCTATAGTTAATCCAGATTTGTTATTAGATAATAAGAAAGGTACTGCAGCATTTTTCAAAAGAGCATTTTTATCAATTGTAATTATTACACTTGTACCAATTGCTTTTGATGCGTTATTAGAATTACAAAATACGATATTAGAAAAATCAATTATTGAAAAAGTTGTTACTGGTTATTCTGGATCTCAAGATGAATTAAAAGTAGGTCAATATATCGCAGGTGTATCATTAAGTGAAATGCTCTATCCGGTAGATGGTGCTACGATGGAGGAAGATGCAGATGCACTTGCTTCAAGTTATAATTCAATGATAAATGATAATGTAAAAATGTATTTTGATGACATGTATGATTATATAGCAGTAAAAAATCAAACTGAATCATCAGATGAAAAATATGTGCTTCACTTTGAATTTCTTGCATGTGCAATAACAGGTTTTGTATTATGCTATTTGCTTGTTGTTAACTGTATTGATATTTCATTAAGAATGGTTAAGTTATCACTTTTAGAATTAATTGCACCAGTATCAATTGTTGCATACATAATTCAAGGTGAAAAATCACTTGAAAGCTGGGTAAAAGAAGTTACAAAAACTTATGCTTTAATATTTGTTAAAATTGGTGCTTTATCATTTGCTACATATGGTATTCAACAATTATCAACATTTATGAATGATAAACAAGAAAATCCAAATGCATGGATAATTAAATTACTTGCATTAATGGGATTATTAATGGTTGTAAATGAACTTCCTAATTTGATTCAATCATTATTTGGCGTTGATTTCCAATGGAAAGGTGGAATCAGAGGAAGACTTGGTCAAATGAAAGGTGTTGGATCTCTAGCACAAAAAGGCTGGGATGGAATACGTAAAGGAATTGGATCAGGTGCTAAAAAAGCAGGACTTGCTGCGGCTGGTGGTTTATTAACAGCAGGTGGTGCAATAGGTTATCTTGGTGGAAAATATGGTAAGGTAGGTATAGATAAATTAAAGGGAACTAAAGCAGGTCAAGCAATGGGTACTGCTACTAGAAATATTGGCTCAGCGTTTAAAACCAAAGTTGGTAATTCAAAGTTTGCTGGTGCTTTAGGTAAAGCTGGAAATTTTGTTTCTGGATTAAATGATAAAACTAACTTTACAAATAACTTAAGTGAAGGATGGCATAAAAGTGCAGGAACTACTGCTCAAATTGGAACAGTTCTAGGTGGTATTGCTTCTGGTAAAGATTTAAAATCTATTAAGAAAGATTTAGAAGAATCACAAGCTGGTAAAGAAGCAGCATTAGCTAAGAAATATGCTAAAGAAAATGAATGGGGAGAAAAATTGGGTGTTAATTATGGTGCTCAAGCTATGACTAAACTTCCTGTTATTAGAAATGGTAGAGTTGTTAAAGATGCAGAAGGAAATACAGTTTACGAAGATGTTAAACAAGGTAAATTCTTTTATGATGAAATTAAAGCTGCTAAAGCTGATAACTTAGCTGCTCTTAAAAAATCAAAAGCTGATGCAGTTCAATTCCAACATGCAGAAAATTTACAAAAATTAAAAGAGGCCAGCACTATTTCTGGAAAATATAAAAGTTCTGAAGAAAAAATACTTGCATATTTAGAACAAGAAGCAAATTATGGTAGTGTAGAACATCGTGACGAGATTAATAAGGTAATTAGTTCGTTTAAATCATCAAATGATTTATCGTTAATAACTGAATCTTCTCTTAAAGGAATAGTTGGTGCCGCTACTATTGAAAATATTGGAAAAGAATCATTAAAAATGGAAAAATCATATGAGAGACTTAATAATGATTATAGAGATATTCTTGGTAATTATCAAATTAATCTTGATGATTGTTTCCATGGTGAGACAGCTACTACAGTTACATCAGGTAAATTAGATAGTTTAGTAGAACAAGCAAAAGGTACTTTAGATGCTTCTATTAGAACTGAAGATCAAAAAGCAGCAGTTGATAGATATCTTGCAACTGATGATATCTATAATAAAGTATTTGGTGGAGCATCAACAGGTGAATTTGATAATAGAGAAGCATATCTAGCTAATGAAACTGCAAAAGCCCAAGCAGAAGCAAACAATAGTAATAGTCAAAATAATAATAGTAATACAAATAATAATTCAAATAATAATGGTAGTAATAATAATACTTCTAATGATAATTCAAATAATAATTCAAACAATAATTCAAATAGTAATTCATCTGGTGGAGGATTCTCTGGACAAGCAGGTAATGGTCCAGTAGTAATTCCAACTGGTGGACAAAGTACTTCAGAAGGTACTCAACAACAAAGCGCACAACCACAAGCACCTCAAGGACCACAAACTCTTGATGGAGTTACAATAAATGCTACTGATATTAAAACAAATAATATGACTGCAGATAACTTTACTTCAAACAATGTTAAAGGATTTACAGCAGGATTTAATGCTGATCAATTAAATGATTTAAAGAGAACAGTTACAGAGTCTATAAATAAACAAACTCAAGATATAAATAGAGCTATTAATAAAGCTAATGATTCAAGTAATGAAACTATAGAAAACTTATTTGATGATTTAGAAAATGAGAATAAAAAGGATAATGAATAAAAAGGAGTGTGATATTTAGTGAATACTTATTTGATTCCAGCAAACGCAAGTACTGGTAAGCTTATCTTCGGTGTATTTAGAAGAGTAGATCTTATCATATTTGTTTCAGGAATACTAGCATCATTATTAATTTTGATGATTGTCACTCCTGATAATTTAACTCAAGCAATAATATGTTTATTGCCAGTAGGAACTTGTTCATTACTTGTTGTTCCAGTTCCTAATTACCACAATATATTAATTGTTCTAACGGAATTAATTATGTTTTATTACAATAGAAGAAATTATAAATGGGAAGGTTGGTGTTATAAAGATGAGTTCAAATAATTCTGCAAGTACTGAAAATTGGATTCCAGTAAGAGCCATAGAAAATAATTTAATTATTCTAGATAATAAATATATGGTAACAGGTGTTAAAGTACAACCTAAAAATATATTTATATTAGATCAAATTACTCAAAATAATATAATAGAATCATTAAAAACTTTTTATAACTTAATGGACTATGAATTTTGGATTGTAATCGCTGATAGACCAGTTGATATAAATATATATATATCACAACTTCAATTACAATTAAATGAAACTCAAAATCCATCAATTAGAAAGTTAATTCTTGATGATATAGAAAAGGCTGAAAGTTTTATAAATAACGATGTTGTTGATACAGAATTCTTTATATTATTTAAAGATAATAATAATGAAGTAATTCAAAAGAGAATAAGAAACTTAATTAATAATTTAGCTAGTTGTAGTTTAATTGCCTCTCAAGTTTCAAATGAAGATTTAAGAATGATTGTTGATAACTTCTTAAATGGAGGTAAAAAATTTGAAATGAAGGCGGTGATTTCTCAATGAGTATAAAGAAAGAATTAGCACCTAAAGGACTTAGTTTTCAAGCAAATGAGTTCTTTATAAGTGATAAATATGCAACTATATTAACTGTTGTATCTTATCCAAAATATATAGCACCTGGTTATTTATCAAATTTAACTACTGGACTTTCTGGTGTTAAAATAGTTATTAAACATATACCAGTTGCATTTGAAATAGTATCTAAAATGCTTAATAAACAATTAGTTGAATTAAGAGAAAAATATGAAAAAGAACCAGATGTAACTTTACAAGAAAGATTAAGACAAGATTATGAATCTCTTGAAAACTTTATTAAAGTTATTACAACAAATCAATCTAAAGTATTTGATTTTCAATTACATATAATGTTAACTGCAAGTACAAAAGAAGAATTAGATCAAAAGAAATTACAAGTTAAATCTGCTATGGAAGCTATGGAAATGGCTGCTATTCCATTAAGATTTGAACAAGAAAAAGTATTAAAATCTTGTTTACCAATATTTGAAAAACAAGATATTGAAGATAGAATTGGAACACCAATTCCATCACCAACTTTAGCTGCAATGTATCCATTTGTATTTGATAGTATTAAAGACCAAGGATTATCATGCTTACTTGGTATAGATTTCTCTGGTGGTATAATATTATTTAATCAATTCTTATATCAAATTAAAAAAGAACATAATAGAAATAATGCTAATATGATTATGCTAGGTACTTCTGGTAGTGGTAAATCTACAGCTGCTAAATTATTGCTTAGATCTCATATTAGAAACGGATATAAAATAGTTGCAATAGACCCTGAAGGTGAACTTGAGGAAATGACTAAAATGTATGGAGGAGACTTCATAGATTTAGGACGTGGTGGAGAATTTGGAATGATTAATCCACTAGAAGTAGTATTAGATGCTGATGCTGAAGAAACTGATAGAGGACTTGGTTATTCAGTTCTTACTAAAACTCTTCAAACTATTAAAGCATTTATGAAGTATTATGATCCATCTATTGAAGAAGATGTACTTACTTTATTTAATGAAGTAGTAGTTGAAACATACCAAAGATTTGGTATTAATGTAAATACTGATTTTTCTAAATTAACATCAGCTGATTATCCAACTATGACTGATGTATATAAAACAATTAGAGGTAGAATTCTATCATATGGTGAAGCTACTAGAGAAAGAGATATAATGGAAAAACTTGAAATTAAAGTTAGACCTCTTACTTTTGGTGGACTAGAACACTATTTTGATGGTAAAACTTCAATTAAGCCTCAATCTAACTTTATAGTATTTAATATAAGAGAACTTATTAATGCTGAAGCAAATATTAAAAATGCATTATTCTTCAACATATTAAAATATGCTTGGGGATTATGTTTAGATTCATCAATTAATACTGTATTAATGGTTGATGAAGCACATACATTACTTGGAAGTAATAACCAACTTGGTGCTGATTTCCTTGCTAATGTACAAAGAAGAGCACGTAAATATAACTCTGGTTCAATTATAATTACTCAACAACCAAGTGATTTTGCTGCACCTGAAGTTATTATGCAAGGTAAAGCAATCTTCGATAACTCATCCTACTATTTAGTAATGGGACTTAGAAAACAAGCTGTTGAAGATTTATCAATGCTTATCGATTTAAATGATAACGAAAAAGAAAGTATTAAAAGATATAACCAAGGTGAAGCATTATTTGTCTGTGGTAGTAAGAGAATGCAAATATCTATAATTGCAACAGATGCTGAACTTGATTCATTTGGCTCTAGAGGTGGACTATAAAATAAAAATATGAATCAGAATCGGGTGGTAGTATGATTAACAATAATAATGATGAAGATATCGAAATAATAGAAGAACTTGACAATCAAGAAGAATTGGTTGAAGATAGTCCTTCTTTTCAGCCTTCATATGATGCTACTGGTGCTGATTATGGTTCAAAAATAAGAGCAAATCATACTAGTCCTGCTTCAATAGCTGGAACCGCTGCTGATATTAGTGCTAAAGGTGTAAAAGCTGCTGGTAATGTTGCTGATGCTGCTGGAAAAACTGCTCAAGTTACAGGAAAAGCAATGAAAGTTGCCGGAAAGGGTGCACAAGCAGCTGGTAAAGGAATAGAAGCTGCTAGTACTGCAGTAGGTGGTGCACTTAGTGCAATTCCAGTTGTAGGTGGTGTTTTGGGCGGTGCTGTTAAGGCCGCAGGTACTGGTGTTGGAAAAGGAACACAAGCTTTAGGAAAAGGTCTTGAAAAAGGCGGAGATGTTACTGAAAAAGCAGGTAAAAAAGCAGAACAAGCTGGTAAGAAAGCAAAAGAAAAAGGTAAAAAATTACAAGATAGTGCCGATAGAATAAAAAATGCTAAAGGTAAAAATTATAAAATGCCTAAAATAGGTGAAAGTGCTGTACCTAAAAAGGACGATGTTAAAGATAAAGCTAATGAACTTGGGGATAAAGCCAAGGAAGGAGCAAAAAAAGGTTTAAATGATTTAAAAGACGGAGTAAAAGATGCTGCAAAAGATATGGCAAAAGCTGGTGATATTACTCAAAAACTTAAACCTGAAAAATTTGATTTTGTAGAACAAATTAAGAAATTAAAAAGAAGACTTATTCTTTTTGGAACATTAGCTGCAATTGCATTAATGCTTGTTGCTATTATCATTGAAGTTGTTATGTCGCCTATTTTAGAAGTTGTTGAATCACTTATGCAAAAATGGGATACAATAAAAATTGTTGAACAAAAAGGTGATAATTTATACGCAGGTTTTGGTTTTAAAACAACAAAACAAGCATTTTTAGATGAAGTTGATTATTTATATGAAAGATATGATGAACAACTTGATATTCCATTAATTATGGCAACTTTATATTATACTGAACAAGGATCTTATGATGAGGATTTTGGTTCATTACCAGATGTATCTGAAGATGGAGTAGATGCAAAAGCTGCAGTAGGGTCCATTAAATCATTAATTAAAAGTAGATATGAAAATGTGGATGAGAATGGTTTAAGATATACAGCTGGTAAAATATATAGATTACGAAGACTTGCAAGAAATCAGATGGAGTCACCTAATGGTATTGGTGATGCTATTCCAACAGCTGAAGAAAATATTCCATTATCAGATTTTGTTGAAGAAATGAAAGATCAATTAAGTGATGATGTCGTAAATTTATTCACCTCTCTTCCTAGTCTAACTGAGGGTGTTGATTATTTTAGAAAATTATATGAATTAATTGAAATTTATGATGGCGAAGAAACACTTGATACCACTACAGCTGGTAATAGTGAGATACTTCAAAGATGTATATATTTACTTAATTCTATTTTAGTTTTTTCTGGCGATATTACTGATATTCATTGGAGTGTAACTGAAGGTTTCACAGTTGATGTAGCTCGCTTTGAGGCTAATGATGATAACTACAGAAAATATTTAAAAGAATATTATATCCCACATATGCCTGAATTTAAACCTATGTTAGGTAAAGCAAAAGATAGAGATAAAGAAATAGATCATATAATTAGTGGTATATACCAATATGCTGAAGATTTTGATGGAATGTTTGATTACAATAGACATGCTGATGCTGAATCAACTGATAATACTTGTGAAGGTACTATTGAACCTGATTTAGTTGAGTATTTAAAAATCCCAGTTAATGGAACTGAATTTAATTTTGATGAAGAGACAGGTTTTGGTATTTCTGGAGGAGTAAAAAATAATGGTGTTGATTTAACTGCTGATTCATCTGGTATAACAGAAGGTGCTGAAGTTAAAGCAATTTACGGTGGAGAAGTTACTATTCATAATAATAACTGTAATACTTCAACAAATCCTTCATGTGATCCAAAAGGTAATTATGTTGAAATAAGTCATACAGTAAAAGCAACAGATAATACTTATGAGTTAATATCATATTATACTCACTTAAAAGATATATCAGTTGCTAATAATAAAACTGTTAAAAAAGGTGATGTTATAGGACATGTAGGATCAACTGGTGATGTTACTGAACCAACACTTCATTTTGAACTTAAAAAGCAAAGTGGAGTATATTTAAATCCAACAAATTTATTTATTCCATGTGATTATCCAGATTATAGTGAGACAGGTGAACTTGTTGGTAAAACAGATCAAGAGAGAGTATGGTGTTATTTAACAAATACATTAAAATACACTAAAGGAAAAGCAGCAGCTGCAATGGGTAATATATCTGTTGAGTCAGGTGGAACTTTTGCAGGATGGATTGTTCAAGGTGACACAAATGATTCAGAACATAAATTTTCTAAAGAATACACAGCAAAAGTCGATTCTGGAAAAATATCTAAAAGTGATTTTGTTCATAGGGGACCAGGCGGAGGAGGATATGGTATTGTTCAATGGACCTACTATACTAGAAAAGATAAATTATATGATTATATTAAAAAAGATTCTAGTAAGAGTATTAGTGATTTAGAACAACAACTTAAGTTTTTCCACAAGGAATCAAAAGGATATAAATGTGGTACTTATGAAAAAACTGAAGATGGACTTAACTCTATTAGATCTGGAGCAATTAACTTTATGACATGTTATGAAGGTCCTTCTGATCAATCATCCACAGCAAAAAATCATAGAGCAGATTTAGCAGTAAGTATCTATAATAAATATAAAAAGACTAAATGTGCTAGTTCAACTAAGATTGGAAAAATAACTAAGACAACTACAAGTACTAAAGTTAAAAGTACAGATTCTAGAGAATTAAAAATTGAAAAATATATTACTGCACTTAAAGAAATAGCAGATGATGATTCAGTTGGATATGCAGCAAATTCTGGAACAAGAAATATGAATCCTAATGTAGATTGTTCATCATTTGTATATTATGGATTATATAATTCAGGTATGATTTCAAAAATGTCTTGGCCATTTTCTACAGGAACTATGGGTCCAATTTTAGAAAAAGCTGGATTTAAGAAAATGTCTTATTCTGAAAAAAAATTAAAGAATGGTGATATACTTGTTAATTCTCATCATACTGCAGTTTATCTAGAAGGTCATAAACAAATTGCAGCTCATACAGATTATGATGGAAAAAATGGAGATTCTTTAGGTACTGAAGTAAATGTATCAGAATATAAGAATCATAGATATGGTTATGAATCTATTTATAGATTAAAATAAAAAATAGGTATTTAAAAATATCTATTTTTTTGTTATAATACGAATATAGTAATATTACTGGAGATGAAATTATGAAATTAAAGTTAAGAGCGGATAAAAATGACTTAATAGTATTTGGTGTTGTTTGTTTATTTTTACTTTATGTTATAGCGGTTTGTATAGCAAACGTAACATCAATACTTCAAACAGGATTAGCTACAGGGCTTAATCCTATTTATGCGTTTTATCCAAATAAAATTTTAACTACTTTTGCTATTTGGATAGCAGCTATTGGTGCTTTAATCGGTTCATCATCTTCATATTTCTTCTCGTTTGAAAAAGGGTTTGGATATACTAGTGAGAAAAAAGAAGATGGTTATTCAAGATGGGCAAAAGCAAAAGAAATAGAAACTGCAAAAGACGTAGTTAAAGTTCCGTTTATGGAAACAAAAGTCAAATGTGGTGGTACACCAGTTACTTATGATAAAGATAATGCTTATATTGATAATTCTAATATGCATACACTTGTTATAGGTGCTACTGGTTCTGGTAAAACAGCAGGTGTTATTAATCCGACTATGAAAATGCTTATGAAAGCAAGAGAATCTATAGTTATTACTGATCCTAAAGGTGAAATATATGAAGATAACTATAAACTTTTAAAGGATTTAGGATATGACATAGTTGTTCTTAATTTCCGTGAACCACAAAAAGGAACTTGTTGGAATCCTTATGACCTTCCTTATAAATATCAAAAAGAAGGTAATTACGATAAAGCTAATGAATTATTAAATGACTTATCAACAAATATTGTTGTAGATGGACAAAGTCAAGATCCATTTTGGCAAAATGCTGCAGCTGATTATTTAACAGGTTTAGGTCTTGCTTTATTTAATGATGCTGAATATGATCAAATTAATATTAATAGTATTAATTTAATGATAAATCAAGGTGAAGAAAAATATGGTGCATCAACATATATGAAAGAATACTTTAAAATGCAAGATCCAACTTCACCAGTTGCTATTAACTTAGCTGGTACTGTTACTACTGCTGATGAAACTAAAGCTGGTATTATGACAGTATTACAACAAAAAGTTAAAACACTTGCTGTTACAAGAAATTTATCAGAAATGCTTTCTAAAAATGAATTTGATATGTCTACTATTGGTGAAAAACCAACAGCATTATTCTTAATAATTCAAGATGAAAAAACTACATATCATAGCTTGGCTACAATATTTATTAAACAATGTTATGAAAGTTTAGTATCTGTTGCTTATAAACATGGTGGAGCTCTTCCAGTAAGGGTTAATTTCCTTCTTGACGAGTTTGCAAATATGCCTAAAATTAAAGATATTTCAACAATGGTTACAGCAGCGCGTTCAAGACATATAAGATTTACTTTCATAATTCAAAACTTTGCACAACTTGATAAAACTTATGGTAAGGAAGATGCACAAACAATTCGTGGTAACTGTGTTAACACTATATACTTATTAACAGGAGAACTTAGTGCGCTTGAAGAAATAAGTAAATTATGTGGTGATAAACTTGTTAGAGTAGGTAAAGATAAAAAAGAAGAAACAAGACCGCTTGTTACAATCTCAGAATTACAAAGAATGAAACCTGATGAGTACGTACTTGTTAGACATAGATGTCCTCCATATAAAGGTAAACTTAAAATGGATTACAAATCAGACTTAGGTTTTGGTATAGGTTCTGAATTATATGGAAAAGATGTAGTTTACCCTGAAAGAGAAATGGGAGAAGTTAAAGTATTTGATATAAAAGAATTTGTTAAAAAGAAAAAACAAGAAAAAATGGGATCATTACCAAATCAAAATCCATTTGGTCCAATGGGTGGAATGCCAAAACCACCAATGCCTAATCCTTTTGGAGGAGGTTCTATGCCATCAGATTTTGATTTAGATAAAATGATTAAAGATATAGATAAAAAAATAGCTGAACTTGAAAAAGAAGAAGAGGAAGAAAAAAAGAAAATAGCAGCTAAAACAAGAAATGTAGCACCATCAAATACTCCTGCAGCAAATGATGATGTTATTAAGCCAACAATTCTTGATGATGAAACATATAACAAATTAATTAATCAAGCTAAAGAACCAGAAGTTAAACCAATGGCTTCTGTAAGACCTGAAGAAAAGTCAGATATTGTTGATAGTAATTCAATTAACTTTGATAACTTTAGTATTAAAGAACCAGAGGTTAAACCAGAACCTATTAATGAAGTTAAGAAAGAAAATACTGTGGAAAAAACTGAAGAAAAAGTTCAAGACAACAACAATGATACTGATGATTCTGATGATTTCTTTGATGATTTCTTCTTTGAAGAATAAGAGTGAAAAAAAATCACTCTTTTTTTTCGATTTTTCTTTTTTTTTTTTAGAATATTTGATATAATTGTAAATAATAGGGGAAGTATCATTTGGAGGTATATGAAGATGAAACAAAATAAAAGAAAAATATTGGCTTATTTTATAGCTTTTATAGCTTTAGCTTCTTTCGTAGGAAATATAGTTAAGGCCGAAGACGAAGTTCCACACGTGTTTGGATTTTATGCATATGACTATGATCCAATAACAGAAGAAGGAACTGAAGATGAGTATCAGAATGAAGGTACTGTTGAGCCAGGAAAAGTAATAGCACTTGATGTTACTTATGAAGTTGGTTCTGATACTAAAACAGGTGTTTCAATAGGTCTTATTTATGATGATACAGTTTTAGATCCAATATTAGATCCAGATGAAGGAACTATCTATTATGATACATATCCAGAAAATACAAACCTTGGAGGTATCTGGCCACCTACTGGTACAGGTAAACAAACTAAATTACAAACTCCATGGAATTATAGTTCTTTAGGACAAGTTGGTAATAAATTGAATTTAGTTGTAACTGATAGTTCAGGAACACATCCACTTGAAACTTCTGGTAATATCGCAACATTCTATTTTAAAGTAAAAGAAGACGCTCGTGCAGGAACAACTTTTAAATTCCAATATGATCCAGATAGCACAATGCTTTCATATTCACCAGCTACTGAAAGAGAAGAATTAGAATTAACTGTTTATGGAGAAGCAAGTAGTGATGCTACTTTAGATACACTAGTTGTTAAAAATGGAGCTACTGAATATACTTTAGATCCAGCATTTACTTCAGGAACAACAACAAAAACATTTGAAACAGTCGTTCCAAATAATGTAAGTTCAATTGATATTGAAGCAACAGCTAAAGATTCAACTGCATCAGTAACAGCAGGAACTGGTTCACATTCATTGTCAGTTGGAAATAATTCGTTTGACGTAGCAGTAACTGCAGGTGATGAAACTACAGTTGAAACATATCAAGTTAAAGTTTATAGATTAAGTAATACAGCAACATTAAGTAATTTATCATTATCATCTGTTGATATTGGTGAATTTAAATCAGAAACAACATCCTATACAGCACTAGTTCCATATAGTACTAGTTCAACAACAATAACAGCTACTAAATCAGATTCAAAAGCAACAGTTGTTATTGATGGAGGTAATGTATGGTCACTTACTAATACAGGTGCTACTACAAATGATAAAGATATAGTAGTTAATGCAGAAAACTGTGATTCTAAATATAGTACAGTACCAGGTAATACATGTACATTTAAAAAATATTCAGTATCTATTACAAGAACAGCTGCATCTACAAATGCAAACTTAGCAACATTAACAGTTGACGGAACAGCTCTATCAGGACTTCCAAATACTACTGAATTTGTATTAGAAGATGTTGCAAATAATAAAACTTCAATAAATATACAAGCAACAGTTGCTGATATAAATAAAGCAACAATAACTACAACATTAGGAAATAAAAATTTGTCAATTGGTGATAACTCAATACCAATTACTGTTAAAGCAGAAGATGGTGTAACAACTAAAACTTATACAATTAAAGTAAGAAGATTAAATAATGATAATAAATTAGCTTCATTAACTGTAACTTCTAATCCAGCAGGAAGTATTAGTCCATCATTTAATCCAAGCGTATTTGATTTTTATACTTATACAGCTCCAGCTGATGCAACTGAAGTAACAATTAGTGGAACTTTAAGTGATTCTACTAATGCAACTATACTAACTGATTTATCTCAACCATTTAATATAGTAGATAATCCAGTTGTTAATGTAACTGTTCAAGCAGAAGATGGAACACAAGGAATATATGTAATTAAATTAGTAAGAAGTAAATCTACTAATAATAATTTAGCTTCATTAGGTGTAGATGGATATACAATTTCTCCAGCATTTGCAGCAGGTACTCCAAATTATACATTAACAGTACCAGCTTCAGTATCTAGTGTTAATGTAACAGCAACTTTAGATGATTCAAGAGCTTCAATAGTTAGTGGAACAGGTAATCAAGATTTAACTTATGGTGATAATAATATTGAAGTTAAAGTAAAAGCTGAAGATAACTCAACTAATTCTTATTTCATAAAAATAACAAGAGAAAAGAAAAATATAGCTACATTATCAGACTTAAAAGTTGATGGTGTTACAGTAACTGGCTTTGCTTCAGATACTCCAGAATATACTTTACCAAGTGTAGCGTTTGAAAAGAGTACAATTAAAATTGAAGCAACTGCAACTGATTCAGATGCAACAATTTCAGGTACTGGTGATAGTATAGCGTTAAGTACAGGTGATAATAAATTATATGTAACAGTAACAGCTCATGATGGCATTACACAAACATCTTATATATTAAATATAGAAAGAGCTCAAGATTCTAATGCATATTTAAGTGATTTAAAAGTTAATGGAGTAACAATTGATGGATTTAATAAAGAAACACCAACTTATTCATTAACTGTTGAAAACAATGTAACATCTTTAACAATAACTCCAACTACTGAATCTACAGCTGCTACAGCAGTAGTTTCAGGAAATTCTGGATTTGTTACTACAGGAAATAATGCAATTGATATTTTAGTAACAGCAGAAGATGGGACTACTAATACATATACAATTAATGTAACTAGAAAGAAATCATCTAATTGTGATTTATCTGGTATAGGATTAAGTAGTGGTGCTTTAGATCCAGCATTTAATGCAGATAAGATTAATTATACTGTTAATGTTTCAAGAACAGTTGAAAATATAACAATTACTCCAACTCTTGCTGATTCAACTGCATCATATACAATTTCAGGTCCATCATCACTTGAACTTGGTGATAACGTATTTGAAATTAATGTAACAGCAGAAGATGGAACTTCAACTAAAAAATATACAGTTGTAGTTAATAGAAATAAATCTTCAAATGCATATTTAAGTGATTTAAAAGTAGATGGTTCTACTGTTACAGGATTTAATAGAGAAACTCCATCTTATACAGTAAATGTAGCTACTGATGCAACAAAAATTACAATAGCTGCTACTGCTGAAGATTCACTTGCAAGTATTACAGGTGATGGTGAAATTACATTAACTGATGCAACTGCATATGATGTAATAGTAACAGCAGAAGATGGAACTACAAGTTTAACATATACAATTAATATAAATAGATTACAATCAAGCAATAGTTTATTACAAGGATTATCTATTGCTCAAACTGGTATTTCTCCAGCATTCGATCCAACTAAAACTGAATATACAGCATCCGTTGATTATTCAGTTACTAGTATAGATATTATTGCTACTGCTGCTGATTCAAAAGCAACAGTAACAGGAGCTGGTACTAATATAAGTTTACCTACTGGTACTACAAGATTTACTATTAAAGTAATAGCAGAAGACACAAGTTTTACTGAATACTTTATAGATGTAACAAGAGCAAAAAATAATAATGCATTATTATCAAATATTACAGTAAGTGAAGGAACATTGGATCCAAAATTCGATGCAGCTACAACTTCATATACAGTAGAAGTAGATAATGATGTTAAATCTATTACAGTAACAGGTTATTTACAAGATAGCGCTGCTACTTTAACTGGAAATGATACTTATACATTAGATCCAGGTGATAATCCAATAGATCTTATTGTATTAGCAGAAAATGGAACAACAACTGAAACTTATACTATAGTTGTAAAAAGAGCAAGATCAGCTGATGCAACATTAAAATCATTAACTGTATCAAGCGGTACTTTAGATCCAATATTTGCTCCTGGAGATAAAGAATATGCAATAACAGTAGATAACGAAATTGAAAATGTAACTATTACTGCTGAACCAAATAGTGATGAAGCATCTGTTTCTATCTCAGGTAATAATAATTTACCTGTAGGAACTCAAAGAGCTACAATTACAGTAACAGCAGGAGATGGATCAATAGATTATTATTATATTGATATAACTAGAAATCCTTCTAGTAACAATTTCTTATCAGCATTAAGTGTAACTGATGTAAATGGTACTGAATATATTTCATTTACAGATAATACAGTAACTTCATATAATGTTACTGTTGAAAATGACATTGACAAAGTAACAATTAGTGCAACAGCAGATGACTTAACAAGTACAGTAGAAGGTACAGGTGAAAAAACTAATTTACCTGTTGGGGAAGTTACAGAATTTGATGTCATAGTAACTAGTGCTGCTAATATACCTAGAACATATAAAATTAAAGTTTATAGAAAACCTAATTCAAATAGTAATTTAGGAAGTTTAACTGTAAGTAAAGGTACATATACTCCTTCATTTGCAGTAGATAAATATAATTATGAAATGACTCTTGATTCTGATGATACTGAACTTACTATAACAGCTACTCCAGAAGTAGCTTCATCATCAGCAATTATTACTCAAACAAGTATGACAGGTGCTGAACCAGTATCAGGAACAGGAACATTTACTTTAGCAGCTGGAGCTAATACATTCCAAATAACAGTAAATGCAGCAGATGCAACATCTTCTACATATACATTAACTGTTAATAGACCAGCTAGTACAAATGCAACACTTACATCATTATCAGTTTCAGAAGGTGACTTAGATCCAGAATTCTCACCTAATCATACTAAATATACGGTTTCAGTACCAAATACAACTGATTTAATAACTATTACAGCAGTTGGTGCAGCTGGAACAAAAGTTACTGGTGATGGAATAAAATCATTAAGTGTTGGAAAACAAACATTTGATATTATAGTAACAGCAGAAGATGGAACAACTACTGAAAATTATTTTATTGATATAACTAGAGATGGTTCTAGTAATAATAAATTAAGTGATTTAACTATTGATGGAACTACAATTGAAGGATTTAGTCCAGATGGAGATCAATATACAATTAACGTTCCTAATGATAAAGATACTGTAGAGATTGGTGGTTCAGTTGCTGATCCTACAGCAGAAATAACTGCAGGACTTGGTTCACATACATTAAGTACAGGTAATAATGTAATAGATGTACAAGTTACAGCAGAAAATGGTGATGTTAATACATACCAAATTACAATTAATAGAGCTAAAAATTCAAATGCTTACTTAAAAACATTAGTAGTAGCAGAAGATGATCTTTCACCAGAATTTAATAAAGAAACTACAACATATTCAGTTACAGTACCTAATGAAGTAAGTTCATTAAATATAACAGCTACTCCAGAAGTAACAACTTCAGGTGTAACTATATTAAATAATAATTCATTTACTGTTGGTTCTAACACTGTAACAGTAAGAGTTACAGCAGAAGATGGAACTTCAAAAAGAGATTATGAAATTAATGTAACAAGACAACCTTATGCAGATAACTTCTTATCATCATTAACAGTAAAAGGTAGCGATGATGTAGATTATACTTTATCACCAGAATTTAATAAAAATACTTTAGCATATGAAGTTGCTATACCTTCTTCATTAAGTTCAGTTAATATCGCTGCAACATTAGAAGATTCATCAGCAACAATAACAGGTGATGGAAATGTTCCAATTTCATCATTACCTCAAACTCAAAAAGTTAAAGTAACAAAAGATGGAATTACAAGAACATATAGAATTAAATTTATACCTGGTTTATCAGGTGATAATAAATTATTAAGTTTAGGTGTTAATCCAGGAACACTTACACCAGCATTTAATAAAAATACTGATCGTTATAAAGTAACATTACCAGAAGGAACAACTTCAATTAATGTATCTGCAACTGCTAATAATTCAGATGCAGTAGTAATTGGAACTGGTAGTCATACTTTAACTGCTGGTAAAAATAATATTGAAGTATCAGTAACAGCTGCTAATGGTAGCGTTAATACATATAGTATTGAAGTAACAGTATCAAACGGTGAAACTGAAAATAAATTAGATACATTAACAGTTTCAGAAGGAACACTTACACCAGTATTTGACCCTGATACTAATTTATATGAAGTAACAGTAGATTCTACTACATCAACAATTTCAATTGATGCTACAGGTTCAAATACAATTACTGGTCTTGGTGAAAAAACATTAAGTGAAGGTAATAATATATTTGAAGTTAAATCAATAGATGATAATGGAAATGCAAATACATATCGTATAGTAGTTACAAAACCACTATCTGACCCAACAGCTATAATGGCTCCAGAACTTGCATATCTAGCTATTGACAAATATGATATATCTCCATCATTTGATCCAAGTATGACATCATATTCTGCAACTCTTGCAGGTGAAAGTGCAGCAACAGTTGTAGCTTATGCTAAGAACCCTGCTGATACAGTTGTCGTTACTGGAAATGATGATTTAAATAATAACAATAATATAACAATTACAGTAACTAATACGAATGGTGATTCAAAAATATATTCAATTTCAGTTTCAACATTCTTAAATAAATTAAAAACAAATGTATATCCACTTGATAATACATATGTAGATAAAGTACCAGCATTTAGATCAGTTGGTGATATTAAAAATGACTTTGTAAATCCAAATGAATACTTAAAAGTATATGATGCTGACGGTGCATTACTTTCTGATGATGCTGTAGTTGGTACAAATTATAAAATTTCACTTGAAAAAGATGGAGTTGAACATGATTATAAATATTTCATAGTAATTAAAGATGTTAATGGTGATGCAGATGTATCGATATCAGATATAGTATTAGTAAGAAGACATATCTTAAATAACATAGTACTGTCAGAAGCTCAGTTAAGAGCAGGTATGGTAAATGATGATACCGAAGTTGATGTATCAGACTTAATATTAATAAGAAGAACTATATTGGAGCGTGAGTAATATGAGAAAAATGAATAGAGTATTTAAATTATTAACAATTATAATATTAAATGTATTATTTACATTTAATGTTTATGGAATAGAAAAGCAACCATATGTAGCTGAATTCACAGCTCCAGCTAGTGCTAAACAAAATAGTGAATTTACTGTATCATTTACAGCAAAATCAATCGAAGCTGGTTTTGATGGATACCAATTCGTTGCCAGCTTTGATGATACAAAATTAACACTTGTATATGATGAAGAAAATGATACTTATGGTGAAGTAAATCTACTTAATAAATGGGATTTATTCTTAACACCTAATTCATCTAGTGTATTCTCAGTTATGGGTAGTGATTTAAAAGCACCAGCTTTTGAAAAAACATCAGATACAAAATGTATGACAATGAAATTTAAAGTACTTCCAAACGCATCAGGAAGTACAACAATAACTTTTTCTGAAATAAAAGGATCTAGAGGTAATGGTAATCCATTAATAGCAGAAGGATCATCAGTAACAATAAATATTACTGATGGTTCTACTGTTAATCCAACTAAATCTAGTGATGCAACACTTAAATCATTAGGTGTAAGTAGTGGATCATTATCACCAGCATTTAGTCCTTCAGTAGATACTTATAAAGTATCAGTTGGAAATGATGTTACAAAACTTGATGTTAGTGCAATAACAAATGATCCAAAAGCTAAAGTAGCTATTTCTGGTAACACAAATTTATCAGTTGGTAAAAATAATGTTATTGTTCAAGTAACAGCAGAAGATGGAACTAAAAAGAATTATGTAATTGAAGTAACAAGAGCTTCAGGAAGTGGAAGCACAACATATAAACCTACATCAAAATCAAATAATGCTGATCTTAAAAACATAACTGGTATACCTGGTCTTAACTTTGATCCAGATAAAACTAATTATGATGTTGTAGTACCATTTGATGTAACAAATATTAATGTAGGTGCAACACCATCATCTTCAAAAGCAAAAATAGTTATTTCACCAACAAAATTAAGTGATTTAAAAGTAGGCGAAACACAAACAGTTACTATTTCTGTTAAAGCAGAAGATGGAACATTAAAAGTTTATACTGTTAATGTTAAAAGAAGTCAATACAAGAGTGAAACAGATCTTGAAAAATTAAAAGTAGATGATACTGAATTAAATCCAAATTCAGATGGTGAATATAAAATTACTATTCCAAGTAATAAAACTTCAGTATCAGTTAGTGCTATACCTAAGAGTCAAGGTTCAACAGTTAAAATTATTGGTAATAATAATTTAAAAACTGGTAATAATAAAGTAATAGTACAAGTTACTGATAAAAATGGATTTACTAAGAGTTATATAGTAAATGTAGAAAGACAAAAAGAATTATCATTCTTCAACTTTGTTGACAAATTCTGGTATTTATTCTTACTATTACCATTCTTAATTATGTTAGTATTATTATACTATTATGATAAAAATAAAAAATATCTTGCAGTATTAGATGAAAAAGAAGACGAAGTTCGCGAGAAATTAGTTGAAAATTATTCTCCTACTAATATTGACAATAAAGTCTATATAAGTTATAATTCTAATAACAGCATAGGATATGTAGATAACGACGAAACAGACTCTTTAGAAGCAAATGTTGACAGACTTTTAAATGATAGTTCTATACCTGAAGTAGAAAGAACTGTTAATTATGTTAAAAAGGGTGTTGACGACATCGAAAGAGAATATGAAATAAAAGAAAAATTAAGAAAGAAGTGATATTATGGCAAAGAAAAAAGAAATTAAAGAAGAAGTAGTTGTAGAAGAAAAAGTTGAAAAAAAAGAAGCTAAAAAAGAAGTAGCAAAAACTCTTCCAAAAAGTGAAAGAATTACTAAAGCTGTTAAAGTTTGCGTTTTATCTGTAGTCTTAATCGTTGTTCTTGTAGTTGTATTTGTAGTTGCTAGACCAGGAAGAAAATCTTTAGAAGATAGTTTAAATTCAAGCTTAAAATCTATGGGAGAAACTTTCTATACTGATTTCTATTATACTGAAATCTCTAAAAACAAATCTAAAGCTGAAGTTTCAGAATTCTTAGAAAAATTTAAAGATGTAGGAATCAAAGTTAATCTTGATAACTTAGAAAGATATAACGATGGAAAGAATAAAGAAGAAATAGCTAAATTTAAAAATAAAGATGGTAAAGCATGTAACAAAAATACTACACAAGCAGTTATTTATCCAAAAAGTCCTTATGGAAAAACAGACTATACAGTTGATGTAGTACTTGACTGTGGATTTGATAAAAAATAAGATTTATATCTTATTTTTTTTATGCATAAAATATGTTATAATTAGAAAGCATGAATTTAGAAAGGATAAATTATGATAAACATATTTAAAAGTTTAAGATCAAAAGATTATTTTTATATATTAATAATAATTATATTAATATTATTTCAAGTATGGCTTGATTTAAAATTACCTGATTACATGTCTGAAATAACAAGGCTTGTTCAAACTTCAGGTAGTGAAATGAATGAAATACTAAAAAATGGAATGTACATGTTATTATGTGCTTTTGGTAGTTTAGCTTTAACTATTGTTTCCATTTTAATAACTGCTAATTTATCAGCTAATTTTTCTTTAAATACAAGAAAAAGATTATTTAAAAAAGTAGAAAGTTTAAGTTTAAAAGAAATAAAAGAATTTTCAACAAGTAGTTTAATAACTAGAACAACAAATGATATCACTCAAGTAGAAATGTTACTTGCTATGGGACTTCAAATTATTATTAAATCACCAATAACTGCATTCATGGCAATTACTAAAATTTTTGGTAAAAACTATAGTTGGAGTATGGTTACTTTAGGTGCTGTTTTAGTATTAATGAGTGTTATCGTAATACTTAGTATTTTAGTAGTACCTAGATTTAAAACAATTCAAAAGTTAACTGATAGTATTAATAATGTTACTAGAGAAAACTTAACAGGGATTAGAGTAGTTAGAGCATTTAATGCAGAAAAATATCAGGAAGAAAAATTTGATAAAGTAAATGAAGATTTAACTCGTCAATTATTATTTAATCAAAAAGCATTTGCTGTTTTATCACCAGTAATGTATTTAGTAATGTATTTTTTAACATTAGTAATATATTTTATGGGTGCATATTTTATAATGAATTCTGTTCTTAGTGATAAACTATCTTTATTTAGTGATATGATTGTTTTTTCTTCATATGCTATGCAAGTTATTATGTCATTTTTAATGATTGCATTTATATTTATTTTTCTTCCAAGAGCTAATGTATCTGCTAAAAGAATAAATGAAGTATTAAACACAAAAAGTAGTATTAAAAATGGAACAAAAACATCTGGTGAAACAAAAGAATGTCATGTTGAATTTAAAAATGTTTCGTTTAAATATCCTGATGCACAGGATTATTTACTTAAAGATATTTCTTTTGAAGCATCTAAAGGAGAAGTAATTGCTATTATTGGTTCTACTGGTAGTGGTAAAAGTACTTTAATTAACTTAATACCAAGATTTTATGATGTCACTGAAGGTGAAGTTTTAGTAGATGGTATAAATGTAAAAGAATACGATTTAAATTACTTAAATAATAAGCTTGGTTATGCTACTCAAAAAGCAGTATTATTTAATGAATCAATTAATGATAATATAGCTTTTGGTAGTTCTAAAAACAAAATAACAAAAGAAGATATTAAAGAATCAATTAGAATAGCACAAGGAAAAGACTTTGTTGAAAAAATGGATGATAAATATAATAGTGTTATTTCTCAAAATGGTACTAATATATCTGGTGGACAAAAACAAAGGTTATCAATAGCAAGAGCAATTGCTAAGAAACCTGAAATATATATTTTTGATGATTCATTTAGTGCTCTTGATTATAAAACAGATTTAACTCTTAGAAAAGAACTTAAAAAAATAACTAAAGATGCTGTTACTATAATAGTTGCTCAAAGAATAGGTACTATTATGAATGCAGATAAAATAATAGTTCTTGATAATGGAGAAGTTAAAGGAATTGGTTCACATAAAGAATTACTAAAAAAATGTGAAGTGTATAAAGAAATAGCATATTCACAATTATCAAAGGAGGAGTTAAATAATGCATAAAGGAAAACATTCTTCTTTTGAAAAAGCAAAAGATTTTAAAGGATCTATTAATAGATTATTCTTTGAACTTAAAAGTTATAAAGTATTTATATATATTTCTATATTTTTAGCTATTTTAGGCAGTGTTTTATCTATAGTAGGACCAAATAGACTATCAGATATAACTGATGAAATTTCAAAGGGTTTAATAGTAGATAAGAAGAGTTTAAATAAACTTACAAAAGCTATTAAAAATAATTATGAAAGAAAAGAAATAGTTGTTAATAATGTTAAAGTAAGTTTTAATGATCAAATAGCTTTTATTAGTACTTTTAATAAAATGAATAATAGTAAGAATAGTAATGTAAAAAAAGATAATAGTGCTAGTGATTTTTATAAGAACTATGAAAAATTACCAAAGTCAATTAAAAAAGTAATAGAACCTAAAATGAATATAAAAAGAATAAAACAAATAGCAATACTACTTTCTTTAATATATATTTTTAGTGCTTTATTTACTTATTTAGAATCTTTAATAATGGCCATTATTTCTAATAAGTTTGCAAAAGAATTAAGAGAAAAAATATCAAGAAAAATAAATAAATTACCATTATATTATTTTGATAATCATACAACAGGTGATATTATGAGTAGAGTTACAAATGATGTAGATACTATTGCTCAAAGTATGAATCAATCTTTAGCTACTCTTGTAAGTAGTGTAACATTATTTTTAGGAACAATACTTATGATGTTTATAACTAATTATGTTATGGCATTTACTGCTATTGCATCTAGTTTTATTGGTTTTATATTTATGGGATTAATTCTAAAAAATTCTCAAAAATATTTTTCAGCTAGACAAAAGGAAATAGGTAATATAAATGGTTTTATCGAAGAAGTTTACTCTGGTTTATCAGTAGTTAAAGTATATAATGCAGAAAAAGAAACAAATGATAAATTTGATAAACATAATAAAAAAGTATATACAGCATCTAAAATGAGTCATTTTTTAGGTGGTATGATGCAACCAATGATGGGATTTATTGGACAACTAGGTTATGTATGTGTATGTATTGTTGGTGCACTTCTTGTAATGAATAATAAAATTACTTTTGGTGTAATTGTTGCATTTATGGCATATGTTAGATTATTTACCTCTCCATTATCACAAATAGCACAAGCATTTAATTCACTTCAATCAACAGCCGCTGCATCAGAAAGAGTATTTGAGTTTTTAGATTCAAAAGAAATGAAAAAAGAAAAAAGTAAATTTGATATAAATAATTTAAAAGGTAATATTGAATTTAAAAATGTTTCATTTAAATATAAAAATAATGAATCAAATACTATTAAAAACTTTAATGTAAAAGTAAAAAGTGGTCAAAAAGTAGCTATAGTAGGACCTACTGGTGCTGGTAAAACAACTATGGTTAATTTACTTATGAAATTTTATGATATTGATAGTGGAGATATATTAATAGATGGTATTTCTACTAAAGATTTAACAAGAGAAGAAGTACATAGTTTATTTACAATGGTTCTACAAGATACTTGGTTATTTGATGGAACAATAAGAGATAATATTATTTATAATAAAAAAGGTGTAACTGATAAAGAACTTGATGAAGTTTGTAAAACCGTTGGAATAGATCATTTTATTAGAACACTTCCTAAAGGTTATGATTCAGTTATTAGTGATAATTCATCTGTTTCTGCAGGACAAAGACAATTACTTACAATAGCAAGAGCTATGCTTAATGATTCAGTATTCTTAATACTAGATGAAGCAACAAGTAATGTTGATACTAGAACTGAAGAACTTGTTTCTAAAGCAATGGATAAATTATCAAAAGGAAAAACATCTTTTATAATTGCTCATAGACTTAGTACTATAAAAAATGCAGATTTAATTTTAGTTATGAAAGATGGTAATATTATTGAAAAAGGAACACATAATTCTTTAATGAAAGAAAAAGGATTTTACGCAGATTTATATAATTCGCAATTTGAGTTATAACATTTGCGTTTTTTTATGCTATAATATAATAAATAGGAAGTATGTAGTATGATAAGAATAAAAAAAGGTTTAGAAGCTGATTATATAGTATTTGTATTCTTCATTTGTTCTATAGTAGCTTGGTTTTTAGAAATGCTATATTCTCTAATATTTCGTTTTGTTTTTGTAATTCCAGGATCTTTATATGGACCATGGTGCCCAATATATGGAGTTGCGGCTTTATTTTTACTTTTGTTTATTAATAAAGATGTAAAAAAATCAAAAGTATTTTTAGAAATGTTTTTTCTGACATCTATTATTGAATATTTAGGATCTATAATAACAGATAGATTATTTAATATTACTTTTTGGGATTATAGTGATTTTATGTTTAATATAAATGGAAGAATATGTTTATTAATGACATTAGTATTTACTTTTATGTCTGTTATATTTTTATATTTTTCAGAACCAAAACTAGAAAAAATATATTATAAAAATAGAGATGCAATATATAATAGTAATAAAGTGTTATTAATAATTTTTATGATTGATTTATTTATAAAACTATATATGACTGGGTGATATTATGAATATATTTAATTATATAGAAAAATATAAGAATATATCTTTTGAAAAAGAAAAGTTTAATGAGATTGATAATCTTATTTTTTCTTTACTTATTTATTTAGATTTTAATAATATAATTAGTAATAATAAAGAAAGTATTACTTTATATGAAGCAGCATCAATTTTTTTTAGTAAATATACATATAAAGATGTTAAAAAAATAGGTATATCACCAAAGGAAGCTTATAATGTATTAAAAGAAATATACATATCAGAAAGATATTCATCTGTAGTATTAAGTAATTATATTTATATAGGTGATAGAAATAAACAATTTAGTGCACTTACATATGAGTTTAATAAATGTAAGTATATTGCGTTTGAGGGTACTGATGAACTACTTAGTGGTTGGAAAGAAGATTTTATGATGGCATATATTTATCCAGTTACATCTCAAAGTTATGCAATTAATTATTTAAGAAAAGCTATTTCTATATTTGATAAAGAAGTATATGTTGGTGGACATTCTAAAGGTGGTAATTTGGCTCTAGTTTCATCTATGAATCAAAGTTTTATAAAAAGAAGTAAAATAAAAACAATTTATAATAATGATGGACCAGGTCTTAGAAAAAAACAAATTGAATCTAAAAATTATAAAAGAATAAAAAATAAATATATACACATTGTTCCTGATTATAGCTATATAGGAATACTTTTAAGAGATGAAGAATATTATGTAGTAAAATCAAATTCAAAAGACATAATGAGTCATAGTATGTGTAGTTGGGAAATAATTAACAACAAATTAACTATAAGTGAACTTAGTGATTTTAGTAAAATAACTGCACTAAGTATTTTAACTTGGCTTGATAGACATAGTGATAAAGAAAGACAAATGATTATTGATAGTATTTTTAATTCGCTAGAGGCCTCTGGTGTATACTATACAAGAGATATAAGAAAGATAAAATCGGTACTTTCCATAATTGAAAATTTAAAAAATATTGATGATAATTCTAAGGCATTAATAATTGATTTTTTGAAATATAATATTAATACAATTATGAGTAATAATAAAGAAGAAAAAAATAATAATTTATAGCAAAAAAATTATTGTTTTTTTATACTCTATGTTTTATAATGAATTTGTGTTTAATAGAATTTGGGGAGGTTTAAATGAAAGATTTTATTGTTTTTGATAACGTAACAAAATCCTATAAAATAGGTGAAAAAGAATATAATGCGTTAGATGGTGCATCTTTTTCTGTTTCAAAAGGTGAATTTGTAGTTGTTTTAGGTCCTTCAGGAGCAGGTAAAAGTACACTACTTAATTTAATTGGTGGTATGGACGAAGCTACTAGTGGAGAAATTATTGTTAATAATAGAAAAATATCTGATTATAAAGAAAAAGAATTAACTAAATATAGAGCTGAAAATATAGGATTTATATTTCAATTTTATAATATACTTCCAACACTTACAGTTTTAGAAAATGTTCAAATTATAAATGATATAGTTCAAAAACCAAGAGGTGCTAAAAGAGTTTTAAAACAAGTTGGACTTATTAATCATATAAATAAATTTCCATCTGAACTTTCTGGAGGAGAGCAACAAAGAGTTTCTATAGCAAGAGCAATAGCTAAAGATCCTCAAATAATACTAGCTGATGAACCAACAGGTGCACTTGATTCAAAAACAGGTGCTGAAGTATTAAAACTTTTAAAAGAACAATGTGATAGAGATAATGATAGGAATACAGTTATAGTTGTTACTCATAATACTTTAATTAGTGAAATAGCAGATAGAGTTATTAAATTAAAAAATGGAAAAGTTGAATCAGTAAAAGTTAACAAAAATCCAAAATCAGTAGATGAGGTCACTTGGTAATGCTTAAAACTAAAATTAAAAGAGATGTAAAAAAAGATTTATCTCAATATGTAACTATATTTTTAATGATTTTTATAGGTATATTTATATATACTGGTATTAATGCTTATATGATAGGTATGCAAAAAAGTGCAGATGATTATTATAAAGAGAATAATTTACAAGATTTTAATGCATATGGTAGTTTTAAAGAAAAAGATATAGATACAATAAAAAATATAAAAAATGTAAAAGACGTTAATGCTATTTTAACTTTACCAGAACTAGCTAGTGTTGCTAATAAAGATAAACATAAAGTAAGAGTAAATTATATAAATGATAATACTGTTTCTAAATTCTATATTGTAAAAGGTGAAAAGTTTAAAAAAAATAAAAATGGTATATGGCTTGATTACTATTATGCAAAAGAAAACTGTCTTAAAATAGGTGATATATTAGAACTTAATTATGGTGATGTATTAATAAAAAATAAAATAAAAGGATTTATTACAGTACCAGATAAAGTAATGGATGTAAAAGATGAAACAAGTTTAATACCATCTCATGAAGATTATGCAAATATATATATTAGTTCAAAATATATTTCAAGAAGAATAATGAGATATCAAATAATGAAAGAACAAAATATTGAAAGCAAAGAAAAATTTGAAGAATTAATGCCATCATTTAATTATAAAGATTATATTAGATATAATAAAATGATTATTGATGTAGATAATAAGAAAAATATAAAAAGTGTAAAAGAAGAAGTTAAAAAATTTAAAAGAACTCAAGCTATAGTTGATATTAAAAATGAATTATCTTATTCATCTTATCAAAGTGAAATTGATGAAGGTAATAGTTTTATAGGTATATTTTCAGGTTTATTTATATTTATAGCATTACTTTCTGTTATTACAACTATGACAAGATTAATTAAAAGAAAAAGAACTGAAATAGGTACATTAAAAGCATTAGGATTTAGTAAAAAAGTAATTACTATATATTATATGCTTGAAAACTTTAAACTATCATTCTGGGCATGTATTACAGGTATGATAACAGGTTATTTTGTATTAGGTAAATATTTTATTGATTTAGAAATGACATATTATGAAATACCTAATTATAAAGCAGGTTTTGATATTAAAAATATATATGTATCAATATTTTCTATAATATGTGTACTTATATTTACATATTTATCAACAAGAAAAATATTAAAATTAAATGCTGCTGAAACACTAAGAGCAGAAAGACCTAAAGTAAATATTAAAAGTATTGAAATGACTAAAAGTGGTATATTTGAAAGACTTAGTTTTTCAGATAGATGGAACATAAGAGATATACTTAGAAATAAAATGAGAACATTTATGGGATTTGCTGGAATAATTGGTTGTATGATACTTTTAGTTTGCGCTTTTGGTATTAAAGATACAATTGATGAATACTTAAAAGTACAATTTAATAAATTAAATAATTATGAATATAAAATAAATATTCCAGAAGAAGTTTCAGAAGAAGAATTAAATCACTTATATACAAAATATGGTGATAAAACATCTAAAAGTGTTCAAGTAGAAATAGCTGTAAATGATAAAATTATTTCTAATAATATATTTATAACTAATGCAGGTGATTTAGTTAGATTTATGGATGAAAATAATAATTATTTAACTATAAAAGATGGTGTATATATAACAAGAAAACTTGCACAAAATGAAGGTTATAAAATAGGTGATAAAATTAAATGGCATATATATGGTTCTGATAAATATTATGAAACAAAAATAATTGGATTTAATAAAGATCCACAAAATCAAAATATTACAATGAATAAAAAATATTATGAATCATTAGGTTTAAAATATATACCTGATTCATTATATACTAACAAAGATTTAAAAAATGTAACAAATATAAAAGGAATACTATCTTTTCAAAGTAAAGATGAACTTAAAACAGGTGTTGATACAATGCTTGATGTAATGAAATCAATGATTGCAATTATATCATTTGTTGCTGTATTTCTATGTATTATAATTATATATAATATTGGTGTACTTTCTTTTGCAGAAAAGAATTATCAATTTGCTACATTAAAAGTACTAGGATTTAATAATTCAAAAATATCTAAAATATTTTTAAAACAAAATATATGGATAAGTATATGTGCAACAATTATTGGTATTCCAATAGGTATATTTGTTGTTAAAAAAATATTTATAAGTGCACTAAGTGCAGAATATGATTTTGAAATAAAAATATCATTCTTATCATTATTAGTTTCTACATTAATTACACTCTTAACAGCATTTTTAGTAAGTAAAGTATTAGGACTAAAAATAAGAAAAATAGATATGGTAAGTAGTTTAAAAGGCAATGAATAATTGTCTTTTTTTCTTTAAAAAAATAATTAAAAGTGTTATTATAAATAAAAGGAGAGTAGTTATGGAAAAAAATAATAATTCATATTTTGACGGAGGTTTACTTCAACTAATAGGTTGGAAATTACTAGGTGGATTTTTAACAATAATTACATTTGGAATATGTTATCCATGGGCATTATGTATGGTTTATGGATGGGAAGCAAAACATACTGTTGTTGATGGAAAAAGATTAAAATTTGATGGATCTGCTATTGGACTATTTGGTCTTTGGATTAAATGGTTACTATTAATTATTATTACACTAGGAATATATAGTTTCTGGGTACAAATATCATTAAAAAAATGGATAACTAAACATACTCATTTTGAATAATGTTTGATAATGATTTTTTAAGATATTTAGTAGTAACAGATCAAATAGATGAATTTTTAGGTAATGATTTATCTAGTGAAATAAAAGAATTATTACTTGAAATAGTAAAAGAATATAAAAATAATAATATTTCAGAAGATGAAGTAATAAATTATTTAAATCAAGTACATAAAAAATATAAAGTAAGTAATAAATTATTATTAGATTACTTTAATAATAATTTAGATTAAGAAAGGATTATTATGGGTTTATTAGATTTATTATTAAATGATGAAGAAGATAAGAAAAAAAAGAAAAAAGATTTAGCAGATACAGAATATACAGATGAACAATTAGATGACTGGGGACTTGATGATATTCAAAAAGAACAAGTAAAAGAAGGCTATGAATACCCATGGAGTTTTGAAGAAGAAGATAAAGAAGATGATGATTATTATAAAGAAGATGATGATTAATCATCTTTTTAATTGATAAAAAATAAAATAGATTATATAATAATTATAAGGAGACTTAATATGAAAGATATTGAAGAACTTTGGGAAAAAAGAAAAGATACTCAAGGTAAAATAGAGTTAACTGTTTTCTTTGTAAATATATTCTTATTTTTATGTCATATTTTCTTTATGATTATATATGCAGTTATAGGTCATACATTCATGAGTATAATAAATATCTTTTCAATTTTATTATATTTATACTATATACCAAGAAGTTACAAAAATATAGATCAATATATGGGAATGGCTTTCTTAGAAATATGGATTCATCAAATATGCGGAATACTATCTTTTGGATGGACTCCATGTTATCAAAATTGGTGTTTTGGAATGCTAGTTGCTTATTTTTTACCTGCTTTTAATCCTGAAGTAAAAAGTGCAAAACAAAGACCAATGATATATGCAATAATAATTATTATTTCATATTTCTTTATGGCAACATTTTATCCATTACTTCATTTAGATATGACAATAGAATTAGATATTTACAAAAATAGTATTTTATTTATAGCTAATAATAGTTTTGCATTTATAGCAATTTCACTATTTGCATTATTCTATACATCAAGTTCTTATAAAAAAGAAAAAGAACTATCAAAAAAAGCAGAATATGATGAACTAACTGATTTATATAATAGGCATGCAATTAATGAAATATGTACAAAACTTGTTAGTATTGCAAAAGAAAAAAATAAAGCATATCATGTAGCAATACTTGATATTGACTTCTTTAAAAAAATAAATGATAAATATGGACATCCATCAGGTGATTTAGTTCTAAAAAAAATAGCTAATATTTTAAAAAAACATTCGGTAAAAGGAATAATCCCAGGAAGATGGGGAGGCGAAGAGTTTGTTATGTTTGCACCTCATTATCTTAGTTATTCAGTTTTTACAAATATTTTAGAAAAAATGAGAAAAGAAATAGAAGAAGAACAATTTGAAATAGAAAATAACAAATTAATAAAAGTAACTATTTCAATAGGATCAACATCAATAAAAGATTATATAACAGTAGAAGATGCTATATCAAAAGCAGATACAAATCTATATCAAGCTAAGAAAACAGGTAGAAATAAATTAGTGAAATAAAATTCACTATTTTAGGTTCATTTTTTAAAATCATATGTTATAATGAATTCATCAGCAAGAGCTGATTAAATTTTATTTTCTTATAATAGTTATTTAATAACTATAAAAAGTCTATTTATATAGGCTTTTTATTTTTTATAAAAATGCTCTCTTCCCCCTGAAGAGAGCAAATAGTTTATATTTTGTTGAAAATAAAGGGTAAAATGCATATAAATTTATTTTAGGTACTAAGCTAGGTACATAAATTTAAAAAAAATACTAATTTTTTATATAAATTATTAGTATTTTATTTTTATAATAGTATTGACATTTGTACTGATAAAATATAAAATAATGGTGTAAAAGTCAAAAGGAGAATGTATATGAAAAAGATGACTATAAAAGAGTTTAGAGATCAAAGTAATATTGAGATAATACAAGAACTAATGAAGTATAATAATGGATATATTACATCTAAACAATTAACTGAAATGGGTATTCATAGAATGTATCTTAATATTATGGTAGATAGAGGAATCATAGAAAAAATAGATAATGGAATATATTTAGATGTTAATAAATTTCCAGATTCTTATTATGTACTTAATTTGAATTTACCAGGTATTATATATTCTCATATGACTGCATTATATTTTCATGGATTATCAATTAAAGCACCTGATAGCAAGTATGATGTAACTGTTAAGAAAAATTATAATAGTGTTAAATTGAAAAATCATAATGTATTTTATGTATCTGATGATATATATGAATTAGGATTAACGGAAGTGAAAACACCATTTGGGAATATTGTTAGAGTATATGATATTGAAAGATGTATATGTGATATTATAAGGTCTAAAAAAAGAATGGATAATGAACATATTAAATATAGTTTAAGAGAATATATTAAGAGAAAGGATAAGGATCTTGTTAAACTTTCTAAGTACGCAGATAAAATGGGTATTAAAAAAGAAGTAATGGATTTATTGGAGTGGTTTTATGAATAAGATAATAGTTAATAAAATTAAATGCAAAAAATGTGGAGATGTTATTGAATCAACATATAGACATGATTTTAAATTTTGTAAATGTGGAGCAGTTGCAGTTGATGGTGGAAAAGATTATTTAAGAAGATTAGGATATGAAGAAGATTATGAAGAATTATCCAAAATAGAAAAAGATAACGATAAAAATAGCAAAAAATAATACTTTCCAAAAGTTGTCGAATTTTGGTAGTTTTGGAAAAATATTTCCAAAACTTGACTTTATATCAAATTTAATATATACTTATAGCAGAGGTGAAAACTATGATAGAAAGAACAGAGTACCTTGAACAATTAAAAAGGTTTAAGGATAAAGATTTAATCAAAGTTGTTACTGGAATAAGAAGATGTGGTAAATCTACATTATTTGAATTATTTATAAATTATTTAAAAGAAACTGGTGTTAAAGATGATCAAATAATAAAGATAAATCTTGAAGATGCTGATTATAATTTTGAAAGTTATAAGGAACTATATGATTATGTAAATAAAAAAATAGATTCAAAGAAAAATTATTATGTTTTCTTAGATGAAGTTCAAAATGTTCCTAAATTTCAAAAAGCTGTTGATAGTTTATATATAAAGAAAAATGTTGATGTATATATAACAGGTTCAAATGCTTATATGCTATCTGGAGAATTAGCAACATTATTATCAGGAAGATATGTAGAAATAAAAATGTTACCTTTATCATTCAAGGAATATCTAAGTGCATTTAATAATTCTGATAAAAGTCGTTATGAATATTTTTTAGACTATATGAAAAATGGTGGTATGCCAGGTAATATATCAATACTTCAAGATAATCCTAATGATTTGGATACATACTTGGAAGGTATATTTACTACAATAGTTTATAAAGATATAATAACTAGAAATAATATAACAGATAAAATGCTATTAGAAAGTGTTTTAAAATTTATATTTGATAGTATAGGTAGTCCAATATCTACTAAAAAAATAAGTGATACATTAACAAGTAAGGGAATGTCTACAAGTAATCATACAGTTGAAAATTATATTTCTGCATTTGTAGAAAGTTTCTTAATATATAAAGCTGAAAGATTTGATGTTAAAGGTAAGAACTTACTTGCAAGAGACTACAAATATTATGTTGTTGATCAAGGATTAAGAAGTTATTTATTAGGTAAAAAAGCTGATAGTGACATAGGGCATATATTAGAAAATATAGTTTATCTTGAATTATTAAGAAGAGGTTATAAAGTATATGTTGGTAAGGTTGATGATTTAGAAGTTGACTTTGTTGCTGAAAATAGAGATGGCTTAAAATATTATCAAGTAGCATTAACAGTTAGAGATGAAAAAGTATTAGAAAGAGAACTAAAATCATTACAAAAAACAGGAGACCATTATCCAAAATATTTAATAACTTATGATATGGATATGGAAGCTGATTATGATGGAATAACAAAAATCAATGTAGTTGATTGGTTATTAAATAAAGAATAAAAGAAAAAGAATAAAAAGGGCAAATATTATATTATTTATAGGTATATTTTGCTCTTTTTTTTGATGTAAGGAGGTAAGAAATGACAAAGCTAAAAAGGAAGTATTATAAAGTTAATCTTGAAAATCCAATTAAAAGCAAAAAAGATGACATATTTGGCTATGATTATGAGGTTAAAAGAATTAAAAATGCAATTAAAGATGATGCGAATGTTATTGGGATTGTTTCTAAATATGGATCAGGCAAATCATCATTAATACAATTATTAATTAATAAATTGTTTTTTTTAAGATATAAAATTATAAGAGTTAATCTTTGGGATAATAAATTAAAAATTAGAGATGAAGGTAATGAAAGTATTCCATCGGAAAAATCAATTGTAAGATTACATAAGACATTTTTAAGACAAGTATCTTCTCAGACGAGAAAATATAATTCAGCATATATAAATAGAAGGATTAATGCTAATTATGGCGCTGCAAAAATATCTTTTCCTAGCTTTATTAGCTTGTTTAAATGGTTTTTAGTTTATGTTTTATTATTAGTTGGATTGTTATATATAACATGTAAATTTGGATTTGATATTTCATCATTTAATGACATTAGCCTAGATGATAAAAAGAATTTCATTTTATATATTGTTCCTAAAATACCAACTATTATAATAGGTTTTGCTTTTTTCTACATAATATTTAATAAAGAAGTATTATTTTCCTTTTGGAATAATTCTAAATCACGAGAAATAACTGAGGAAGATACAATTCAAATATATAATGAATTATTTGGTAAAAAAATTAAATTTTTGCCTAGATTAAGAAAAATAATAATAATTATTGAAGATTTAGATAGAATTGAAAATAATGATATAGTAGAATTTTATTTAAATGAATTTTATCGATTATATATTGAAGGAAATGAACAAAATAGAAATGGTATTACATTAATATTTTGTTTAAAAGATAATAAAAAAGATAGTTCAGAGTCAAAATATATAAAAATATTTGATTATATTTCATATATTAATCAAATTAATATTGATGATAAAGAAGAAGTATTAAGACAATTGATTATAAGAGATGATTTATTATATGATTTATCTTTTGATAAAGAAAATAAAATAATAGATATTTCTAAATTATCATGGCTTATTGAAGGGCAAAGTATCAATATTAGAACGATTAAAAGAAGAATAGAACATTTTAAAAATATATATTTAATGATATGTTCACGTGGAAAATCTAAGAATAATAAAAATGAAGATTTAGATATAAACATAGTTACATGTTCCTTTGTAGCATATTTAAAAACTGAGTTTAATGGTGAACTTGATTATATTTTAAACCATTATGATTCAAATGGAGCAAATTATATAGATATATATGTTAATAAGAAAGTAATTGGTGAAAATATAAATGGTGATAATATACCATCTGAAGATAATGATACAGAAGGAATAAAAGTTGTCGAAAAATTGATAATTAATATGATAAATAGTGGTTATATAGATTCACAATATAAAAAGTATTTTTATAATTTTCCAAAAGGCACAAAGATATATACCACAACTGAAAAATACGTATCAGATACTATTACCACTAACACCATTATTGATAAGGATAATCTTTCGAATATTATAATGACATTTAATAAAGTTGATAGTAGTTTTATTACTGATAGAATAAAAAATGTTATTACTTTAGGAAAAGATGTGCCGAATGTAGCGTTGTTTGAATCAAAAGCATTTCAATCTGCTAAGTTGATTAATAAAAATAAATTAAATGATAGATTTAAAAATATATTGTCATTAAAAGATATAAATATTGAATCTATATGTAAAACAATTGATTTATTAAAAGAATCAAATATAGATAAAAATGAATTGGTTGGATTTATATCGAATATAGTTACCGAAAATATTAATAATGAAGAAATTGAATTAGATACTATAAGTAGATTTAGGAATTCATTGATTAATTGTTTTGATTTAAGTATTATAAATTTTGAGGATTTATATAATAAACATCAAATCACCGAGAACGAAATTAAGAAAATTAATAATTTAGATGTATTAATTGCAGTTTCAAAATTAATTAATCATGATGACAATGTTGATACTTTAATCTGCAAACAATTTGATTCGATTGATAATAATTATAATAAAGGTGGTTACTTGCCACAATTGTTTGATATAATTCATAATTATAAATTGATTTATGGTATAAATATTGATTATTTATCATTGTCTGATAAACATAAAATATATCAAATGGCAGTTAATAAGAACATTAGTGGTGATGAAATGTTAGAATTGCTTTTATATCTTGATTATATAGATAATACTATTGCTGATGAATTGCTATCGCAAAATGTTACAAATGAGGATAGACTTATAGATTATCTAAATAAGCAAACAACATGTACTACAAAATGTATTAACTATATTAATAAAAGCAAAAAATTATATAATATTTCTAACGTAATATTTGACGCTTTAGATAAGAATAGTGAAAAATATCATGCATATTATTTGTATAGGAACCATAAAATTGATGATCTATGCGATAATAATATGATTTTAAATATCTTTCTTAATTATTCTGAAGTCACTTTATATTTTAAAAATAGTGATTTAATTAATGTTTTGAAGCAACAAAAGGTTTATAAAAAATTTAATATTACTAATGTTACAAAAGAAAAGATAATAGTACTAACAGGCATACGTCAAACTAAAGATATAGCAAAGACTATTATGCAAAATAATGAAATATCAGGTGATATCAAATGTGTCTATTTAGAAAATATATCTGATGTTAATTCTGATACTGCTAAATATATTATGTCTTTAATTGATCAATCAACACCGGTTGAAATATTGAAATCAATAAATAAAAATAAAAATAAAATATATTCTTCACTTGATTTGTTTAATAAAATAAAATTTTCTAAAGAATTAAATAAGTTAATATAAAAAACGACCTAGCCCATTAAAGGACTAGGTCATCTTCTTTTTTATTATCTAAATCTTCATCATAATCATAATACTCAGTATCTTCATAATCAATAATTGTTTCTCTAGATTCGGGTAATTCTTTTTGCTTACTTTCTAATAATTTAGTATTTTGTACTTCAATTATTTGGACTATATTTTCAAGTCTATTTTGATACATATGAGAGTAGGTATTAAGAGTTTCATCAATTTTAGAATGCCCTAAATATTTAGCTACTAATGTTATATTAGCACCACTATCAATTAATAGAGAAGCGCAACTATGCCTAAAATCATGAACTCTAATATCTTTAACTCCAGCTTTAAAAGCATTCTTAGTTTTTCTATCTCTTAAAGTAGTTTCAGGTAATGGATCA
>CADANX010000002.1 GCA_902789425.1 uncultured Erysipelotrichaceae bacterium
AATAAAAGATAATTTTCATTTAGACTTAATAGAATTAGATGAATTTGCTTCACTGATAAATGAATCTTCTGATAATCCGAGAAAAAAATTTTTTGATAGGGAAAATCAGGAAGTATTAAAGGTATTAAAAAAAGTTAGAAAATAAAGGAGTTGATCCAAATGAATGAAAATAAAACTAATATAAACTGTCTGATAACGCTTTTTGCAACACTTTTTAGAAATGCTTATAAAATAAGGAATTGTAAGGATTAGTATCTTGCATATTGAGTATAAAAAAAGCAAAAGAAATTGATAGAATTAAGCAAATATTACTAAAAATATTGAAAAATAGTGTTAGCATTTAGGGGTTGATATTCCTGTGCAACACTTTAATAGAAGAGGTGAAATTATGAGCATTGAAGAACAAATAGATTTTTTAAATAAGGATAGTATTTATGAAGAAGGAATATATGATTTTAGAAAAATCTATTTTAATAAGAAAAAGATATTATTTAGATGTTTGGATTCATATTCTAAAAAACATCCTGATATTGATTATAAGAAGTTACTACAGATATTTTATAACCAAATAGGGTTTGGAAATTATATTGAACACAATATGAATATGTACATAAATATCGATGAATTGGATCAAAACTTTATTGATAATTTTACATATTTAATGCTTCATAATAAATCAATTAAGAATATTGATGATGTTATTAATTGGACTAATAAAAATAAAATTTTATGTGATCAATTATATAAAGAAACTAATGAAAGTTTTTTATATTCTTTTAAATATAATAATGATTACTTAGAATTTAATAATATAGTTGATTATCTTAAGTGCTTAATATTCATAAAGAAATATGGTGTAGATATAAAATTTGTTAATGAATTCTTATATGCATTTGCTGATGATATCGACAGCTTATGTATGCCAGAAATTACAATGTTATTTAATGATTTAAAAAATATTAATAATGTAAATGAAGCTGATGAATTAAAGAAAATATATGAGGGTGTTAAAAAAACTAATTATTTAGATTTCTTTAATTTAGAAAATTTATTATCAAAAAGTTTTTCAAAAATATATCTTGATAGCTGCTATAAACCAAATGAAGATGATTTTGTTAGAGAATTAAAGGATGTTAAAATATATGAAGCTCCAGATGAATGCTTTATGTTTGTTCATGTATTAGGTGGGTTCTTTTTAAATAAAATTTCTACAGAAAATGGTTATGCAAATGATTGGATAAGTCGAAAAGAAAATTATATTTCAATGTCTGCAATAGGAACAGAGTTTTCTGAAACATGTAATATACAAGATGTTTGTTATGGATTTTATAGTTTTCAACCAAATGATATTTTAGGTTCTTCAGCAAAAAATCTTGGGATTCATCAATACACATCGGATGAAGATATTTTTTATCCAAATTCTTCTGTATCTCTTTTTGGACAAGCTAAAGGCGATGATAAATATTGTTTACCACATCATTTGTTAATTGAATCTAAAAAAGTATGTAATATGGATTCACATATCCACGAAAATGAAGTTGCTTATAAAAGATTTAATTCAAATGGTGAAGAAATCAAACCTGATTATATTGTGTATTTTAGTGATACGAAAGATGAATTATTGTTAGAAAAAAGTATTGTAGCAGCCAAAGAGTTTGATATACCTATAGTTATGGTAAGTAAAGAAAAATGGTTAAATTATAATATGAATAAAGAAAATGCTGATAAATTAAGGAGGTAATCCAAATGATTGAAAATAAAACTAATATTAATTGGTATCCTGGTCATATGGCTAAGGCTAAAAGATTAATAAAGGAACAATTAAATTTAATTGATATTATATATGAAGTATTGGATGCAAGAATACCTTTTTCATCTAAAATAAAAGATATAGATGAAATAGTAGGTAATAAACCTAGAATTGTTTTAATGACTAAAAGTGATTTATGTGATATGGAAAAGACTAATAAATGGATTAATTATTATGAGTCAAAAGGGTATAAAGTAATATTACTTGATTTAATTAATAATAAGAATATTGATAAGATAAGTACAGTTACACATGAAGTACTTAAAGATCTTAACGAGAAAAGAGAAGAAAAAGGACTTAAGAAAAGAACTTATAGAGCAATAATACTAGGAATACCAAATGTAGGAAAAAGTACACTTATTAATAGATTATCTGGTAAAAAAGCAACTGTTGTTGGTAATAAACCAGGTGTTACTAAACAACTTAGTTGGATTAGATTAAATGAAGAAATAGACTTAATGGATACACCAGGTATACTTTGGCCTAAAATTGATAATGAACTTATTGCATATAATTTAGCTAGTTTTTCTGCAATTAAAGAAGAAATTCTTCCTATTGGAAAAGTAGCATGCTATATACTTGATTATATGAATAAAAATTATAAAGAAAATTTAAAACTTAGATATGGTTTAGAAGAAGTAGATGAAGATTTTATTGAAGCATATGAAACAATAGGTAGAAAAAGAGGATGCATACAAAGAGGAAATGAAGTTGATTATGATAAAGTATCTAAGATAGTTATTAAAGATTTGCAGGAAGGTAATTTAGGTAAGGTAACGTTTGATGAATATGAATGAGTATGAAAATAATTTAAATAAAGAAGGTTATAATTTTATAGGTGGTTGTGATGAAGCAGGACGTGGACCTCTTATTGGACCTGTAGTTGCAGCCTGTGTAGTTTTTCCAAAAGGTTATACTAATGAAGAAATAAATGATTCTAAAAAGATTAGTGAAAAAAAGAGAGATAAGCTATATGATATAATAATGAAAGATGCTTTAGCTGTAGGTGTTTCTATTATTTCACCTAAAACAATTGATGAAATAAATATTTATGAAGCATCAAGACTTGGTATGATTAATGCATATAAACAAGCAAATGAAAAAGTAAAAATAGATTATTTAATAACAGATGCAATGCCAATTGATACTCTTGATATTCCAGTTTTAAAGATAATAAAAGGTGATGCAAAAAGTGTTACTATAGCAGCAGCATCTATTATTGCAAAAGTAACAAGAGACAAAATTATGTATGAACTTGATAAAAAATATCCAGAGTATGAATTGTGTAAACATAAAGGTTATCCGACAAAAAAACACCTTGAACTTATGGAAAAATATGGTATAATTGATGAATACCGAATCAGTTACAAACCGGTTAAATTAGAATACGATAAAAAGAATTTTAATAAAAGTCACTAAGAAAGGAAGAAATTATGTCTAAAAATCTAGTTATAGTTGAATCACCAGCTAAGAGTAAGACAATTGAAAAGTATTTAGGAACTGATTATAAAGTATTATCTTCTAAAGGTCATATAAGAGATCTTGCAACTAGTGGTAAATTTGGACTTGGAGTAGATATTGAAAATGGTTTTAAACCTAATTATATTCCAATTAAAGGTAAGAAAAAAGATATTACAGCACTTACTAAAGAAGTAAAAAATGCTGATAAAGTATATCTTGCAACCGATCCCGACCGTGAAGGAGAAGCTATTTCATGGCATTTAAAAGATGCTCTTGATATTGATGATAAAAATTATGAAAGAATAGTATTTAATGAAATTACAAAAGATGCTGTTTTAAATTCTTTTAAAAATGCAAGAAAAATAGATGACTTAATGGTAAGAAGTCAAGAAACAAGAAGAATTCTTGATAGAATTATAGGATTTAGATTAAGTAAACTTATGCAATCCAAAACAGGTGGTAAAAGTGCAGGAAGAGTACAAAGTGTTGCATTAAAATTAATTGTTGATAGAGAAAGAGAAATAAGAAAATTTATTCCAGAAGAATATTGGACAATTAAAGCATTATTCCCTGATTTTAGTGCTGATTTATTTGAAAAAGATGGTAAAAAAGTAAAAATAGATAATGAACTTGATGCTACTAAAATAGTTAATGAATTATCTAATTCTTATAAAATAGAATCAACAGAAATAAATGATAAAAAAAGACAATCAAAACCACCTTTTATAACTAGTACATTACAACAAGATGCAGCAAATAAACTTGGTTTTACATCTAAAAAAACAATGAGTGTAGCTCAAAAATTATATGAAGGTATTAAACTTGAAAGTGAAACTGTCGGTTTAATTACTTATATGAGAACTGATTCAATTAGACTTTCAAATGAATTTATTTCAAATAGTTATAAATATATCGAAGTAACTTATGGTAAAGAATATTTAGGTGCAGTTAAAAAATCTAATAAAACTGAAAATGTTCAAGATGCTCACGAAGCTATAAGACCATCAAGCGTTCTAAGAACACCTGAAAAAGTTAAGCCATATTTAACTTCTGATGAATATAAACTATATAACTTAATTTATAATAGAGCATTAGCTTCATTAATGGCTCCATCTATATCTAGTGTTACTACAGCTATTTTAGATAATAATGGTTATAGATTTAAAGTAACTGGTAGTACTTTAAAATTTGATGGTTATTTAAAAATATACAATGATGAAGAAAAAGAAGAAAACAAAGTACCAGATTTATCAAATTACAAATCTAATGTACTTGTAACAGATAAAGTAGAAAAGAAACAACATTTCACTGAACCACCAGCTAGATATACAGAAGCATCATTAATTAAAGAAATGGAAAAACTAGGAATAGGTAGACCATCTACTTACGCTAGTACTATATCAACTTTAGTAGAAAGATTATATGTATCAAAAGATCAAAAGAAATTTGTTCCTACTGAAATGGGTGAGGAAACAACTGATAAATTACAAGAATTCTTTAGTGAACTTATAAATGTTAAATATACTGCTCAAATGGAAGAAAACTTAGATGAAATAGCAGATGGAAAAATAGTTTGGAATGAGTTATTAGAAGAATTTTATAGGAGGTTTGAACCAATGGTTGAAAATGCTTTTGATAAAATGGAAAAGAAAGAACCAGAAAAAACTGGAGAACTTTGTCCTGAATGTGGAAAAGAATTAGTTATTAGAAATGGTAAATATGGAGAATTTACTGCTTGTTCTAATTATCCTACTTGTAAATATATAAAGAAGGAAGAAAAAGAAGAAAAAGTGGTAGTTGAAGTATGTGACTGTATTAAATGTGATGGAAAAATTGTTGAAAGAAAAACAAGAAAAGGAAAAGTTTTTTATGGCTGCAATAACTTTCCAAAATGTAAAGAAGCGTATTGGGATAAACCGACAGGTGAAAGATGTCCTGAATGTAATAGTATGTTAGTAGAAAAAAATGATAAAATAAAATGCTCAGCATGTGATTTTGAAAAATAAGAATGCAAATTGTATTTGCATTTTTAAATCTTTACTTTTTTGGTATCTTGTGATACCATTAATTTACTTGTCAAATTTAGGGGGTTATTATGAAAAATAATAAAATTGACTTAATTTATAAAAAAGATTTTACTGAAGAAGAAATTAGAAATATAGTTAAAGGATTAAATGCTAAATCAATTCCATTATATATGGAAGTAAAAGATGAACTTAATCATTTAGTTGGATTTAATAAAGTAATTACTAGAGAAGAAAAAAATATTAGAATTTCTTGTTTGAAAAGAAGAATTTATTTATTAAATGCAATCGCAAGTATTTCTAATTACTTTAGAGTCAATATGATTATTGATAGTCTTGAAGATGAACTTGAAAAATATGAAAATTCTAAGACCTATGCAATGGCAATGGATGGAAAAGAAGATTATGAAAATTGTATTCTTGATATGCAAGTAGATATAGCAAATTTATCTAGAATTAAAAGTTATAGGATTGATAAAAATGAAATTTAAAGATTTTTATAATTATCTTTCAGAAGATGATAAAGAAAAAATGAATTTTCTTATATTCAATGCTGTAGCATTACCTCCTGAATTTATGATGATTTTATATATTATCAAAAGTTCATATTTAAATAATGGAAATATTCCTACCTTTGTAATTCCATATATTATGATGCTTTTAGCTTCTGCTTCATGTGTTGATTGTGAAGGTAATGAAATGATAAAAAAACTAAGATTAGGAGATTATAATGAGTAAAAAGGGAAAATTAATAGTAATAACTGGTCCTAGTGCAGTAGGAAAAGATAGTATAGTAAGTAATTATATAAATAAAAATGGTGGAAAGTTAATGATTTCCGCTACATCTAGAAAACCTAGAGAAGGTGAAGAAAATAATAAAGATTATTACTTTTTAACTGAAAAAGAATTTGAAGATAGAATAGAAAAAAATCTATTTTTAGAATATGCTAAATATAATGGTAATTATTATGGTACACCTAAAGATAAGATTGATGAATTATTGGAAAAAGGTGAAAATGTATTTCTAATAATTGAAGTTGTGGGTGCCCTTAATGTAAAAAAATTAATAAATGATTCTATATTAATATTTATTCTTCCACCAAGTCATGAAGAATTAGAACGTAGAATTAGAACAAGAGCTATTGATAGTGAAGAAGATATTATTAGAAGACTTGAAATTGCAAAAAAAGAAATAGCACAAAAAGATAAGTTTGACCATATTTTAGTAAATGAAAAAATAGAAGATGTAGTAAAAGAAATAGAAAATATACTTAATTAAGATGTCCTTAAAAATTGGACATTTTTTAAATAATATGGTATAATTATATTCGTGTGGTGCATTATGCTAGTCATTATACTATTTGAAGGTGGGCCTAAAAATCTACCAATTGTAAGCATGACACTTTATATATGTGCTTCTTCTGCCCAAGTTGGGGTGTGTATGTAATTTTAGGTTTAAGGATAACTACAATGGCATGTAGCTGATAACTCCTTTTACCACGTCACTATAAGTAAATAATATAATAACGTACATGATGTGAGTGTTGTTTTTGGGATTTAACAATTGTTAATGAAATAAACAATGCAAAAACATATAAGAATAGTCACTTTTGTTAGGGAAAACCTCTAGCGTGTATATATCATAAGTATTAAAGTGCGGACTAAGTGGTAATCGAGTAACTATAGATGGCAACACATAGTTCTTTGGTTTAAAGCGAAAGCGCTTAAAGAGTAATCTTGAGTACTAAAGAGAGAAATTCAACTCGACCAAAGCCGTAAAGTTGATTTATGATATACCACACTATTAATGACTTTAACTATTTAGTTAAGGTTTTTTTTTACTCAAAAATGTAAAGTGTATATTTTTATTATTTATTTTTTTATTAAATAATTCTATAATAATAATAGAAAGGAAATAATAAAATGATGAAAAATATTTTAATTACTATTTTATTAATAATTACTGTTGGTTTAAGTGCATTTATAGCTTATGATAAATTAATAAATGTTACAAAAACTGAAGTCAAGAAAGAAGATAAGAAAGAAGTAAAAGAAACAAATAAAAAACTTACAAAAGCAGATGTTAAGTATTATACGTCTATGGTACCATTTACACCAGAAGATTTAGATAATATTAAAGATGCTTATACTGGCCAAAAAACAACAATAGATGATATAAATGATGAAACTAAATATTCTATGGCATTTAATAATACTTTTAGAACAACAGAAAAACCATCAAAAGAAGATTATTCAAAAGAGTTTTTAGAATTATATGGTGGCAACGCACCAGAAGAAGTTACTGATTATGTTAATGTAAAAGCTAGTGATATGGAAGAGACAATGAAGAGATTATATAATATTTCTCTTAATAATGTATCAAGTTTTGAATATCCAGGTGGTAGAGTATTTAAATTAGGTAACTATTATTGTTTATATATGGGTAGAGGTTCAACTGGTTCATATAAGATGACAGATGATAGACAATTACATTATGAATATGATGATAATGATAATCTTATTATTGCTGAAAGTGTATTAATTGGTTTTGAAAATTTAGAAACTCATAAAATAGATGTTTATAATAATACATCTAGAACTACAAAAATCGGTGAAATAGATGATTATATTGAAAACTATATAGGAAATGGATTTGTTCCAACTAATTTCAAACATACATTTAAAAAGAATAATGATGGTAATTATTATTGGTATTCAACAGAAGTTATAGAGTAATATAACTTCTTTTTTTAATCTTAATATGATATAATTATTATAGAGGTAATAAAATGAAAGAACAAAATAAATGGATAATAACAGTATTTATATTAACTTTTATACTATCAGTTGTTTTTAGTAGTATATCAAATGTAGTTGTAACTAAATTTAATAATATAGTTTTATCATTATTACTTATTATAACTATATCACTTGGTATATTATTTGATGTTATAGGTACAGCAGCAATTAGTGCAAATGAATCAACTTTTCATGCACTTAATAGTAAAAAGAAAAAAGGTGCATCAAGTGCTCTTTATTTAATTAAAAATAGCAATAAAATATCTTCAATATGTAATGATATAGTTGGTGATGTATCAGGTATTATATCTGGATCAATTGGGGCAATGTTAGCTGTTAGTATTAGTTCTAGTTATTCTATAAATAATATAGTTGTTTCAATTATTATTAGTGCTATTATTTCGTCATTTACTGTTGGTGGAAAAGCAATATTTAAAATAGTTGCTATTAATAATGCAGATAATATAATTTTTACAGTAGGAAAAGTAATAAATAAGTTTAACTTTAAAGGCTAAACTTTTTTTAAAAATAAAATTAAAATCGACATTATTTATAATGTCTTTTTTTTATACTTATATTGAGGTGATGAAAATAAAAATATATTTAGATTTTTTATTGTTTATTAATATGTTTTTTGATTTTATAATTCTATTTTTAGTATCAGCTATTTTAAAAAGAAATGTTTTAATATTAAAACTAATTATATCTTCTTTTATTGGTAGTTTAACTATATTTTTATTATTTATTAACATAAATTCATATTTACTTATTATGTTAAAACTAATAATTAGTATTATTATGATTTTAATTTCTTTTGGTTTTAAAAATATAAAATATTTTATTTTAAATTTATATTATTTTTATATTATAAGTATTACTTTAGGTGGTTTTTTATATTTCTTTAAATTGAATATATATGATAGTTTTATTAATATTTATAATCTATTAATTATTATACTTTTCACTTTATTATTTTTAATAGTATATTTAAAAAATATAAAAAGTATAAAGAATAATTATAATGATTATTACAAAGTTAAATTAAATATTAATAATAAAGAATTTGATTTAAGTGCATTTTTAGATACAGGAAATAAAGTTAATGATCCATATAATGGTTATCCTGTTATTTTAATAAATGAGAAACTTGTAAAAGAAAAAAATAATTATATTTATATTCCTTATAAAACAATAAGTAATGATGGGCTACTTAAATGTATTAAATCAAATAAAATTATAATAGATAATAAAATAATAAATAAAAAGTTTTTAATAGGACTTGTAAATATTACTATTGATAATGTTGATGTTATTTTAAATAAAAAACTTATGGAGGATTTCTAATGATAAAAAATATTATTAAGTATTTAAGAAATATATTTAATAAAAATGAATTGTTTTTTATAGGTAGTAGTGATATTCTTCCTGAACCACTTACTAAAGAGGAAGAATATGAATATGTAGAAAGATATCAAAATGGTGATATTAGTGCGAAAGAAAAGCTAATTGAGCATAACTTAAGACTTGTTGTTTATTTATCAAAAAAATATGAAAGTACTAAAATAGATTTAGAAGATCTTGTTTCAATAGGATCAATTGGTTTAATAAAAGCAATTAATACTTATAAGAATGATAAAAACATTAAACTTGCTACATATGCATCAAGATGTATTGATAATGAAATATTAATGTATTTAAGAAAGAATAAAAAAAGAAATGCAGATGTATCACTTGATGAATCCCTTAGTTTTGATAGTGAAGGTAATGAACTTAGACTCGCTGATATTCTTGGTACTGAAGATGATATTGTGACAAAAGATATTGAAAAAGATGATGTAAAAAGAATTATGCTTGAAGAAATAAATAAATTAAACGAAAGAGATAAACAAATAATAATACTTAGATATGGATTATTTGGAAAACAAGATTATACTCAAAAAGAAGTTGCAACTATGCTTGGTATTTCTCAATCATATATTTCTAGAATTGAAAAAAAGATTATAAAGAATATAAGTGAACTTATTAATATTTAATGAATAAAAAATAATATTCTTACCAATATGAATGTGTAAGGAGATTATTATGTCAAAATATAAAGTTGAAATATCGGGTATAGATACATCTAAATTAAAAGTATTAAAAGATAGTGAAATGAAGGAATTATTTAAAAAATATAAAGAAAATAATGATTTAAAAGCAAGAGAAGAATTAATTAATTGTAATTTAAAACTAGTATTAAGTATTTTAAAAGGGTTTCAAAATAGAATAGATAACTTAGATGATTTATTTCAAATAGGTACAGTTGGTTTAATAAAAGCAATAGATAATTTTGATTTAAGTTATGATGTTAAGTTTTCTACTTACGGGGTTCTAATGATAAAAGGTGAAATTAAAAGATATTTAAGAGATAATAATACTATTAGAATTTCAAGAAGTATAAAAGATCTTGCTTATAAAGCTTTAAAGTATAAAGAAGATTATATTATAAGTAATGGAAAAAGTCCTAGCATAGAAGAAATAGCAAAATATTTAGATGCAAAAGAAGAAGATGTTATTTATGCTCTTGATGCTAGTAAAAATATAATAAGTATATTTGAACCTATTTATGATGATGGTGGGGAAACAATATATTTATTTGATCAAATTTCAAATCCTAATGAAGATATAAACAATTGGAATAATAAGCTTTTTTTAGAAGAAATATTAAATAAACTAAAAGAAAAAGAAAGATATATATTTCTTCAAAGATATATAAATGGTAAAACACAAGTAGAAATAAGTGAAGAACTAGGAATTAGTCAGGCACAAGTATCAAGGATAGAAACTAATGCTGTAAAATATGTTAAAAAGATAACAAAATGATTGACCCTGTTATCTTTTTTATGTTATCATATGTGTCGTTTGGGGTGAAAAAAATGAAGAAAAACAAAAAAAGAGTATTATTAACATTAGCATCATTATGTATGCTTTCTAGTTTATCAATAAGACCTGTTAAATATAAAAAGTTTAATTCAGCATTATTTAATGATGTTTCTTTTGAAAAGTCTTTTGATGATAAACAATTAACTTATTTTGAGGATGTAATTAAGCCTTATCAAGAAAAAGTAGCAATTTTAAATGAATCAATTAATATATATAGTAATGTTTATCTTTTTGATGAAGAAAAATTAACTAATGTTTTAAGAGAAAAAACTGATTTATTTAAAATGGAAAAATTACTTACTATGTCAGAAAAAGAAATAAGAAGAGATTCTTTATTAGTTGTAAAAGATATTTATAAACATCCAGCTAACTATGATATTGATATTAATACAATTGCATCAGATAAACCATATGAAAAAACAATGACTATTAGAGAAACAGTAAAATATTATTCTGAATTATTTGATTTAGAACCTGAATTTGTAATGGCAATTGAATGCTGGGAATCACATTATTATGATTGTCCAATAGCAACTAGACATTTTAATCCAGGTGCACTTGTATCTTCAAAATTTGCTAATTTAGAACAAGGAATTATTGGACATGTTACTGTACTTAGATATAATTATTTTGATAAGGGTAGAGATACATTTGCTGAAATAGAAAAGATTTACACTGAAGATAAAGGTCACTGGCTTAAAAATGTAACATCTATTTATAATTCGATAAAAAATGATAAAATAGCTTTATATGATGAGAAGGAACTTGCTTTAGTTAATAAGAAGTAATTTCTTCTTTTTTTTTGAGTATTATTTATTGAGGTGTTTAAAATGAGATTATCTCAAATACAAGATAAGGATGTTATTAGTGTTGTTACTGGTCATAAAATAGGAAATATAATAGATGTTAAAATAAATGAAGAAGGTCTAATTGATTCATTTGTTGTAGAAAAAAGAGAAAAGAAATTCTTTTCATCTTTTGATGAAGTATTTATTAAATGGAGTCAAATTAAAAAAATAGGTGAAGATGTTATTTTAGTTGAAACAAGTATAAATTAGTTTTATAATTATTATGGGTGATAAAATGGAAAAACAAAAAAATAAGTTATTTATTTCATCTATAATGATGATAGTATTTTTATTATATGATTTAACTAAAAATATTAATGAATATTTAAATAATAAATTTGAGTTAGTTATATTTATAGTTCTTGTGATCTTTTCAGGATACTTTATGTATTTAACATCAAAAAAAGTAGATTTAAAAAAGCATAGAGTTCCAGTATTAATAATATCAATTGTATTTTTCTTAATCAATATAATATCTGGAGTATTTGGTTTTTTAGTTTGTAAAGATTTAAGAGAAAAAAAAGAATTACCAGTACTAGAAGATGTAAAAGATTATAATAAATATATTTGTTTAATTGGATTAATTATTAGTTTAGTGTTACTTTTTTATGTACCAGATTTAATTGGTGAAAAATATCGATATTTTCTTTATTTAATTATATTTTTACTTATGACTTTTATTTATAGAAAAAGATTATTTAGAGATTTTAAAGTATTTATAAAGAATTTTACTGCTTATAATAGTTTTGTTTTAAAACTATGGGGTATTTCATTATTAATTACTATAGTACTTAGTTTAATAATATCTTTTATATCTCATATGCCTAATGCAACAAATCAAACTAATTTAAATGAAATGTTTAAGAAAATGCCATTTTATGTAGCTTTCTTATGTATGATATATGCACCAATTTCAGAAGAACTTATGTTTAGAGCTACTTTTAAAAAGTTATTTAAAAACAAGTATTTATTTATAATAATTAGTGGTGTATTATTTGGAATAGCACACGTAATAGATGATTATAAAACTTATTATGAATTATTATATATTTTAGTTTATTCATCACTTGGTATATTTTTATCATATATTTATTATAAAACTAATAACATATTTGCGAGTATGTACTTCCATTTTTTACAAAATACTTTATCTATAATAGCAATGATATTTATGTTTTTTGTAAAATAAAAAGAGTTATTTATATAACTCTTTTTTTAATTTATCTCTATTTTCATTCATTATTGTAATATAATCTTTTTTATTCTTTTTATCACTATCTGTAATATTATTTAATGTATTTAGTTCCACAAATTCTAAAGAAGGGTATTTAGTTTTTAAATCTTTTATATATTTATTATTTCCTGAAATAGAACTTGTATAAATAAATTTGATTTGTCCATTATCAATTAATTTTGTTATATCACTATATGTCTTATCATTAATACTATCTTTATCAAGAGAGTATACTGTAAGTCCATATTTTTCAAATATTTTAATTGAATCAGTAGTAGCAACTATTGTTTTATAATTAGCATTATTAATATCATCTTTCATATCTGCATCAAGTCTTGATAATTCAAGTTTTAATTCTTCATAGTTTTTATCAATTTCATTTCTAAGATATGTACCTGATACATATTCATTAAGACCTGATTTAATATTTTGAGCTATTGTTAATAAGTTAGATGGGTTCATCCATATTTCATCTATGTCATATGTATATTCAATTCTTGCTGTTGCATCTATTATTTTTAAATCTTTATTTTTATTAAGCATTTTAACAACATTATTTCTTTCTTTAGTAAGTCCATTATAAATAATTAAATCACTTTTTCCAAAATCTTCAATTTGTTTTTTAGTAAATGTATATTTATATGGATTAGTACCTGCAGGATACATGCTATTTATATTTGCGTTCTTTCCATATATTTTATTAGTTACATATTCAATAGGATAGATACTTGTGTATACATCAATATCATCCATAATATCTTTGTTAAATGTAATTTGATCACATCCTGTTACAAATAATGCAAGTGCTATTAAAAATAAATATTTTATTCTTTTCATAAATCCTCCTTATTCATCTTCTGGAACAGGATCATAACCATGTTTTCCAAAAGGGTGACATTTTAATAATCTTTTAATAGTTAATTTAGTTCCTTTAAAAAATCCATATTTTTGGTAAGCTTCTTTTGAATAGTTTGAACAACTTGGATAAAACCTACATGAATTATGAAAATCTCCAGGAATTTTTTGATAAATATTAATTAAAAAAATCATTATATTTTTCATATTTATCACCATATTTAATTTTATCATAAAAATAAATTTAATAATAGTATAATTTTATAAAAAAATATGCTATTATTATTAAAGGTGATTTATAATGAATAAATTAGATAAATATAATTTAGATTTAGAAAATAAAATATATCAAAGAGCTTTTACTCATTCATCTTATGTTAATGAAGTAAAAGAAGGTGAAGATTATGAAAGATTAGAATTCTTAGGTGATAAAATTCTAGATTTTATAATAAGTGAATATTTATATGTAAATAATCATTATTCTGAAGGAGAAATGACAAAACTTAGAGCAAGTTATGTTTGTGAAAATGCATTATATCAATATTCTCTTGATTTAGAATTAAATGAATATTTAAAATTAGGTAAAGGTGAAGAAGCAACTGGAGGAAGAACTAGAAAAGCAATAGTAGCAGATATTTTTGAAGCTTTTCTTGCAGCAACATATCTTGTATATGATTTAAATAAATGTAAAGAAATAGTTTATGATAATATTATTCCATATATAGAAAATAATGTTGATTATTTCTTAAATGATTATAAATCATTACTTCAAGAGCTTGTTCAAGCAGAAAAAGAAAGTATTGAATATAAACTTATTAATGAGGAAGGACCTGCTCATAATAAAACATTTACTTTTGAAGTGTTAGTAGATGGAATAACTCTTGGAGTAGGAACAGCTAATTCAAAAAAAGAAGCACAAGCATTAGCTGCTAAAGATGCTCTTAGTAAACAAGCAAAAAATATAAGTCAAGGAGAATAATATGGGAGAAACTGGATTTAAGAAATTAATAAGTCATTTAGTTACAGTATTTATCATAATTCTTTTTATGCTTATTACTATGATTTTATATAGATACGTAAAAGAAAAATATAGTGAAAAAAGGCATAATTATAATGTAGATTATAGAGTAAATGAAAGAAGATTTAGTTAATATAATAAAACAAATAAAAAATATTTGTTTTTTTTTTACAATTTGTGATATAATATCATAGGCTAAAAAAAGGGAGAAGTATTATGAAAAAGAGAAATATAGCAATCATTGCTCACGTTGACCATGGTAAAACAACATTAGTTGACCAATTACTTCGTCAATCCGGTACATTTAGAGATAATGAAAATGTTGATGAAAGAGCAATGGATTCAAATGATATTGAAAGAGAAAGAGGAATAACAATACTTGCTAAACCTACTGCTATTAATTATAAAGATTATAGAATTAATATTCTTGATACTCCAGGACACGCTGATTTTGGTGGAGAAGTAGAAAGAATAATGCATATGGTTGATGGTGTTTTACTTGTTGTTGATGCTTATGAAGGTTGTATGCCTCAAACTAAGTTTGTACTTAAAAAGGCGTTAGAAGCAGGACACAAAGTAATCGTTGTTATAAATAAAATAGATAAACCAACTGCAAGAGCTAGTAAAGTTATTGATGAACTTATAGATTTATTCTTAGAACTCGAAGCAAATGATGAACAACTTGATTTTCCAATTTGTTACACATCTGCTATTAATGGAACTTCATCTTTAGAAGAAGATTTATCTACTCAAAAAGAAACTATGGATCCATTATTTGAATTAATTATAAATACTATACCAGAACCAAATAATGATATTGAGGGTGCTTTTCAATTTCAACCAGCATTACTTGATTATAATGATTATGTTGGAAGAATTGGTATTGGTAAAGTTAATAGAGGTAAAGTTAAAGTTAATGAAATGGTTTCATGCGTTAGACTTGATGGTTCTATTAAAAAATTTAGAGTTCAAAAATTATATGGTTATTTAGGTCTTAAAAGAATAGAACTTGAAGAAGCAGAAGCAGGTGATGTAATTGCTATTTCTGGTTTACCAGATTTAGAAGTTGGTGAAACAATTTGTACTGACGGTAAAGAAGAAGCTTTAACACCTCTTAAAATAGATGAACCAACACTTCAAATGACATTTGGTGTAAATTCTTCTCCATTTGTTGGAAGAGAAGGTAAATTTGTTACTGCATCTAAAATTGAAGAAAGATTAAAAAGACAAGCAGAGAGTGATGTTTCACTTAAAATAGAACAAAATACTAATGATAGTTGGATTGTTTCAGGTAGAGGTGAGCTTCATTTATCAATTTTAATTGAAAATATGAGAAGAGAAGGTTATGAAATGGAAGTTTCTAAACCTAAAGCAATTTTAAAAGAGATAAATGGTCAAATATGTGAACCATATGAAGATGTTCAAATTGAAGCACCAGAAGATGCTATTGGTTCAATTATTGAATCACTAGCAACTCGTGGTGGTGTAATGGATAATATGACTAATTTACCAGGATTAGTTAGATTAAATTATACTATTCCAAGTAGAGGTTTAATTGGATTTCAAACTGATTTCATGACAATGACTAAAGGTTTTGGTGTTTTAAATCATGCATTTAAAGAATACTTACCAAAAACTGAAGCTGATGTTGGTGAAAGAAAAATTGGTGTACTTGTTTCTATGGAAAATGGTCAATCAACTGCATATGCTCTTGGTGGTCTTGAAGATAGAGGTACTATGTTTATTACTCCAGGTACTGATGTATATGAAGGTATGATAGTTGGAGAGAATAATAGGGATAATGACCTTGCAGTTAACGTAGTTAAAGGTAAAAACTTAACAAATACAAGAAGTGCAGGTAAAGATCATACAGTAGTTCTTAAAAAATCTAGAACTTTATCTTTAGAAGAAGCTTTAGAATATATTAATCAAGATGAATTACTTGAAGTAACACCAGAAAATTATAGAATGAGAAAGAAAATACTTAATACTGAAGAAAGAAAAAAATTCGATGCAAGAAAAGATAATTAGTTTTATCTTTTTTTTTATAATCTTTTATGATAAAATATTTGAAAAAAAAGAGGTGGTATAAATGTCTCAAGAAAAAATTGATATTATTTATGACATCATATGTTCAAACAAAGAAATAACTAAAAAGGAATTATTAAATAGAACAATCACTGAAGATGAGATTGCTTATTTAATAGAAAATGAGTATTTAGAAGAAATAGAAGAAGGTAAATACGACATTATTTATACAGGTGATTTACTAGATTATGCAAAAACACTTTTATATGATAAAAAATATAATAAAGCATCTATAGCAGTAGATAGATGTTTTGTATATAATCCAGATGATTTTGAAGTAAATTGTTTTAGATTTTTAAATGATTTTATGGAAGAAAGACACTTTGGAAACTATGACAAAACTATTAATAGTTTATATGAACTTAGATATCTTTCTAATGAATATGAAGAAAGAGATGTAAATTTATATTTATTTTTAATGAGTAATATAACAATGCTTCCAGATGATTTAAGATTAATTGCTAAATATATGCGTCAAGATGAAATAATGCTTAAGAAAACAGATGAAAGATATGAAGATATATATAATAGAAATAATGTTAAAAAACTTGCTTTTTATCAAAAATTTTCATCATCACTTAAAGCTACTAAACTTATTAAAGATAAAAAATTAAGTAATATGATATATGATAGAACTATAGCTAAACTTTTAGAGGAAGCATCTATTAAAAGAAAAGATTTTAATAAGAAAGTAAATAAATATATTAAAAATAAAGATTTAGAAAGAACAATTGATTTATTTGCAAAAGAAGAAATTCAAAGATCACTAACAAGGCATGAAAGTAATATATATTCATTAACTAAAAAGTATTTAAATATAATAAAAACAAGAAGTATTCCTCAAATAAGAAAAATAGAGGATGGAAGTGTATATGATTTAATAGAAAATAATGACTTTAAAACAGCTCTTGAAAGAATTACTGAAGTACAAAATAATAATAACTCAGCACCTGAAAACTCTATATTATATGTACTTTTAAAAGAAATAAATGATGAAATAGATTCAATGAAAAATGCAAAAAGACTAATTTTAAAAGATAAGCAGTCAAAATAATGACTGTTTTTTTGATTTTTATTAGATTTTATGGTAAAATACCTAACCTAGTGAAAGAAGGTGGATTATATGGGTAATTTTTATAATAAAATTATTGATTATATTGATTTAATTATAGATAATTATGATAATAAAGATTATTATAAGAAATATTTATATAATGAGTTTAAATCAGTAGAATCAAAAGATTATACTTATATATGTAATTATTTAAGTGATTGTTTAAATAATCTTATAAGTACTTTAAAATTTATTGATAATAATACTAGTAATAAATCATTATTAAGTGATTTATCTACATTTTTTATTAAAAATAGTGTTAATACATCTATTTATTTTTATAATGCTTTATTAGAATTATCTAATGCTTTAAATAAATTTTTAAATGAATACTTTGATAAAAATATGGAAATGATTAAGAAATATGGTTTAGAAAAAATGTTTTCTGATGATAAAATTATTTCTTTAATTGATTTATATTTAAGTATTAATAAAATAGAACTTGATATAATTGAATATGAAGAAAGTGATGATTCTTATTTAGCAAGCATTGAAAAGTCGTATTTAAAAGAAATACATAGAATTCCACTTCTTACTCAAGAGGATCAATTAGAACTTGCAAGAAAAGTAAAACAAGGCGATATAGATGCTAAAAACAAGATGATTGAACATAATTTAAGATTAGTTACATCAATTGCTTATAAATACACTAATAGAGGTGTTGATTTTATCGACCTTATTGAAGAAGGTAATATTGGTTTAATGACCGCTGTAGAAAGATTTGATCCAGAAAGAGGTTTTACATTTGCAACATATGCAACATATTGGATTCGTCAAAGAATAGCAAGATATGTTCTTGAAATGAAGGACTTAATTAGGAAACCATCATTATTTATGCAAAGTTATGTTAAAATTGATCCAATAAAAGAAAGATTATTTCAAGAACTAGGGAGAGAACCAACATATGAAGAAATAGCAGCTGCTGCTGGTATGAGTGTTAATGAATATCATGAAATGGTAGTTAAAAGTTCTGATGCAATGTCATATAATGTTCCAGTCGTTACAGATGAAGATGCTGATACAGAACTTGTTGATTTTATTTCTTCAGAAGATGATGTTGAATCTGGAGTATTTAATTCATTTTTAAAAGAAGATTTAATTAATATATGTAATGAAGTATTAAAAGAAAAAGAAAGAGAAATATTATTTTATAGAAATGGTTTTTATAATAACAGAGTATATACACTTTCTGAACTTGGTAAAATGTATAATGTTACAAGAGAAAGAATAAGACAAATCGAAGCAAAAGCGTTAAAAAAGATAATTAAATCAAACAAAGTATCAAGATTATACTCATATACAGAAAATGAAGAGGCATCAAAAAAATACATAATGTCATCAAGAGACTTTTATAGAAATAATCCGTATAAGCATTCAACTACTCATACTGAAAAAGGAAAAGGTACAATTGTAAATAAAAATATATTTCAAGTATTTGAAGAAGTACCTAAAGCAGATGTACTTAGAGCATTAAGTCAATTACCAGAAGAATATAAAGAGATTGTTTTAAAGATTCATGGTGGTGATTTAAAACTTAGTACAGATCATGAAGTGTCTATAGAAGAAGGATATATATACTATAGAACAATTCTTCCATATATAGCAGAAAAACTTAATTTAAAAATTAAAAATTATAGACTTCAAAAATCAATTAAAGATTTATTTGAAGGCTATGATTATAATAAAGTACTTAATATAATTGATAATCTTTCAATTAAAGAAAAAAATCTTTTATACGAAAGATGTAGTTATGATTTTGATGATCCAAAAATGCCATTTGGTTGGAAAACAAAAGATGGTGTTGAATTTGGTAAAATATGCTCTAGAATTAAAAATGCATATAAAAATAATAAAGTATTAAAGTTTAAGAAAGGGAGTGAAGTAAATGAATAAAGATAAGATAAATATAATATATAAAATGGCTTTAAATCATGAAAAAATAACAGATGAGACACTAAAAAGAAAAGGCTTTACAGATGATGAAATTCAGTTTTTATTTGATGATGATAGATTATACGTTGTAAGTGAAAATAATTATTATATTAAATACACTTCAGATATAATGGATTATGCAAAAAGTCTTCTTACTAAAAGAAGAATAGAAAGAGAAGAATTTTGTGATATACTTAAAACTTCAACATTATGTTTAGAATTTTCACCAGATGATTATGAAGTTAACTTACTTAATTTTTATAAATATATTAATAGAAGAAAAAAAGAAGAAGTTAATAAAGAAGATGTACTAAATACTATTTCACATCTTCTAGAAATAGCAAATGAAGATCAAATTAAAGATGTTAAGTTATTATATTTTTTATTTAATCATGCTTTTGAACTTCCTAAAAAGAATGTTTTAGAAGCAAGATTTATAAAACTAGAAGAAATTATGCTTGATAAATATGATCCTAGATTTGAAAGAACTTCAAGAAGAAATGAAATTAGAAAAGCAGCTTATTCTCAAAAATATACACTTGCTTTATCTAAAAATAGAAGACTACCTGATAGAAATGAAAATAATATTATTTTTGATATGACTTTTGAAAAATTATTGAATTTCAATGCTGATAGAAAAAAAGAATATTTAATAACTACTTGTAATCTTGCAAAAGAAAATAAATTTGAAGACCTTATTCAGCTATATAATGAAGAAAATGAAAGAAGATTTATTTCGGGACAAGAGTTATATAATTTAAAATTGGCTCTTAAATGTATTGATTATATAGAAAGAGGTAAAGAATATACAAGAGGAGATAAAGAATACAAAAGTGTTGATGCTGCAATAGATAATAATTCTTTTGAAAATGCATTAGAATTATATATGTCAGAGTGCAAAAGATTAAATCTACCATATGATTCATCAGCGAGATATTATCTATTAAAAACGTTAAAAGAATTTGAAGATAGTAAAAAAATAAATATTACTTATGTTAAAAAAATGTAAATGAGTTAAAAAAAAGTATTAATTAATTCATTTACTTTTTTTTATTTGCTTAAAATGATATAATTTATATAGTGGTGATTATGAAAAGTATATATAGTATAAAGAAAATTGATTTAGAAAAATATTTTGAAAATATAGGTGAAAAAAAGTTTAGAGCAACTCAAGTTTTTGAATGGCTTTATAGAAAAAATGTGTCTTCTTTTGATGAAATGAGTAATTTAAGTAAAGAAGTTATTAGTAAACTTAAAGAAGATTTTTATTTTAATGAACTCAAATTACTTGTAAGACAAGAAGATGAACTTGTAAAAAAATATTTGTTTGAACTAAGTGATAATAATAAAATTGAAAGTGTTTTAATGGAGCATGATTATGGACTTAGTATATGCATATCATCTCAAATTGGTTGCAATATGGGATGTAGATTTTGCGAAAGTGGTAGACTTAAAAAAGTTAGAAATTTAACTGCTGATGAAATGTTATTACAAGTATTAACAGTAGAAAAAGATGTAAAAGAAAGAATAAGTCATATTGTTATTATGGGAATAGGTGAACCATTTGATAATTATGATAATTTTATGGATTTTATTAGAATAGTTAATGATCCATACGGACCTGCCATTGGAGCAAGACATATAACTGTTTCTACTAGTGGTATTGTTCCAAAAATATATGATTTTATGAACGAAGATATTGGTGTAAATCTAGCAATATCACTTCATGCACCAAATAATAGGGTTAGAAGTGATATTATGAAAGTAAATAATGCTTATACAATTGAAGAAATAATGAAAGCAGTAAAAGAATATATTAAAAAGACAAATAGAAGAGTTACTTTTGAATATATATTACTTGAAAATATTAATGATTCGGATGAATGTGCGAAAGAACTAAGTAATCTTTTAAAAGGAATAAATTGTTATGTAAATTTAATTCCTTATAATGAAACAAATAATATTTCATTAAAACGCACAAAATCATCGCAAATTTTAAGATTTTATGATATACTTAAAAAGAATAGAATAAATGTAACGATAAGGAAAGAATTCGGAAGAAAAGTGTCTGCTGCTTGCGGACAACTACGAGCTATTAAGGAAGGAGAAAAATAATGGAAACATATTTTTTAACAGATACAGGAAAAGTTAGAACACATAATGAAGATAGTGTAACAATACTTAAAAATAGTCATGGAGAATATGTACTTGCTGTTGCTGATGGTATGGGTGGACATAAGGCAGGTGAAGTAGCATCATCTATTGCAATTGATCATATAACTAGTAAATTTAATAAAAATGATTCAATAGGAAGTAATGCTGATGCAATAAATTGGATTCGCGATGTAGTAAATGAAATAAACGATTCAATATTTGAACATACAAAAAAACATCCAGAAAGTAAGGGTATGGGAACAACTCTTGTTATGGCAATATATACAAAAGATTTTCTATTATTTGCAAATATAGGTGATTCATCTGGCTTTGTTATGAAAGATAAAAAATTATATAAAGTAACACATGATCATACACTTGTTAATTTACTTGTAAAAAGCGGAGAACTTACTGAAGAAGAAGCGGTAAATCATCCAAGAAAAAATATTTTAATGAGAGCACTTGGTGCTAATAATCCAATTAGTGCAGATATTTTTGAAGTAGATAAAGATGTTGATGGTATTATACTTTCATCTGATGGACTTACATCAATGTTAAATCAAGATCAAATAGAAAGAGTTCTTTTAAATGAAGCTAATACTTTAGAAGAAAAAGTAATTAAACTTGTTAGAAAAAGTAATTTAAGAGGCGGAACTGACAATATTTCAATTGCTTGTTTATTTAATGAGGAAGGTAGATAGTAATGATTGTTAAAGGTCAAAAAATAAATGGAAGATATGAAGTAAGAAAACTTATTGGTGAAGGTGGTATGGCCAATGTGTATCTTGGTTTTGATACTATCTTAGAAAGAGATGTAGCTATAAAAGTTTTAAGAGGAGATCTTTCTGATGATGAAAAATTTGTAAGAAGATTTAAAAGAGAAGCTCAAAGTGCATCACTTTTATCTCATCCAAATATAGTTCAAATATATGATGTAGGGGAAGAAGATGGAAACTTTTATATAGTAATGGAATATATAAAAGGTGAAACATTAAAACATCTTATCAAAAAGAGGGGGCATTTATCTATACCAGAAGTTGTAGATATAACAAGTCAATTAACAGATGGTCTTGCACATGCGCATGATTCATATATTATTCATAGAGATATTAAACCACAAAATATTATGATACTTGATGACGGAGCTGCTAAAATAACAGATTTTGGTATTGCTATGGCGCTTAATGCTTCTGATTTAACTCAAACAAATTCAGTAATGGGTTCAGTTCATTATTTACCACCAGAACAAGCTGCTGGAAAAGGTTCAACTATTAAAAGTGATATTTATTCATTAGGAATACTTATGTATGAAATGCTTGCTGGAACAATGCCATTTAGGGGTACTACTGCTGTTGAAATAGCTTTAAAACATATTAAGAATCCTATGCCTAGCATAAGAGAAGTAAATCCAAAAGTACCACAAGCTCTTGAAAATGTTATTTTAAAAGCAACTGCAAAAAATCCTAAAAATAGATATAACTCAGTTAGAGAATTATATGACGATTTAAAAACATCAACTTCTAAAGAAAGAGAAGATGAAAAAAGAATAGTATTTAAATATCCTGAATCTGATCTTGAAGAAACAAAGGTAATGAATAACTTAAAAGAGGAAGTTAAAGATAAAACAAAAAAAGAAGAAAAAATAGATGTTAAACCAATTGATGAAGAAGAGTTTAAACCTAAAATAAGTAAAACTACTAAAATACTAATTGGTGTAATTTCAGGATTATTATTCTTATTTATGTTCTTTATGTTTATTGTTCCATCAATAACTAAAACACCAGATGTAATAGTTCCTGATGTATCTGGACTAAGTATTAAAAAGGCTACGGATACATTACAGAAAAAAGGTTTTAAAGTAGATGAAATAATTAAAGAAGATTATACTGATGAGATACCTAAAGGAAAGGTATCAAAAACTGTTCCATCTGCTAGAAAAACAGTTAAAAAAGGATCTAAAATTACAATTTATAAATCACTAGGAAGTGAAAAAATAGTAATCGAAGATTATACTGGTCAAGATGCAAATAAAATTCAAGCACAACTTGAAGTTAAAGGACTTGATGTTTTAGTAGATAAAAAAGATGTTGATGATAAATCAAAATATATTGGTAAAGAAAACCAAATTATTTCACAAAGTGTTAAAAAAGGAACTAACTTACTTAAAGGTGATTCTATTACTTTATTTATTCCAAATATATTGAAGGAATATCCAGATTTTGTTGGTGAAGCTTGGTCTTTAGAAGAAGTTAAAACATTTGCAAGTGAATACGGAATAGAATTAACAGTTGAAGAAAAAGAAGATGCAAATACAAAAGAAGGTCTAGTAATTTCACAAAGTAAATCAGCTGGAAGTGAAATTGTTAGTAATGCAACATTAAGAATAACAGTTGCTAAAAAAGTAACTGAAATGGTTCCATATGAAAATGAAGAGACATCTTCTAGTGATGAGAGTGAATAATGGTAGGAAGAATAATTAAAAATATATCAAATGATTATACAGTATTAGTTAATGATAAAAGAGTTGTTTGTAAACCAAGAGGTGTTTTTAGAAATCAAAATATTACACCTCTTGTAGGCGACTTTGTAAAAATAGATGAAAATAATATAATAACTGAAATAGAAACTAGAAAAAATGAATTAATAAGACCACCTATATCAAATATTGATAATGCTCTTATTATTACTAGCTTAGTTTCTCCTGATCTTAATTTAAATCTGCTTGATAAAATGATTAATATTATAGAATTTAATAATATTAAACCAATTCTTATATTTACTAAAATAGATTTACTTGATGATAAAAATAAATATAATGATATTTTAGATTATTATAAAAAAATAGGTTATGAAGTATATTTAAATACTGAACTTGATAGTATAAAAAATATCTTTAAAGATAAATTTACAATTTTAACTGGTCAAACGGGTGTTGGAAAAAGTACTTTAATTAATAAACTTGATAGTAGTTTAAAATTAAATACTGGCGAAATAAGCATTGCTCTTGGAAGAGGTCGTCATACTACAAGACATTGCGAAGCTTTTAACTTATATGATGGTTTTGTAATAGATACTCCTGGTTTTTCATCACTTGATTTTAATGATATGACTAAAGAAGATATAAGGGATAATTTTATAGAATTTGAAAAATATAAAGATAAATGTAAATATAAAGATTGCATGCATATTCTTGATGATGATTGTGAAGTAAAAAAAGAAGTGAATAAAAATATATTAAATAGTAGATATGAAAATTATGTAAAATTTATAGAGTCAAAAAAGGGTGATGTTTTATGGAAGAAGCAAAAATAGTTAGTTTAGTTAAAAAAGAAAAAGTAGAAAATGTAATATTAAAACTTGTTCTTATTGTTATTTGTTTAACAACACTTGTATTAAACTTAAATGAATATAGACAAATATTTTTAGATAATACACTTGTTAATAGTGAAGTAAAACTTGATAATGCTATAAATACAGATACTAAATATATTAAATTAAATGTAGATAATGCTAAAGAAACAAGATTTGCATTAGAAAATAATGGTAAAGAAGAAGCTAAAATATATGAAATAAAATATGATACAAAAAGCTTTTTACTTGTTTTAAATGAAAATACTATTTTAACAGGTAATATAAATGGTGAATTACTTGCCGATAATACAAATATAAAAACCATAAAAGAAAAATTATCATCTGAAGAAGATAATAAGTATTATGATAGATATTTTTCTAATATGGATTATAGTAAAGAAAGAGAAACAATTAAAATTAAATTTTATATAACTTGTTTAATAGTTGTAATATTAATAGTTTCAATCGTGTTTGATTTTATAAAATTCTTTCATCCAAAAAAGACTAGAACTTATAAAAGAATATATAAGAAAATGTTTAAAGTAAAAAAATAATTTTTTTACTTTTTTTTCGACATTTTTTTTCTTTGAGATATTTTATTATTATTTTGGGTGATTAAAATGAAAAAGAATATATTATATATTTTATTATCAATATCTCTTGGAATTTATCTTTCTAATTATATATTTTCATCATATAAAAAAGAGGCTAAATATGTTAATAAAGAACTTAAAGAAATTTATTTATATCAATATGAAGCTTATAATAATAAAGAAGTTATGCTTGAAAATACAAAAGTACTTAAAAATTATTTTTATTATAAAAAAGATAATTTATATCATGTAATAATTGCTATTAGTCAAAAAAAAGATTTAAGTGAAAAACTAAAAAAAGCTTATAATATTCAGTCAAATATATATGTAAAAAAAGAAAAAATAATAAATAATGAATTTATAACTAATCTAAATGAATATGATAAATTAATTAAAAAAACAGATGATGAAAATGTAATAATTAATGCAGAAAAACAAATAATGGCTAAGTATAAGGAATTAATACTAGATAATGATTAAAGATTTACCTAAAGAAGAAAGACCAAGAGAAAGACTAAAAAAATATGGAGCAAATAATTTATCTAATGAGGAATTATTATCAATTATTCTAAGAACGGGAAGTAAAAATAATTCAGTTAAGGATTTATCAAGTAATATATTATATAGTTTAAAAGATATAGGTAATTTAAAAGAAATAAGTATAAATAATTTAAAAAAAATAAATGGAATAGGTGAAGTAAAAGCTATAACACTTTTAGCATCTATTGAACTTGGAAAAAGAGTATTTCAAGATAAATATATTGATGAAATTATATTATCAAATTCATTATTAATTTATAATTATTTAAAAGATGATTTGAAAGATAAAAAACAAGAATACTTTATTGCCTTATATTTAGATTCAAAAAAAGCATTAATAGAAAAGAAAATACTATTTAAAGGAACACTTAATAAATCTATAGTTCATCCAAGAGAGGTATTTAAATATGCATATATAAATAGTGCTAGTACTATAGTTGTAGCACATAATCATCCTTCTGGTGATCCGCTTCCATCAAAGGAAGATATAATTCTTACAAACAATTTAATTGAAATTGGAAAAATAATTGGTATAAATGTTATAGATCATATTATTATTGGTAATAATAATTATTATAGTTTTTATGAAAATGGTGATATTTAATGAATAAAAATGTGAAAAGTATAATAATATATTTTTTGATAGTAATTTTATCTTTAATAATAATAAATTATGAATTAAATGATGAACATAATTATAATGTAGTTAATAAAAAATTAAATAGTTTATCAAATAATATAGTTAAAGTAATTTATTATCCTTTATATTTTAATGACAAAAAAAATATTGTAATTACAAAAGAAAATAAAATGTTAAAAAAAGAAATAAAAGAATATAAGAGAATATTAAAACTAAATAAAAAATATAATAATAGAAATCTAGTAAATGCAAATATAATAAAAAGAAGTTCGCCTTACTTATATAATACAATTACTATTAATAAAGGTAAAAAACAAGGCGTTAAAAAAGGTAGTATTGTAATTAATGATAAAGGTACTATTGGAAAAATAATAAAAGTATATAATAATTCCAGTGATATAAAATTATTAACATCAAATAATAAAAACTATCTATCTGTTATGTTTAATTATGAAAATAATAATTATTATGGATTAATATCTAATTATAATTATAAAAAAAATGAATTAACTATATCAAATGTAATAGGTGATTTGAAAAATATAAATGGTATTTATGTTTATACATCTGGATTAAATAATAATGTATCAAAAGGATTTTTAGTTGGAAAAATAAAAAGGATAAAAAAAGAAAAATATTCAATAAGTAATAGTGTTTATATAACTCCATCTGTTAATTTTAATAATATTAATTTAGTAAGTGTAGTTATAAGCTAATGCATATTATTATTTATTTAATATCTATTATTTTAGATGGAGCATTTAATATTATTTTTCCTTATAGTATACTTTGTAGTTTATTTTCTATTTTATCTTTAATTATTATTTATCCTTTTTTTAATAACAAAATAAAGTATATAAAATATTCTTTTATACTTGGATTAATATATGATATTCTTTTTACTAATTTTTATATTTTTAATATATTTATTTTTTTTATTATATCAGTTATTATATATTATTTTTTTAGTAAAAATACATATAATTTTTTTAATGTATTTATTTTGAATATAATCATAATTCATTTATATATTATTTTAGTGTTAATAATGTTTAATATTTCAAATTATGGTATTAATTCATTTAATGAACTTTTATTTATATTACCTCATTTTTATGTATCAAATATACTATATATAACTATTTGTTATTTAATTATTGATAGAATAATAATAGTTAATAAACATAAATTATATTAGGTGAAATAAATGATATATAATTTAAAGATAATTATAATAAAAATATTAATTGTATTAGTGTTATTTATTAGTTTTAGTTTTCTTATAAAAAACGAGGATATATATAACTATATTTATAAAAATGTCTTTGATACTAATATAAAATTTGCTAAAAATAAATATTTATATAATAAATATTTAGGTAATGTACTTGCATTTGATAATTATATAAAAGAAGAAAAAGTGTTTAATGAAACATTAGAATATACGGCTAAATCTAATTACAATAAGGGAGTTAAATTAACCGTTAAAAATAATTATCTAGTTCCAGCTATAAAAGAAGGAATAGTTGTTTTTATTGGAAAAAAAGATGGATTAAATACAATAATAGTTGAGCAAAGTGATTCTATAGATACTGTTTATCAAAATTTTTCTAATATAAATGTATCATTATATGACTATGTTAAAGATAATCAAATATTAGGTGAAGTTAAAAATAATTCTTTATATTTAACATTTAAAAAAGATGGAGTAGAAGTTGATTATAAAAAGATTATTAAATAAATTAGAGATAAATAAATATAGTTATATTTTATTGTTTATATCGCTTTTAACAGGTCTTTTTAAAGAAATAGTAATAGTATACATTATAGTAATAATTCACGAAATAGGGCATGTATTTGTGTCTAAAATATTTAGATGGAAACTAAAGAAAATAGTTCTTTACCCTTTTGGTGGAATGAGTATTTATGATGATTTAATAGATAAAGATTTAAAAGAAGAATTTTTAGTTACAATATCTGGACCATTATTTCAAATATTATTCTTTTTATTAATTAATTATTTATATAAAAACTATTACTTAAATTATAATGATTATATTATTTTTAAAAATTATCATTATAGTATTCTTATATTTAATATTTTACCTTTAATTCCACTAGATGGATCAAAAACACTTAATATTTTTTTAAATAAAATATTTAATTTTAGAATATCTTATGACTTAACAAATATAATATGTACTATTTTTCTTTTACTTTTTGTTATTAATAATTTTAATTATAGTTACTTATTACTAATAACATTTTTATTATATGAATTAATAAATATTTACAAAAATAAAAAATATATAATTAATAAATTTATATTAGAAAAAAGTCTATATAGGAGTAATTATAAAAAATATAAAACAATATTTGATAAAAAGAACATGTATAGAAATAAAAAAAATATAATAAAGAATAAAGATATATTTATTAGTGAAAATCACTTGTTTAGATAAAAGGCTTGATGATAGTTAAAAAAATATAGTAATTTTGTTAATAACGTATCTAGTAAATTAAAATGTATTAAAAAGATATTAGTAAATGACAAATTTAACTTGCATACATAATTATGTGTTTATTAATAAATATTTATCATTTGCTTAAAAAAATATATTGTGATAAAATTACATTAAAGTAGGTGATATATATGGCATCATCAATGATTCATATTGCAGTAGCTAAATTAATTAATGAAGAACTTAAATATGATGAAAATCTATTATTTCTAGGTACGATAGCTCCTGATATAAGTTCTATATTAAAAAGAAAAAAAAGTAGATCTCATTTTTATGATAGAAATTCTACTACTCCTGATTTAGAAAAGTTTTTAATGAAATATAAAAAGTATTTAAAAAGACCTTTTGAAATGGGATATTACATTCATTTATATGTAGATAAACTTTGGGAAGAAGTATTTGTTAAAGATTTAATTGATATGGAAAGTGTAACACTTTTAAATGGAGTTAGAATAAAAGTAAAAGAAAAAGATGCAAAAAAACTTATTAATAATGATTTTTCTAATATTAATATGGATATAATGAGTAAATATGAAATTGATTTATCCTTATTTGATAAAAGTATAAGAGTACCTAAAATATATATAAATGAAATACCTGATAAAAAAATAAAAATGGTTATAGATGACTTAAATGATATATTAAATGATAGTAAAAAAGCAAAAACTGTTTTATTAGATACTAAAAATGTATATAGTTTTATATCTAAAACATCTAAAGAAATCATTAAAGAATTAAAGGAAATGGAAATTATATAGGAATTAAATACCAATTTATTTGGTATTTTTTTTATATAATATAATTTTATAATTATAGAATAATATAAATGTAATTCGAATTACAAAGGAGTAATAATGAAATTTAAAAGATTATTTTTAAGTTTTGTTCTCTTTTTATGTAGTGTATCAAATGCTTATGCATATTCTGATTCTTTAATAATCGGAGGACAAAACATAGGTATTGAGGTTAATACAAAAGGTGTTCTTGTAGTTGGTTTTTATCAGATTAATAATAGTTATGTTGCAAATAATTCAAAATTAGAGAAAGGAGATTATATTACAAAAATAAATGGAAATGAAGTATTAAATATAAATGATTTTACGAAACAAATAAACTTAGATGATGATAAAAAAGATATTGATGTAGAATATGTTAGAAATAATAAAACTAGTAATACAAAACTAGATTTATATAATGTTAATAATGAATATAAAACAGGTTTATATGTAAAAGATAATGTTAGTGGAATTGGAACACTTACATTTATTGATCCTGAAACAAAAAAGTTTGGCGCTTTAGGACATGAAATATTAGATGATAATACTTTAAATAAGCTTAAGATTAATAATGGTCTTATTTATGATTCTTATATAACAGGTATAAATAAATCATCAAGTGGCAGTCCTGGTGAAAAAGAAGCAAGAGTTGATAGTAATGAAATATATGGTAATATAACTAAAAATTCACTTAATGGTATTTTTGGTAATTATACTGGTGATGTTAATTATAATAATACAAAGAAAATAGGTGATGCAAAAGTTGGTGATGCCAAAATGCTTACTGTTACAGACGGAGAAAATGTATCAGAATATAGTATTAAAATTAATAATATAAATACAAATGATGTAAATAAAAATATAGCTTTTACAATAACAGATGAAAAATTACTTAATTTATCTGGTGGTGTAGTACAAGGTATGAGTGGTTCACCAATAATTCAAGATGATAAAATAGTAGGTGCAATAACACATGTGATAGTCGAAAATCCAAAAAAAGGATATGGTGTTTTAATTAACAATATGCTTTTAGAAACAGAAAATTAGGAACAAACAAGTTCCTTTTTTTCTTGACAAATTAGTAAAAATAATTAATACTATATGTAGAAAAAAGGGGATGAAAATATGATAAGAGTATATAAAACTAAGAATAATATGGTTGAAAAGGTAAAAAGAATTACTAAAGATGTATGGATAGACTTAGTTTCGCCAACAGAAAAAGAAATAGATGAAGTTGTTAAAAAAACTGGAATTGATAAAGATTTACTATTAAAACTAAAAGATGAGGAAGAGGTACCTAGAATAGAATATGAAGATGATTCAACATTAATAGTTGTTGACTGTCCTTTTATGGAAAAAGAAGATGAAAAAACATCTTATTATACACTTCCACTTGGTATTGTTTTTAGAAAAGATTATATTGTTACAATTTCATCAAAAAAACAAGAAGTATTAAAACTAATAAAAGATAATAAGATAAAGAGTTTAGATACATCATTTAAATCAAGATTTATTATTCAAATTCTATATCATAATACAAGACTTTATATTAAATATCTTCGCTTAATAGATAAGAATATAAATGAAAGTGAAGAGGGTATTTATGATGGGGCAGAAAATGAAGAATTATTAAAAGTTCTTGATATTGAAAAAGGTCTTGTATACTTTATTAATTCACTTAGAGAAAACTATGTTTTAACAGAAAAAATTAATAAAGGTAGTGTTATTCCATTATATGAAGAAGATATTGATCTTTTAGAAGATGCTCAAATTGAAAATAGACAAGGTATTGATATGGCAAATACTTATAGAGAAATATTATCTAGTGTATCTAATGCTTATTCAACTATTATTTCAAATGACTTAAATGAAGCAATGAAAGTATTAACAAGTATAACAATAGTATTTTCTGTTCCTACTATGATATCATCATTTTTAGGTATGAATGTGCCATTTAATGACTTAATTACAGGTAAATATGCTTATATAATTATATTTATCTTATCTATAATTGTATCTTTGGTATTTGCACTATATTTAAAAAGAAAAAAATTATTATAATTTAGGAGGGTTTTTATGATATTTTTTGATAATACAAAAATTCATATTTCAAAAGAAAAATATTTTAATAAAGGTAAAAGTGTTACTAGTCTTAATCCTGATTTATTTACACTAATAAGTAACTTTTATGGTTTTAATAAAGATTTAATTAGTTCTTTAATGATTAAAAATAACAAGATTTATTTTGATTTAAAAAAATTAAGAAAATATTTATGCTCATATTATAATTTAAAAGATGACGAGAATTTACTTGATAATATAAGAGTGATTAAAAATAAATATTTAAATTCAGAATATGCAATTTTTAGTTCTAATAAAAACGAAAATGATTTTAACCATTATAAGAATAAACTTATGAGAACATCTGATAATTTATCGAAAAAAGCTAAAAAGAATTTACATAAAAGAGCTTTGAAAGAATATAAAGAAATTAATGTTAGAAATATTAATAGATTTGAAAAATTTATACAAAATTATGATGAATACAGAAAAGTAGATTTAAGTATGATAGATTTTGATAAATTAAATCTATGTTTAGCTTATGGATTATTTTTAAAAACTTGGAAGGTAGACAATACAGGAGAAGTATTTATAAAAAATGTAGGAATTCTTGTAGAGTATATTAAGCAAAATATTCATTTGCTTTCAAGTGATTTTCATACAAGAGATATTAGAATGATTGATTTATATAAAAAAATGGTCGTTCTTGAAAAGCTTGCAGAATACGAAATGAAACAAATGTTAAATGAAAAAACTAAGGAAGACACTAATAATAAGAATTTAGAAATTGAAAAAAAATCATATAGCTTTTTTGAGTACGATGTAAAAGAAAGTGATGATCCTATAAGAAAAATAGTTAAATTCTCTAGAAATGAAGAAAATGATGAGGAATTAAAATTGTTATTAAAAAGCAAAATTAATATTTTGAAAAGTTTAAACTTTAATAAGATTTATATTGGATCAGAATCATTTAAAGGATATATTGGATTTGCATTTAATAATTATGTTTTATTAGATAAAATATATACAGCAAATAAAAGAATAGCTAAAGGAAGTGCTATGTTTCTTATAAAAGAAGGAGATTTTGAAAAAATTACAAGAATGACTAAATCTGAAGTAATTGATGCCATAAAAATGGGAAAAATAGATGCTGAAAGAATATATCATAGTAAGTCTTTTGAAGAAAAAGCAAAAAAAGAAATAAATAAAGCAAAAACACTTAATTATTTATATACTAAAAATTATAGTTAAAATGTATATATCTATTGACTTTTAAAGCATTTTTTGATAAAATTTTAATGTTTGTGAACCCTTAGGTTTACAACCGCACTGAAAAGGTTATAAGCGAAGCACCTTAATAGGCGAGTCTTAAATTAAAAAAAGGAGGGTATACTATGAAAGCAGTAATTGAAACTGGTGGTAAACAATACCGTGTTTCTGAAGGATCAGAAATCTATGTTGAAAAATTAGATAAAGAAGTAGGAAGCAAAGTTGAATTTAAAGTAGTTATGGCAGACGGAAGAATTGGATTACCATACTTAGAAGATGTTAAAGTGACTGGTGAAGTTTTAAAACAAGGTAAACAAAAGAAAATTAAAGTTTTCAAATATAAACCTAAAAAGAATTTTCATAAAACTCAAGGTCATAGACAACCATATACAAAAGTTGTTATTAAATCAATTAAATAAGGAATTGTTATGATTAAAATTGATTTAACTAAAGAAAATGTTATTACTATAAAAGGACATGCAAACTTTGATGATGAAGGTAAAGATATTGTATGTGCATCAGTAAGTTCTATTGCAATTACAACTATTAATGCAATAATTGAAATAAATAAAGATGCTATTAGTTATAGTGATAAAAAAGGTGAAATTATTTTAAAAATTCTTAAAGAAGATGAAATAGTTAATAAACTTATTAATAATATGATACTTCTTTTTGAAGATTTAGAAAAAGATTATAAAAATTATATTAAAATTATAAGGAGGTAATCAAATTATGAAAAGATTGTTTTTAGATATACAAAAATTTGCGCACGTTAAAGCTCAAGGTTCTACTCATAATGGACGTGATAGTGCTGGTCGTAGACTTGGTGCAAAAGCAGCAGATGGTGAATATATTAATGCTGGTTCTATAATTTATCGTCAAAGAGGAACTAAAATATATCCAGGTAATAATGTTGGTATGGGAACTGATCATACTTTATTTGCTAAAATTACTGGTTATGTTAAATTTGAACGTAAAGGTAGAGATAAAAAGCAAGTTAGTGTTTATGAAACTATATAATATCATCATTTGATGATATTTTTTTTGAATTATGATAGAATAAATCTATGGAGGAAATATGAGATATAATGTTGTAAAAAATGCTAGTAGTATACTTGATACTAGTGATATTTTAATAAAAAATCCTGAAAATTATAAAGGAAAATGGAAAGAAGTATTTAAGAATAATAATCCTATATGTTTAGAACTTGGAATGGGTAGAGGTGCTTTTATTGTACAAATGGCAAAAGCTCATCCAAATATCAATTATATTGGTTTAGAACTTGATAGATCTCAAACAGCAACTGCTATAAGTAATGTAAAAGGGAAAATAGATAATTTAAAATTTATTTGTGCAGACGCTAAAGACATAGTTAATTATTTTAATAAAGAAATTAAAACAATATATTTGACTTTTTCTGAACCATGGCCAAAAAAAGGTGATGAAAAGAAAAGATTTACTCATGAGAATTATTTAAGAGTATATGATAGAGTATTTAGAAAACAAAAACATATTATATTAAAGACTGACAATAAAATATTATTTCAATCAGCATTAGAATCAATGAGTAATTATTGGTATGTATTTAAAAAAGTAAGTTTAGATTTACATAATGATGAAAGAAATATAGAAAATTATATGACTGACTTTGAAAAACAATATTATAAAGAACATAGACAAATATATTATGTAGAAGCTGTTTTTGATGAATAAAATTTTATTATAAAAAGAGGTGATAGATGTGTTTATAGATGAAGTTGTAATTGAAGTTATAGCTGGTTCTGGTGGTGATGGTTGTACATCTTTTAGAAGAGAAAAATATATACCAAATGGAGGACCAAATGGTGGTAATGGTGGTAGAGGATCTAATATCGTTTTTAAAGTAGATAAAGGCCTTAGAACATTACTAGATTTAAAATATAAAAAACTTCTTAAAGGTAAAAAAGGTATTAATGGAATGGGTTCTAATCGTAATGGTAAGAATGCTGAAGATATTATTATTAAAGTACCAGAAGGAACTACTGTAACTGATTTAGATACAGGGTTAATAATAGCTGATTTAACTCATGAAAATGATGAAGTTATTGTTGCTAAAGGAGGAAGAGGTGGAAGAGGAAATGCTGCATTTGCTACTCATAGTAATACAGCTCCTAATTTCTCTGAAAATGGTGAACCTGGTGAAGCAAGAAAAATAAAAGTAGAATTAAAATTACTTGCTGATGTTGGTTTTGTTGGAATGCCGTCTGTTGGAAAAAGTACTTTAATTTCTAAAATAAGTGCATCTAAACCTAAAATAGCTGATTATCATTTTACTACTTTAGTACCTAATTTAGGTGTTGTTAAAACAAAAGATAATAGAGTTTTTGTAGCTGCTGATTTACCAGGACTTATTGAAGGAGCTTCTCTTGGACAAGGACTTGGTATTAAGTTTTTAAAACATATTGAAAGAACAAGAGTTATTGTTCATATATTAGATATGGCAGCAGTAGAAGGAAGAAATCCGGTAGATGATTATAATAAAATAAGAAATGAATTAAATAGTTTTTCACCAAAACTTATGAATAAACCTGAAATAATTGTGGCTAATAAATGTGATATAGAATCATTTAAAGATAACTTAGAAAAATTTAAAAAGGAAGTAAATAAAGATGTATTTGAAATATCAGCTCTTAATAATGAAAAAATAGATGAATTATTAATAAAAATAGCAGATGTTTTAGATACTGAAGAGAAAAAAGATATTTATGAAGAAGAGCAATTTGAATCTCATGTTTTATATAAATTTAAAGAGGAAAAACCTTTTGAAATAACTAAAGAAGGAGATACTTTTGTAATTAGAGGAGAAAAGGTTGAAAAACTTCTTAGAATGACTAAATTTACTGATGAAGGTGCAAGAAGATTTGCTAATAAACTTCGTAGATTTGGTATTGATGATGAACTTGTAAAAATGGGAATAAAAGATGGTGATCCTATTAGAATTTTAGACTTTGAATTTGAGTATAGAGAATAAGATAAGATTAAATCTTATCTTTTTTATTGTTTTGAAATATTCAAAATAATCCCTATTGATATCATAGTTGTTATTAAACTAGAACCTCCATAGCTTAAAAAGGGTAGTGTAACTCCTGTTATTGGAACAAGACCAACAACAACTGATAAATTTAAAAGAGTTTGGAATGCTAATTGAAATGTTATTCCAAATACTAGATACTTAGAAAATAAATCTTTTGAATTAATTGCTATTTTTAATGACCTATATATTATATATGAGAATAGAAAGCAAATAATAATACTTCCAAATATGCCTAGTTCTTCTGTTATTATTGAAAATATAAAATCAGTTTGTGGTTCTGGTAAATAAAAATGTTTTTGTACAGAGTTTCCAAATCCTGTTCCAAGAAGACCACTTGGTCCAATTGCAAATAATGATTGTATTGATTGAAATCCCGATCCAAGAGGATCCACCCATGGATTTAAAAATGCTAGTATTCTTTTAATTCTATATGGTGCTATTACTATTAGTCCTGTGAATCCAAATAGACCAAGTATTCCTATTTTTGTAAAAAATGAAAAATCAACACCCGACACAAATAATAAAGAAATGGAAGTAACTAATATTATTACTCCAGTACCTAAGTCGGGCTGAAGCATTATTAATAAAAAAGATAATGCCGGAATAAATAAAAGAGGTATAATTTCTTTTTTTATGTTTTTAACTGATTTTGGATAGTCACTTAAATATTTTGATATAAATATAATTATAGCAAGTTTCATAAACTCACTAGGTTGTATACCAAGCCCACCAATTCCAAACCAACTTCTAGATCCATTTCTTACTGATCCTATACCTGGAATTAAAACTAGAATTAGTAATATAAAACATATAAATATAATCTTTTTTGAATTATTATAATAGTATTTATAATCTATATTTGAAACAATTTTTAATGCAAATAAACTTATTAAGAAAAAAATACTTTGTAGTTTTAAGAACCTAAATTCATCATTATATTTATATTTTGCCCAAATATTTGATGAAGAATAAATCATTATTATTCCAATTAATGATAGAGTAATAATTGTTATTAATAGTTTTTTATCTATTTTTTTCATAGTTTCACCTAATAAATTATATGCAAAAAAAAGAAAGAATATTTTCTTTCTTAAATCCAAACACCATATACAAGTGCACCAGCACCAAGTATAAATCCAATTACATAAAATAATCTAACAATATCTTGCTCTTGCCATCCCCATTTTTCAAATGAATGATGAATAGGGCTCATAGGGAATAATTTTTTTCCTCTTATTTTTATTGAAAAAATTTGTAGTATTACTGACATTGTTTCTATAACAAATACACCGCCAATTACAATAAGTGAAACTTCTCTGTGAGTTAGTATAGCAAGTGTTGCTATAGTTCCACCAAGAGCAAGTGAACCAGTATCACCCATAAATACCTTAGCAGGATGCCCATTATAAACTAAAAATCCAAGTAATGATCCAACTAATATAAATGAGAATATAGCAACATCATCATAACCATCAAGCCAACTTGAATTCCAAGTAATCATTGCATATACTAATATAGATATTGCAGATAATCCACCGGCAAGTCCATCAAGTCCATCAGTTAAATTAACTGCATTTGATGCACCAACTAACATAAATAATATAAAGAATCCATATAAGAATCCTAAATTTATTTTTAATTTTAATGCATATATTTCTATTACTGGATTAGAACCATTTCTAATATAAATATAAAAAAATACAATTGCTAGTACTGTTTGTGCTATAAACTTTTGAAGTCTACTTAATCCTTTTTCATTACTTTGATATTTTACTTTTAAATAATCATCTACAAAACCAATTATCGCATATCCTAAAAATACAAATAATATTATAAGTAAGTTACTTGATATATGTATCTTATCTGTTATATATAATGCAAAAATAGTAAATAGAGTTGATAATATAAATATTAAACCACCCATTGTTGGTGTTCCATTTTTACCTTTATGTGCAAGTACAAATTTACTTGTTTTTTGACCTGCTTTAAATTTTTTTAATAGTGGCACTAGAATAAGTCCAAGTAGTACTGAGATAGTAAATCCTATCATTAGTGCAAGTACTGATTTGGCTAGTACATACATAATTCTCATCTCCTTTATTTAAAATTATTATATCATAAGAATTTATAATTACTAATATATCTTTTAAATTTTACGTTTAATTGCCAAGCATTATTCTAATTTTACTTCCGGTAGGTACTCTTTCTCCTTTTTTAGGAGATTGATAAATGATTTTATCCCCATTACCTGTATATTCTATATCAAAATTATTTAATTTATATTTTACTTTACTAAATCTTTTATTTATTAAATTAGGTACTTTAATATATTTTATATCCCATGCTTGGTATTTCTTTTCTTTAGCGTTATTATCTTTTTTAATATTTAAAATATTAATAGCATCTTCGAATATATTTCTTGCAATAGGAGCAGAAACGGTACCTCCATATTGAATAACTCCTTTTGGGTTATCTATTGCTACATATAAAACAATTTTAGGATTATCTACTGGCATAAAACCAATAAAAGATACTATATAGTTTCCAGATAAATATTTTCCGTCTTTTACTTTTTGAGCAGTTCCTGTTTTACCGCCAATTCTATATCCATCTATAAAAGCATTTCTACCAGTTCCATTTTTAACAACGTTTTCAAGAGCAATTCTTACTTCTTTAGATGTTTTTTTGCTTATTACTTTTCTTATAAGTGTTTTATCAAATTTTTTAATTTCAGTATTTGTTTCTGGTTCTAAAATAGATTTTACAATATATGGTTTATATAAATATCCACCATTTATAGCAGCACTTACAGCAGTTATTTGTTGTATTGGTGTAACACTAACTCCTTGACCAAAAGAGGTTGTTGCAAGTTCAAGAGGTCCAACTTTATCAATAGAAAAGAGAATTCCTGTTGCTTCACCGTTTAAATCAATATTTGTTTTTTCTCCAAAACCAAAATTTCTAATGTATCTAAACAATCTATTTTTTCCAAGTTTTTGTCCCATAACAACAAATCCTGGGTTACAAGAATTTTCTACAACTTGCATAAATGTTTCTTCACCATGACCACCATCTTTCCAACATTTTATTTTTCTTCCAGCAACACTAATACTACCAGGATCATAAAATTTATCTTTTTTTAAATTAATAGTATCTTCTTCTAATGATGCAGCAAGAGTTATTATTTTAAAAGTAGAACCCGGTTCATAATTCATCCATATAGGTAAGTTTCTATTTATTTCTTCTTCAGTATAGTTCTTATAATTACTTGGATCAAAATTTGGTCTTGAACTCATCGCTAGTATTTCACCATTATTTGGATTCATAGCAATAACAAGTGCATGTTCTGGATTATATTTAGTCCATGCATTATTAAGTTCTCTTTCAATAACCCGTTGAAGTTTATTATTTATTGTTAGTTTTAAATTAAACCCATCAACAGGTTTTTCATATATTTCACTTAGTTTTAATTTATTTCCTTTTGCATCAGAATAGTATTTAATTGATCCGTATTTACTTTTTAAATATTTATCGTATTTAAGCTCAAGCCCTGATAGTCCTTGATTATCAATTCCTACATAGCCAATTACATGACATAAATTTTTGTTATAAATATAATTTCTTTTAGCTTCTTTTAAAAGATAAACACCTTCAATATTTAAATTATTAATTCTATCAGCTGTATCAAATGGAAGTTTTCTTCCAATAGGGTGAACTCTTTGAATTGATGTTTTTTTATATACATGTTTTTTCATTTCATCATATGATACGTTTAATATTTTAGAAAGTTTTTTAGTAGTTTCTTTTTTATTCTTTATTTGACCTGGTATTAGTACTAAAGATGTAGTAGTTAAATTATCAACCATTATATCTAAATTTCTATCATATATTTTGCCTCTATTACCTTCGATAGGGAGATTTCTACTCCATAAATCACTTGCTTTGTTTTTTACAAAATTATATTTAATTACTTGTATGTATAATATTTTAATTATTACAGCAATAAATATAATTAATACAATTAAAAAGAATAATCTTATTTTATAATGAATACTTTTATAAAACATCATTTCACCTCAAAATAAGTATATGATTTAAAAAGTATTTTTATACTTTGTCAAATTTAATATATTTTTATTTAGACTATTTACAAAATAAGTGAAAATTTGTTATAATTATTGAGTTTAAGGAGTGATTATATATGAAAAAAACAAAAATAATAACTAGTTTAGGACCATCAAGTTATAATGAAAAAACATTTACTGAGATGGTTAAAAATGGAGCTAACGTAGCACGTATTAATTTCTCACACGTTACACCAGAAGAAAAGAAATTAGATTTAGATGCTATTCATGCTGCTAGAAAAAATACAGGATGTCCTATAGCTATTTTATATGATACAAAAGGACCTGAATTCAGAAATGGTGTATTTGAAGGTGATGAAGTTGTACTTGAAGAAGGTAAAACAATCAGAATAGTTAAAGATGAAGTTATCGGAAATAAAGAAAGATTTTCTGTTAATCATCCAAGTGCTATTTCAAGTTTAAAAGTAGGTACTGAAGTATTTTTACTTAATGGTCTTATGAAACTTGTAGTTACATCTGTTGAAGATGATGGTGTTACTTGTAAAATAGTAAATGGTGGTGTACTTGGAAATAAAAAGAGTATGAGTGTTCCAGGTATTCAACTTAATATTCCATTTATTTCAGAAGCTGATAGAGAAGATATTATCTATGCTTGTGAACATGAAGGAGATTATCTTGCACTTTCATTTGTTGGTTCAAGAGAAGATGTTCTTGAAGCAAGAAAAATATTAAAAGATCATAATAGAGAAGATATGAAGATTATTGCTAAAATTGAAAGTTTAACAGGTATTAATAATCTTGATTCAATTTTAGAAGTATCTGATGGTGTAATGGTAGCAAGAGGAGATTTAGGAGCTGAAGTTCCAATGAGCATGCTTCCAGTATATCAAAAAGAAATAATTAAATGTGCTAGAAAACATGGTAAAATTGCCGTTGTTGCAACTGAAATGCTTGAAAGTATGATGAAAAATTCAAGACCAACAAGAGCAGAAGTATCTGACGTGTCAGCAGCTGTATATGATGGAGCTGATGCAGTAATGCTTTCTGGTGAAACTACTATGGGTGATCATCCAGTAGAAGTTGTTAAATATATGGCTGAAATTTGTGAAACTGCTGAACAATTTTATGATTATGATAAAAAATTCGAACATGATAAAATTAGCGGTGTTTCAGAATTAGTTGCACAAGGTGTTGTAGAATGTGCTAAAGCTGAAGATGTTAAAGTAATTGTTGCTCATTCAATTTCAGGTAATACTGCAAGAAGAATTAGTAATTTAAAACCAACTTGTCCAATACTTGCAACATGTGATAATGAAGAACTTGCTAGAGGATTATGTTTAAATTATGGTGTTTATTCTTCAATAGTTAAATATACTGATGATATGGATGAAATAGTTGCTGCGTCTAAAAAAGCTGCATGTGAAAAATTTGATTTAAAAGAAAAAGATGAAGTTATTATAACTGCTGGATTAAACAACAAGGAAAAGCCAGTTACTAACTTTATGAAAATAGAAGAAATTTAATTTCTTCTTTTTTATTTACCTTTTTTATAAAATATGGTAGTATATCTAACTGTTAGTAATAGTTTTTAAAACCTATTTTTTTATGCATTTTATCTATAAATAATTCATTTTTAATTGGATAATATGTAAATAGTGAAAACGTTATAAATAATATAATTAAAAATATAAAATTATATTTATTTAAAAAAGTATATTCTTTATTATTAGTAAGTACTTTATAACTAATTATTTGAGTAATTATTATAGATATAAGATAAATAATTAGAGTTATAAGTAAATTGTGCTTAAAGTTAAAATAAATAGGTAAATACATTATTAAAAAAATAGTAATATTAACTATTATCTGAATAATTTTATTACTTTTTATATTATTATAATTGTTTTTTAGATATTTATTTTCTATAAAGAAATATATTAAGTAAGTAGAAAAAATCATTTTCATATGTTCTATAATAGATTCATTAATAGGAAAGAATAAAGATGAAATAAAATTAGGACATATATCATATATATAATGAGTAAAAAATGATAGATTAAATAGTATAAAAACAGATAAGATTTTAAAACTTTTTAGATTCATATTAATATCCTTTCTATTAAATATATGATAAAAAGCGTATAATATGTGTAAAATAAATAAAAAAATAAAAAAATATAGGGGATTTATTATATTTATTGCGTATAAAATGTTTGGAGTGGTTTTTTATGTCAAAAGTTTCTTATGAAGAAATATTAAGTATTCAAAGAAAAGTAAACATCGTTGATATAGTAAGTGATTATGTTAAACTAACACAAAAGGGTAGAAACTATTTTGGTGTTTGTCCATTTCATGATGATCATAATCCATCTATGAGTGTGTCTACCGATAAGCAAATGTTTAAATGCTTTGTATGTGGTGTTAGTGGTAATGTTTTTAACTTTGTTATGAATTATCATAATGATGTACTTGGTGAAGATATTAATTACTATGAAGCAGTTAAAAAAGTTGCAGATAAAATTGGTGTTAGCATCGATATTGCATCGAAAAAAGACGTAAAAATAAAAAGCCCTTTATATGACATATATGAACTTAGTGTTATGTTTTATCAAAATTATTTAAATACGGGTTCTGGTAAAATAGCTAAGAAATATTTAAATGAAAGAAAAATTGACGAAGATGTAATAAAGACTTTTCAAATAGGTCTTAGTACTAATAATAATGAACTTTCAAAATTGTTAAAAGAAAAGAATTATTCAGAAAATGATATTATATCATCTGGAATATCAATTAGTAAGAATAACGAACTAATAGATATATATCATAATAGAATAATGTTTCCTTTATATGATTTAAATGGTTCACCAGTTGGTTTTTCTGGAAGAATTTATGATGGATCATCTGATAGTAAATACGTTAATACAAAAGAAACAGATATATTTAAAAAAGGTAATTTACTTTATAATTATCATAATGCAAACGTATATGCAAGAAAACAAAAAGAAATAATTGTTGTTGAAGGTTTTATGGATGTTATAAGACTTTATACAATTGGTGTTAAAAATGTAATAGCAACTATGGGTACCGCAGTAACAAAAACACAAGCAAGTTTAATGAAGAGATTATCTTATAATATTATTTTAATGTTTGATGGAGATGAAGCTGGTTCAAAAGCAACAATGTCCGCGATCGAAGAACTTAAAGATATGGATGTTAATATTAAGATAGTTAGACTTGAAGATAATTTAGATCCAGATGAATATATATTAACTAAAGGAAAAGATAAAATGCTATATCATTTATCTCATCCAACATCACTTTTATCATATAAGATGGAAAAATATAAAGAAGGTCTTGATTTTAATGAAAGTGAAGATATTTCTAAATATATTAATTTAATAAAAAGTGAACTTGAAAAAATAGATGATGATATAGTAAGAGATCTTGAAATAAAAAAAGTAAGTAAATTTACTGGTGTTAGTGAAGAAATCATAAATTCAAAACTTGACATTAAAAATAAAGATGTTAAAATAGTAAAGTCGCTTAAAGAGGACAAGACAAAACTTGATAAATATCAAAAAGCATCTAAGTATATATTGTTTTATATGATTAGGCATAATAATTTAATTGACTATTACTATAATAATCTATCATTTTTACCAAATACGGTAGATAGAGCTCTTGCAAATGAAATAGTACTTTTCTATAAGAAATATAATAGTTTCAATTTTAATGATTTTATAGTCTATTTAAAAGATAAAAAAGAACTTATTAAAAGAGCTGTTTATATTAATGATTTAAATTATAAAGATGAATATTTAATGGAAGATATAGATAGTTATTTTAAAGTTATTAAAGAGTTTTTAAATGAATTAAAGATAAATAAACTAAAAAATGAATTAAAGAATGAAAAAAATGAAATAATAAGAAAAGAAATTGCTAGAAAAATAGTTTCAATTAAAATGAAGGAGAATAAGTAGTTATGGGAAGAAAACCTAAGGAAGTAAAAGAAGAAAATGTAGTTCAAGAAGAACTTGATTTAGGTATGGAAGATGTTGCTTTAGAAGATACTAAAGATATTAAAACATTAGATGAAAGAAAAAAAGATTTATTAAAAATAGGAAAAGAAGATGGATTTTTAACATTTGAACAATTAGCAAATGCTTTAAAAGGTCTTGAAATGGACGCTGAAAGTCTAGATGATTTATATAATTTCTTAAATGAAAATCAAATAGAAGTAGTTGCTGAATCTGAAGAAGATGCTGATGAAGATCCAACTGATTTAATTTTAGAAGAAGATATTTTACCAAAAAATTTAAGTATTAATGATCCTGTTAGAATGTATTTAAAAGAAATAGGTAAGATTTCACTTTTATCACTTGATGAAGAATTAGAATTATCTAAAAGAATAGATGAAGGTGATGAAGAAGCAAAAGCTAAACTTGCTGAATCAAACTTACGTCTTGTTGTTTCTATTGCAAAAAGATATGTTGGTAGAAATTTAGGATTCCTTGATTTAATTCAAGAAGGTAATATTGGTCTTATGAAAGCTGTAGATAAATTTGATTCATCAAAAGGATATAAGTTTTCAACTTATGCAACTTGGTGGATTCGTCAAGCAATCACAAGAGCTATTGCTGATCAAGCAAAAACAATAAGAGTACCAGTTCATATGGTAGAAACAATTAATAAATTAAAGAGAATTCAAAGACAATTAACACTTGAACTTAATAGAGAACCTACTGAAGAAGAATTAAGTAAGAAAATGGGAATTCCAGAAGATAAAGTTAGAGAAATAATTAAAATAAGTATGGATCCACTTTCACTTGAAACACCAATAGGTGAAGAAGAAGATTCACATTTAGGTGACTTTGTACAAGATAAAACAAGTTTAAGTCCAGAAGAATATGCTATTAACGAAGTATTAAAAGATGAAATAGCTGAAGTATTACTTACTTTAACTGAAAGAGAAGAGCAAGTATTAAAATTAAGATTTGGTCTTGAAGATGGTACTTGTCGTACACTGGAAGAAGTAGGAACAATATTTGGTGTAACAAGAGAAAGAATAAGACAAATCGAAGCTAAAGCTTTAAGAAAACTTCGTCATCCATCAAGAAGTAAAAAGTTAAAGGATTATCTTATAGATTAATGAGACTTTCTAGTAGATTAAAACAAATTGCTGATTTTATTAATGATGAAGAAAAAATTATTGATATTGGATGTGATCATGCTCTTTTAGATATTTATTTATATGAAAATAGAAAAAAGATGAAGATTATTGCATCTGATATTCATGAGAAAGCACTAAATCAAGCAAAAGTAAATATAGAAAAGTATAATCTTCAAGATAAGATTAAACTTCGTCTAGGTGATGGACTAGATGTACTTAAGAAAAATGAAGTAAATACAGTAATTCTTTCTGGTATGGGATTTTTAACTATAACTAAAATACTTGAAAATGAAAAATTAGAGGGTATTAATAATATAGTTATTCAATCAAATACTGATGTTGTTAAATTAAGAAAACATGTTATTAAATTAGGATTTTGTATTGAAAAAGAAGCTTTAGTAAAAGACAAAGATATAATTTATACAGTAATAAGATTCACAAGAGGAAATGAAAAATATTCATATGATGAAATATATTTTGGTCCAAAGATTCTTGAAAATAAAGATGAACTATTTTATGAATATTACAACAAAAAGTTACTTAAATATGAAAATTTATTACTTCAATTACCAAAATATGAAATTAAGTCTATAATTCATCATAAAAGACTTATTAGAATATTAAAAAAAGAAGTTGCTAAATAATGCAACTTTTTTATATGAAAAAATTTGGGTTATTACTATTTACTTCTTTTATATTATTATAATTAATGTCGTTATAATTACTTACACTACTATTTGTATTATTAAACTCTTTAGCTACTTTAAAAAAAGTTTTTGCATTTTTAAATAAAGGTTTAACTTGATATACAATTGGTATTGCTTGATTAACTATATTTAATGTTTTTTGTGTACCTGATAATATACTTGAAAAACTAAGACCTTTTAATAAAGATGAACCAGAACTAATTGGGCCAATATATGGTCCATATGGATTAAACATAAATATTCCTCCTAAAATAGTATATGTTAAAAATTTAAATTGTTTAAATATAAAAAAAGTGATATAATTATATAAAAATAAAGAGGGATAAGATGAATATAGTAATTAATATAATAATTTTTGTTTGTTGTATGACTATTGGTAATATTCTTAATTACTTTGGTAATAAATTATCAAGTATAAAGGGGTATAAGTATTCTGATTGTGATTATTGTCATAAAAATAATATAATATTTTTTCCTTTAACAAGATTTATCCTTAATAAAGGAAGATGTAATCATTGTAATAATAAATATAAATTACTTCCTATATTTACTGAATTAGTTGTTCCTTTTTTATTCTATATTGCTTTTAATAATGTAAAAAATGATCCTATATATATATATTTATTATTTAGTTTATGTTTTATTTCATCTCTTGTTATAGTATTTGTTTCTGATATTAAAAATATGATAATACCAGATGAAGTTTTATTACTATTTGGCTTTGTATTAGTATGTATAAAACTATATATGCTTTATTATAACGAAACAATTAATACTTTACTTGATTTAGGTTATGAAATAATATTTATGCTTTATGAAGGTTTATTTATGTTTCTAATTATGTATGTAATTAAAAAAACAGGTGATTTTCTATTTAAAAAAGATTCAATGGGTGGCGGAGATGTTAAGCTTATGTTTTTTATTTCTATGTTTATGGGATGGAAGATATCTTTATGTATATTATTTTTCTCAGCATTTTTAGCACTTCCAGAATCAGCAATAAATATGTATAGAAATAAAAATAACATGTTAGCATTTGGTCCTTATATAGTTATAGCAACACTTATTATTTATTTAGCTAATATTGACATTAATATGATATTAGGATATTTAATATAAAATATATTATTACTGAGATTATGATATTTATTATTCTATATAATAAATATTTTTTATACTTTATTTTTTCATTTATACTAATTAACTGCATATGAATAGAAAAACTATTAAACGATATAAAAAATGTAATAATTAATCCTTTTAAAAACAATGAAATATTACTATAACTAATTAAATATATTCCTGAAGAAAATTCTAATAGTCCGCATATTATATTATTTATAAGTTTATTTTTAATTATATTATTTAGTAAACTTATTAAAATAGAAAAGAATAAAATATTTGAAAATATATTACTTAAAGTAATTATTGTTTCCTTTAAAGAAGAAAAATATATATCATTATGTACATTTTCTTCTTTTTTTGTCTTATAATTATTGTTTTTATTTCTAACTAAATAACCAATTAATAAATTAGATAATAACAAGGATAAATATATAGTAAGAGATGTTTTAAAATTCTTTAAATATACTTTATTTACTGTAGTAAAAAAATAAATAGGTGAAACAAAACTTGTATAAATTATTATGTTATTTATATTTTTATTATTTATTAATAACTTAGAATTAATTGGAAAACCACCAAATATAGATAAAAGTATAATTGTTACTTCTTCATAGTTAATATTAAGTATTTTAGAAAAAAATTTTAAAAGAAATTTTGGTATGTATTTATAAAACTCAAGTTTTAATAATATATTTGTAAAAAGCACCGAAAAAAACATTGATGGCATTAAAGTATAAATAATTATATTTAAATTATTTTTAAAAGAATTTATTACGTCAATAGAATTAAATAGTAAATAAACTTCTAAAAAAACATAAAAAATAATAAGAATTTTCTTTTTCATAATGTATTATATTTACCAAGTTCTTCTTATATGATAAAATCTATTTGTGAGGTTATTATGTTTGATAGAGATAAATACGTAAAAATTAATGAATCAATTATTTATACACCAAAAATTAAAGAAGACAAGAAACTATTAATTATGAGCGATACTCATATTCATAATAATTCAAATTTAAAAAGTATGGATGAATTTTTACAAATAATTGATAAAGAAAATCCGGATTATATATTTTTAGTGGGGGATATTGTTGATTCACCAAGAATTCTTAATGAAAACGAAAAAGTTGTAACAAGTTTTATTACATCACTTTCAAGTATTGCAAAAACATATATTACATTAGGTAATCATGAACTTGATGATAATAATTATTTTAATATTCAAGCGTTAATAGATTATTTTGAAAAAATAAATAAACTTAGATATATAAATGTACTTGATAATAAAACAAAAATAGAAGGTGATTTATTATTAACAGGTTTTACTCAAGAACTTGATATTTATACTAATAATAAATTACATGAAGATCATGAGTTATTTAGAGACAGCTTTTTAAGTAGAAATTTTAAAAATAAAGAAAACAAATACAATATATTACTAACACATTCTCCAGAATCAATAATAAAGAATTTGGATATATTAAGTAAATATGATTTATTTTTAACAGGTCATTATCATAATGGTTTGACACCTGCATTATTTGATGGATTATTTCAAAATAAAGGTTTTATTTCACCAAAATTAAAAATTTTTCCTGAATATGCAAAGGGATTAATTAATCTTAATGATTCATATCTTTTAATAACAGGTGGAGTTAATAAATTTGGTGTTTCTGTTAATAAGTATTTAAAATATCTAAATAAGTTTTATTATAAACAATTTGATATAGTTAATTTAACAAATGATGAGGAAAAGAATAATACGCAAAATAAATATGTTAAGAAATTAAAGTTATAAGAAATTATAACTTTTTTTCGTCATTTTTTTTATATTTAATCTTTTATAATAAATATGGTGATAATATGAAAGTAAAAATATTTGATGAAGAACATGAAGAAGATTTAGAGGATAAAATAAATGATTTTATAGAGGATAAAAAGAATATTATTGATATTAAGTTTCAGGTAAGTACAACTATGTTTTCAAATGAACAAATATATTGTTTTTCAGCACTTATTATGTACAAATAAAAAAAGTACTAAGTACTTTTTACATTATATTAAGTGAACTTTGATAAGTATAACCATTAGTATTATCTATTGCTTTTGGATACATATTATTTTCTAATTTAGAAACTCTGTTTTCTAGATTACTTATTCTTTTTTCTATGTTATTTTGACATGAGTTATTATCCATAGTTATTGGCATCATAGGCATTCCCATATACGGAAAAGATGCCATGTTATAAGACATAAATCCATCTCTATCATTTTGCATTATTTTATTATTCATAATTACTCCTCCTTATTACTAATTTAATATATGATTATAGTTTATATTTTGTATAGGCTTTTGACTTAAAAAAGTATTTAATATATAATATTTATAGGTGAAAAATATGAGACTAAGAAATGTAAAAAATGCAAAAGAAATAATAGAAAATTCTAAATATATAGTACTTAATCCAAATGAATATAAAGGCTCTTGGAATAAAGTATTCAACAATGATAATCCTATATATATTGAAATAGGAATTGGTAAAGGTGATTTTATTTTAAATAATGCTTTAAAGTATAAAAATATTAATTTTATTGGTATAGAAATGATGGATAGTGTTATTTCAAGAGCTATTCAAAAAATAGAAGAATATGATTTACCAAATTTAAAACTTATTAGAATGGATGCTAGACTATTAAATGAAGTTCTTTATAAAGAAGTATCTTTAATATACTTAAATTTTTCTGATCCATGGCCAAAAAATAGAAATGCTAAAAGAAGACTTACTCATGAAAGATTTTTAAAAGTATATGATGATGTATTCAAAGATAAAAAAGTGATTTTTCAAAAAACTGATAATACAGGTCTTTTTGAGTTTTCAATTGAATCTTTAAGTGACTATGGTTATAAACTTAAAAATGTTTCTTTAGATCTTCATAATAGTGATTTTGAAGATAATATTATGACTGAGTATGAAAAAAAATTCTCATCAAAAGGTATTAAAATAAATAGATTAGAAGCATACAAAGATTAATTAGACAAAAAAATGATAAAAAATATTTAATTTATTATAAAATTTTGATATAATAATATAAGATAAAGTAGGTGTAATATGAAATTACGTAGAATTGTTTTAGTAGCTATGTTACTATTACTTGTAACAGGTTGTAAAACTCAAAAACTTTATAGTAATGATATAGATAAGAATATTGATATTATTTTAAATAGAGACACAAAATATGTTAATCATGACGCAATTGGATTTCAATATTATTTACCAAGCGAAGTAAATGTATCTGAAGTAAAAGAATTTAATCATATACTTTATTCGAAAGGTAATAAATATTATTTATATGCTGATGTAGTAAGTTACTATCATAAAGTTAAGAATAAATATAAAATTAATAAAAAAGCTTATTATTCTAAAACACTTAGTAATAATAAAAAAATTGGTTATTTAGAAATTAATAAAGAAAATGGAAAATATTATGTCGAAATGATGTATAATTATGCAAAAATTGAGGCATTTGTAAAGAAAAATGAACTAAATGATACTATAATTAATATGTGTTATATATTATCAAGCGTAAGATACAATGATGATGTAGTTGAAACAATGCTTGGAGATTCAAAATATGATTTAAGCGAAAATGAAAAATATAATATATTTAATACTAAAAAAGAAGAATCATCAAGAACATTCCTTGACTATGTAAATGAATATGATAATTATGATGGCGAAGTTAAAAATCTTATTGAACAAGAAGAAATAGATACAAAAAAGGATAATTAATAGGAGGCAATTATGAGTTTTATAAATAAAATTAAAGATTACTTCTTTTATGATGAAGAATATGAAGAGGAAGAAGTAGTACCAAAAGAAAAAATTGAAAAAAAAGAAAAGATTATTAGTAAGCCTGAAAAAAAGGTTAATATATATGATATAGCAAAAGAAAAAGAAATTAGAAAAGAAAAGAAAGCGGAAAAAGAAATGCCTGAAAGAGAATTATTTAGATCTGAAAGAACATTTAATTTTCCTGTAGATGACTTTGATGAAACTAGAACTGATATTACGCCTGTTAAAGAAGAAGTAAGACCAGTAAGATCAGAAATAAGAGAAGAAACTCAAAGAATAAGAACTATCCCTGAACCAAGAAGAGAAGAAGTTAAGCAAAGACCTTATTCTTATACTAACACTAATATATTTAGTGCAGCCCAAAGTCAAAGTAAACCTTATAGTAATAATGGATATACTAGCAGTAATATATATTCTCCTTATAAAAAGGAAACTAAAAAATTTAAACCAACTCCTATTATATCTCCGATATATGGTGTACTTAATGAAAACTATAGAAAAGAAGATATAGTTGATACTGGTAAAACAAGAAGTAGACTTGAAGGCGATGTTAAAGAAACATCTTTTGATGAAGTAAGAAAAAAAGCTTATTCTAAATTGGATGAAGAACTTGAAAAAACAATGAATGAAACACCAAAAGAAATATTCTATAATATGGAAGATACAGTCGAAGAAGCTGAAAAGAAAGCAAAAAAAATAGAAAAAGAAATAAAAGAAGAATATGAAGAAGAACCATATAAAAAAGATGAAGTAATTATTACATATGGTGAAGTAGAAGAGGAAGAAGAAAAAGAATCAACTCCAATTGAAGTAAAAGAAAAACCAAAAAAAGTAAAAAAAGAAGAAATGCCTGCAGAAACTGAAGAAGAAACAAATGAAGAAGAATCTGAAGATATAGATGTAGAAGTACCTAAAATAACAAGAGGAAGAAAGAAAAAAATAATCCCTGAAGTAGAAGAAGATGATTTTGAAGAAGATACTGATAATGAATCTGATGGCGATTTATACAAAATAATAGATAATATGTATAATGAAGAAGAAGAGGAAGAGGAATAATGGAATATTTAAATAGTGTTTTACCTATAATAATATATATACTATTAATCATTTTATTAATCTTATTAATAATTGCAATATATAGACTGTTAAAAACAATGGATAAAGTTGATAAAATAGTTGAAAATGTAGATGAAAAAGTTAATAGTTTAAATGGCTTATTTAGTATAATTGATTTAACTACTGATAAAATATCTTTATTAAGTGATAAAATTATTGATAAATTAACATTATTAGTAGAAAAAATATTTAAAAAACCAAAAAAAACAAGAAAAAAGAAAACTGAAATTAAAGATGATGAAAGAGGAGATTAGAAATGGGAAAAGGAACAGGTAAATTAATATTAGGTGCTGGAATTGGAGCAAGTCTTGCATTATTATTTGCACCAAAAAAAGGCGAAGAACTTAGAAAAGATTTAAAAGAAAGATTGGATGATATAATTGATAAAGCATCTAAAACTTCACCAGCTGAAGTAAAAGAAGAAGTAGAAAAGAAAATTGATGAAATAAAAAAAGGTCTTGAAGACTTAGATAAAGAAAAAGTTAAAAAAACAGCTGAAAAGAAAGCGAAAGAATTAAAAAAGAAAGCTGATGAACTTGTTGAATATGCTAAAGAAAAAGGTACTCCAGTTGTAGAAAAAACAGCTAATGAAGCAAAAAAACAAGCTATTAAAGTTTGTAATGAAGTAATTAAAAAAATAGAAGATAAATAGTCTTCTATTTTTTTTAGTTGTGTTATAATTAATAATAGGGGAGTTATAATTATGAAGAAAATAATGACAGGTAATTATGATAATTGCAAAACAGGTAATTTAGTATCTATTTCAGGTGATAGAGGAAGACTTAAAGATTTTGTTGGTGAAAGTAAAATGTCTCTTGCACCAAAAAAAGATTTTTGGAAAATATGGCATGATAATATTGGTAATATAGATGAAGAAGATAATACTAGATTTTATGTTAGAGAATATTATAAAAATGTACTAAGTAAAATAGATCCAAAAGAATTATATGATTCTCTTAAAGATGAAACTATACTATTATGTTATGAAAATAATACTGATTTTTGCCATAGACATTTAGTAGCATTTTATTTAGAATTATTCTTAGGCATAAAAACTAGTGAAGTAAGAGTAAACTCTAAACGCCAAACTTATCATTGTTTGGAAAGACCTGATTATTTAAAAAAAATATTAGAAGATGAAATTAAAAGAGAATATGATATGCATGGTTTTGATGATTTAATTGATGCATATAATTTAGAAACCTGTAAAATAACACCATTAAAATATAAATTAGATTTAAAATCATTGACTAAATAATCTATTTAAAATATAATATAAATAGTTAGTGATGAAGAATATATAAGTAGTTTATATTGATATTTTTAGAGACTAAGTGGATGGTGAAAACTTAGATATTTATATAAATGAATTACAGTATTTTGAATTAACACGTGTTTCTAGCGTTAATAGATTAAAGAGCATAGAATTCTATGAAGTAAGGTGGTACCGCGAATTTTCGTCCTTATATCATAGGATTTTTTTATTTAAGGAGGTATATATGAAATTAATAGTTAATGGTAAAACTTATGATTATTATGATGATAGTTATTTGCTTGATGAACTAAAATCATATTTAAATGAAGAAAAAGAAGTTAATGTTAATGAACTACCTTATGATAAAGTATACAGAATATACGATTCATTATGTAGTTATAGTACAATGCTTATTTCAGAACCTTTTCCAACAAAAGAGTTAGAGGAAAAAAACACTATAATTAATAGTAAAATTAATAAAACAAATCATTTAGTTGAATTTTTAAAGAATAAAGGAAAAGAAGATGAATCTAGAACTTTAATGACTAATTTTATAGAAACAGTTCTTAAATTTGATAGTGAATATAATAAATTTGGAGATACGTATGTAGAGGAGGATAATTATGGAATTTTACGATGAATTAAAATGGAGAGGTCTTATCAAAGATGAGGCTGGAGAAGATTTAGAAAAAAAATTAAATGAAGGAAATCTTACTTTTTATGTAGGAGCTGATCCATCAGCTGATTCACTTCATATAGGACAACTTCCAACATTTTTGATGGTTGAAAGACTAAGAAGAAAGGGTCATAAACCTATAGTATTAGTTGGTGGTGCAACAGGACGTGTTGGTGATCCTAGAGGAACTAAAGAAAGAGAAAAATCAGATGAAAAAGTAGTTGATTCAAATTTTGAAAAAATTTCAAAACAAATGAAAAAACTATTTGGTGAAGAAACAAAAGTAGTTAATAACTATGATTGGTTTAAAAATTATAACTATATTGATTTTTTAAGAGATATAGGTAAATATATTAATGTTACATATATGGTTAATAAAGATTTAGTTAAAAGACAAATGGAATCAGGTATTTCATATGCAGAGTTTTCATATATGTTAATTCAAGGATATGATTTTAAATATATTCATGATAATTTTGGAGCTAATCTTCAATTTGGTGGATCAGATCAATGGGGTAATTTAACAACAGGTATTGAACTTATTAGAAAACTTAATGAAGAAGAAGTATATGCATTTTCTATGCCATTAACACTTGATTCTGCAGGTAATAAAATAGGTAAAAGTGAAGGAAATGCTTTATGGCTTGATAAAAATAAAACATCTTCTTATGAATTATATCAATATATTATTAACTGGGAAGATACTATGATGGAAGATTATTTAAAAAGATATACTTTCTTACCAAAAGAAGAAATAGAAGATATACTTGATAAACATAATAAAGAACCACATTTAAGACTTGCTCAAAAGACTTTAGCAAAAGAGATTATTACATTTGTACATGATGAAGAAAGTTATAATTCAGCTGTTAAAATTAGTGAAGCACTATTTAGTGGTGATATTAAATCTTTAACAGAAGAAGAATTAAAAGAAGCACTTAAAGGTGTACCAACTATTGATTACTCAAATGAAGAAAATATCGTTGATTTTCTTGTTAATACAGGTATATTGTCGTCTAAAAGAGAAGCAAGAGAATTTGTATCTAATTCATCAATATCTATAAATGGTGAAAAGATTACAGATCTTGATGCTATTGTAAATAAAGAAAAAGCATTATATAATAAATATATAGTAGTAAGAAGAGGTAAGAAAAAATACTACTTAGTTATGTTTAAGGAGGTATAATCATGGCATTATTTGCAAAAGAAAAGGATATATTTTTAAAAATAGTTAATTCAATTTTAGTAATAGGTGTAATAGTTGCTGTAACTATATTCATAGGTACTGGTATTAAACTTATTAATAAAGAAACAGTAGGTGATTATAAAACATATAAAACACAAATTTGTGCTTTAGATCAACTTGAATATGAATCTACTGATGAAGTTTATCAAAAAGAACTTAAAAAAGAATGGGAAAAGGCATGTAAAAATAATTATATTGAAGAAAAGAAAGAAGCAGAAAACTTTAATAAAGATAATGTAAATAATTTTCTAGTTTCTGCAAGTACTATAGTTATTTTATCTTTATTCTTATACTTATTAAATAGAAAGACTAAATAATGACTTTAGATGAAAGTTATAAAAAAATTGGCTCTGGTTCATTATCTACAGTTTATATAAAAGATGATAAAGTAATTAAGTTATTTAATAAGTCTGATATTATTTGGAATAATTATAAAGAAAAACTTAGTGAACTTACTAATGTAGATAGTGATATCTTTGTATTTCCAAAGAAATTATTAATAGAAAATGATAATTTAATTGGTTATGAAATGGAGTATATAAGTGGTTGTCCATTATATAATATAATAAAAACACTTTCTTTTGATGATATTAAGTTATTAGAAAAAAATGCAGAAATAGATATAAAAACTGATTTTAATAAAAGAATAAAGAGTTCTGATATGCATGAATATAATTTAATGTATGATGAACAAAATAAAAAAATAAGAGTATTAGATACAGATTTTTTTGAAATTGATAAAAGAATTGAACCAGATGTTTTATACCAAATGAATTTACTTGGTATAAGAAGAAATCTTAAGAGCATGATAGGGAGTATATTTCTCAAATCAATTGGAACTTATTCTTTTAATCAATATGATGATAGAATATCTGCTAGTGAGTATCTTGATTTAATAAATAGTGAACTTAGTAAGAAGTTTAATAAAGAATTTAATGATTTGTATGAAATAGAATCTTGTTTAAAAGAAGAAAAAATATCGTTTGAATATTTTATGTATAAACAAGATTTAAAAGAAGATTTTAGTCTAAATAAAAAAATAATATTTAATATAGTAAATAGTAAAAAATTAATGAATAGAAAATTTGTTAATAAATTTGTTTCATCTAAAATAAATAAACTTAATCCTGAAGAAAAAGAAATAATGCTTGATAATATTTATAAAGATTTGCAGTTTATTTCAAATTCATCTTTATCTAATGAAGAGAAGAGTGAGAAGTTAAAAGAATATCAAGGTTATTTGAATCTTATTTCACTTGTATATAATGACACAAAAAAAATAACTCGTTAATGAGTTATTTTTTATTATCTACTATAGAATTCAACAATTAAGGCTTCATTGATATCAGCATTAAGTTCGCTTCTTTCAGGATATCTTACATAAGTTCCTTCAAGTTTCTTTTTATCAAAGTTAACAAAATCAAGTGTTCTATTAACTTCTTCTAATGAAGCAAGTATTGCTTTATGATCTTTAGATGCTTCTTTAACAGCTATAGTATCACCAGGTTTAACATTGTATGATGGAATATCAACTTTTTTACCATTAACAAGTATATGACCATGATTAACTATTTGTCTAGCACCTCTTCTTGTTTGACTCATACCCATACGGTAAACAATATTATCAAGTCTACTTTCAAGTAATTTTAAGAAGTTTTCACCATGAATACCTTGCATTTTAGATGCTCTATTAAATAAAGTCTTGAATTGTTTTTCACTCATACCATACATGAATTTAACTTTTTGTTTTTCGTTTAATTGTTCAGCATAGTTAGATGGTTTACCTTTTCTATCTTGACCATGAACACCAGGTTTATAAGGTCTTTTAGCGATATCTTTACCATTTTCTAATGTAGAAAAACCAACTCTACGACTTTTCTTATAAGCAGGTCCTGTATATCTTGACATTTTCTTTCCTCCTTCTTTATATTTCAAACAAAGTATTATTCTTATCTATACTAGGGTGTTAATTTTAATACTTTCTTATGTGTAGCTTTACAGAAAGACATAATACTAATAACACTAAACGTCATTAACACATTAATACAAATAAAAACAGCTACAAAATGTTTGCCTTATAATTATATTATAAAATAGGGCTAAAAGTCAATATCTACAAAGAAAATTAAGATTTTTGTCGAAAAAAGTATAAATATTTTAAAAAATATGATAAAATATAAATATAATAAAGAGGTGTATCTATGAATGCGAAGCTAATTATTATTACAATTTATTTAATAGTTATATTTAGTTTTATTATTTTTATATTAGTTAAAGCTAGAAAACAAAGAAATAAAATTGCATTTGAATTAAAAGATTTAGAAAAACAAAAAAATCTTATTTTAAGCGCACCTATATTAAATGAACTTAATAAAGTAGAGGCTTTAGCCCAAGATGATAAATTAAAACATAAATATGAAAAATGGCAAAATAAATTTGATGATATTAGAAATAAATCAATGCCTGAAATTACTGATATGCTTTTAGATGCAGATAATCAATTAGAAAAAAAGAATTATAAAGAATTAAAACCTTTAATAGCTGATATTGAACTTAAAATCTATAAATTAAAGCAAAGAACTAATACTATTTTATCTGAAATTAAAGAAATAACTTTAAGTGAAGAAAAAAATAGAAATCAAATTGTTAGTCTAAAAACAAAATATAGAGCATTAAAACAAACATATGAAAGTACAAAAGAAGAATATGGTGAAGTAGCTCCTCAAATAGAAATACAATTTGAAAACATTGAAAAAAGATTCCAAGAATTTGAAGTTATAATGGAAAAGAAAGATTATGATGAAATTAACTATTTAGTAAAAGGTATTACAGAAATGATTGATCATATTGAATATGTAATAAAAGAAGTACCTGCAATACTAATTATGTGTAATGAGCTTATTCCAAGTAAAATAAATGATGTTTCTAATATATATATTAAAATGACTAGAGAAATGTATCAACTTAACTATTTAAATGTTGAATATAATATCGAAGAAACAAATAAAAAAGTTAAAAATATATTAGATAGAGTAAAAGTATTAAATTTAGAAGATGTTGTATTTGAACTTAAAACTATAATTAATTATTATGATGCATTATATAATGATTTTGAAACAGAAAAAATGGCTAAAAATGCATTTGATAGTAATTTAAAATCATTTAAAACAAAATTAGTTAGAACAAATAATATTATTTCAGGATTAATAAATGAACTAGGTGAACTTAAAAGTTCTTATAATCTATCAGAAGAAGATGTTAAAAGACTTCATATAATTAATACTGAAGTGGATAATATTAAAACAAGTTATAATGATTTGCTTGATTGTTCTCGTAATCATTCATTCTCTTATTCTAAGATGAATAAAGAATTAGATATTTTAATTATAAAAATATCTAAACTTGATGAAACACTTAATTATGATCTTAGAAATATAGGTAATATGAAAGATGATGAAAAAAGAGCAAGAGAACAACTTGATAATATTAAAAGTCTTCTTAAAAAAGCTAGAAATAGAATTAGACTTTATCCAATACCAGTTATTCCAGATAAATATTATATAGAACTTAATGATGCATCTGATGCAATAAAAGAAATACAAACAGAACTTAATAAAAAACCAATTGACATTGAAACTTTAAATATTCGAGTAGATACTGCAAGAGATCTTGTATTTAAAGTATATAATACAACTAATGATTTAATTAAAACAGTTTCTATGCTTGAAGAAACTATTGTTTATGGTAATAGATATAGATATTATAAAGAACAAGTAAATAATGGGTTAAAAGAAGCTGAAAAGTTATTTATGAATGGTTCTTATAAAAAAGGACTTGAAATTGCTATGAATGCAATTGATTATGTGGAACCTGGAATACATAATAAAATTTTAAAAGCCTATGCAGATGAAAAATAGAATTTATTTCTATTTTTTTTCATATATTAAAATAGGTGATTTTATGAAAAGAAAACTTATATCATTATTTATAATTCTTTTTATACTTGGTTTTAGCTTTTTTTCATGTAATAAAGCAGTTATACTAGCTAGAAATAGTGATCCCATAATGAAGGAAATAATTAAAAATAAGAGTAAATATAAAATAGATTCGGTTAGTCCAGTAATAAAGAATGATGAATATAAATATGGCATTAATGGATGCAAAGTAGATGAAATAAAAAGTTATAATAATATGAAACAAATAGGTTATTATGATGATAATTTAATAGATTTAAAAGAAGATAAAATACAAATTGATTCTAATAATAAATATATTATTGGTTCTAATAATATTGATAAAAATGTATCGATTATATTTATTATTAATAAAAGAATTAATAATAATATAATTAATATGGTAAAAGAAAAAAATCTTAAAATAAACTTATTTGTAGATAGTTATTTTTTAGAAAATAATCTTGAATATATCGAAAAAATAAGTAAATATTTTACTATATATAATTATGGATTTGATAATTATTATGATGATAAATATATAACATATCATAATAATTTAATTGATTCTATTACTAATAATAAAAGTATTTATTGTCTAACTAATAAGAATAATAGAAATACTTTAAATATATGCACTAAAAATAATATGAAAGTTATAAAAGAAGATTATTATAAGAATAATATATTAACTTCTACAAAAGATAATTTATCAAATGGAAATATACTTGTTTATAAGGATATAAATAATAAAATAGCACCTATAAATGTATCACTAAATTATATTATAAAAAAGGGTTATAATATTATATATTTAGATGATTTATTAACGTCAAAAAAAGATTGCAGTAAAAAGTAAACTATAATGTAAAATAAAAGAATAACTTGTTGGTATTCTTTTTTTTTGGTATAATATTTATGCGTGTTTCTTATAGTTAAATTTAGAAAGGAGATAAAATGAGTAAAATTAAGATTTTTGCCTTAGGTGGACTTAATGAAAATGGTAAAAATATGTACGTTATAAATGCTGATGAGAATATTTTTATATTTGATGCAGGTTCTAAAATGGCAAATGATAAAATGCTTGGAATAGATTATATAATTCCATCATTTAATTATATTAAAGAGAATATTAAAAAAATAAAAGGTATATTTATATCACATGCTCACGTTTCATCTATGGGAGCTGTTCTTGATATAGTAAGAGAATTTCCTAAAATAGATGTATATGCTACTAAATTTACTTGTGATATGATTAAAAGAATGCTTGAAGAAGAAAATATTAAATATAGTAACTTACATGAAATGGTAGCGCATAAAAAAATTGATTTTGGAAAATATAGCATTTTTCCAGTTGGATTAACACATTCAATACCTGATAATGTAGGTTTAGTATTAAATACTCCGGATGGAGCTATCTTCTATACTAGTTCATTTGTATTTGATTCAAGTATGACAGGTGCTTATGCAACTGATATTGGAAAACTAGCTTATATTGGAAAACAAGGATGCTTATGTTTACTTTGTGAATCTGAATATGCTGATAGAGCAGGTTATACTGTACCAAATAATAGAGTATCATCAGCAGTAAGAGATGTATTTATACATAATGAAGGAAGAATTATTGTTAATTTCTTCTCTTCACAAATTAATAGATTACAAGAATTATTTTCAGAAATAGATAAAACTCATAGAAAAGTTATTATAATGGGTAAAAAATTACAAACTCTTGTTGATTATTTAATTAAAAATAATTATATATCTATTTCAAAAGATAAAATTGGTAGTTTAAATGATATAGAATTAAAAGATTCAATTATACTAGTATCTAATGAAAATTCTAAAACATATAATAATCTAGAAAGAATAGTAAATGGATATGATAAATATATTAAGATTAATGATAATGATACATTATTCTTTCTAGATCCAATTCCAATAGGAATGGAGAAAAAGGCTGTTAATATAAGTAACGCCGCATCTAAAATGGGTGCAAGTATTATTACATTATCAAATAAAGAACATTTATTAAATCATGCATCTATGGAAGATATTATGCTTATGTTTAATTTACTTAATCCAAAATATTATTTTCCAATAATGGGTGAATATCGTCATCAAGTAGATAATGCTAATATTATTTATTCACTTGGTATGAAAAAAGAAAATATATTATTGAAACAAAATGGTGATGTTGTAACATTTGTTAATGGTAAACTTGATCCTCAAACTGAAAAAATTAAACTTGATGAGATTTTAATAGATGGTAAAAGTACACAAGATATAGGGGAGCTTGTTTTAAAAGATAGAGAATTACTTTCTCATGATGGTATAGTTATTATTTGTGCAACACTTAATAAAAAAACTAAAGAAATTATCGCAGGACCTGAAGTTTTAACAAGAGGGTTTATATACGTTAAAAACAATGCAGAAATAATAGAAAATATAAAAGAAGTTTCTTTATCTGTAATAAATAATAATATTGATAATAATTATGTTGATTTTAACAAAATTAAAACTGGTATAAGAGATGAACTTGGTAAATATTTATATCAAGAAACTGAATGTAAGCCAATGATTATAACAGTTGTAACAGAAATATAAAAGAGATACAAAAATATTGTATCTTTTTATTTTTTATTATAAAATATGCATAAGGAGTTTGATATTATGAATGAAGTTAATAAAAAGATTATTGATTCTTATAAATATACAAACTTAGATAATGCATTTTTTGAAAGGATTATTAGTCAAAATCAAAAGAGATTATCATCTTTAATAGAAGCGAGTTATATACTTACGCTAAAAAATATAATTGAAAGAGAAATAGTAAAAGAAATAAAAAAAGGTAATATTGATCTTCAAATTGCTGTTCTTGATAAATATAGTATTTTAAAAACTATTATTAGAAAGAATAAAAAGTATTTTTGCGATGATGAAACAATTGATAAAGTTTATGAAGATGCAGTAGAATTATTAAATTATAGATATTTTAATGAAAATATTTCAATGAACATTATTAATAATATGAAATTTATATTTAATAATAATTTTCCTACCATGGAAGAACTTATTAATCTTACTTTAGAAGAAAATAATAATAATATAGAAATTCCTAAAGAAGAAAATGTTAATGTTAAAAAGAAAAAACTAAAAAGAAATAAATAAAAAACATATGATAAATACACTATTTTGTAGTGTATTTTTTTCATTTTTTTATTTTATATTTTCAAATACTATGCTATAATATTTATATAAAATACCTGGAGGCATTTGTTATGGCTAAGAGAAAAAGAAGAAAAAATAAAGAAAAAAATGGTTTTAAATATCCTATAGAAATTAGAGGAATATTATTTATCCTTTTTGGTGTAATTGGATTTTTAGGTTATAAAGCAAATATACTTGGAACAGTTTTCAAGGGTTTTGCTATGTTTTTAATGGGTACATTTGATTTTGTAGCTTTAACTTTATTTATTGTAATAGGACTTTATATGGTAATAAAAAGAGAAAGACCTAATTATTTAACAAGCCGTTTATTTGGTTTTTATATATTATTATTATCACTTCTTGCATTAGCTCATTTAAATTATTTAGCTGAAGATCCAAGTATTTCTTCAACTGTAAAAGAAACTTTAGATGAATTTTTAAAATGTATTAATGCTCAAACTGCTTTTAATGGCGGAGGTATGATAGGCGCATTAATTATTTCTGCATTATATGTTTTGCTTGGAAGACTTGGCAGTATTATTGTAATTAGTGTTTTAATGGTATTAGGTTCAATTCTTATGCTTGATTTTTCAATTGGTGAATTTATAAGCAATATTCATCAAAAATTTGTTGATTGGACTGAAGCTGATGATGAAGAAGATGATGAAAATGATGTTCTTGACGATAAAGATTTAGATAGTGATCCAAAAGATTTAGATAAAGACTTTAAAGATAAAAAAGTAGTTGTATCTTCAATAAGTGAACTTACATCATCTAAATCAGATGAAGAATATGATAAAGAAGTAAAAGAAAATAAAATTGTTAGAAATAATCAATATGATAATTATGAATTACCATCTCTTACTTTACTTGATACACCTAAAAAGACAAATGCAAAAGAGAATGAAGATGCTATTAAACAAAATATAGGATTACTTGAAAAAGTTCTTAATGACTTTGATGTTAGTGCTAAGGTAACTAAAGTTCATGTAGGCCCATCAGTTACTCAATATGAACTTGAAATTAAATCAGGTACTAAAATGAATCATATAAAAAGTTTAAATAGTGAAATAGCTTTAGCTCTTAGTGCAAAAGATGTTAGAATTCAAGCACCAATTCCAGGAAAAGGAACAGTAGGTATAGAACTTCCAAATAAAGTAAATACTGCTGTTAGCTTTAAAGAGATTATTTCATCTTTTCCTAAAGATAAAATGGATAGTAAATTAATGGTTGCTCTTGGTAAAGATATTATGGGTACACCAAGATATTGCGAAATTAATAAAACACCTCACTTACTTGTTGCAGGTGCAACAGGTGCAGGTAAATCAGTATGTATTAACTGTATTATTGGTTCAATACTTATGAGAGCAAGACCAGATGAAGTAAAATTAATACTTGTTGACCCAAAAAAGGTTGAATTTAGTATGTATAATGGTATTCCTCATTTACTTATGCCAGTTGTTACTAGTCCTAAAAAAGCATCTATAGCTCTTCAAAAAGTAGTTGAAGAAATGGAAAGAAGATATGAATTATTTAGTGATAGCAGAACAAAAAATATCGAAGGATACAATCAAATAATTAATAAGAAAAATGAAAAATTACCTGAAGAAAGCAAGATTCCAACACTTCCATATATGGTTGTTATTATAGACGAGCTTGCTGATTTAATGCTCGTTGCTAAAAAAGAAGTAGAGGATTCTATTATGAGAATTACTCAAATGGCCAGAGCAGCAGGTATACATTTAATTGTTGCAACTCAAAGACCATCAACAAATGTAATTACTGGTGTTATTAAAGCTAATATTCCATCAAGAATATCATTTGCTGTTTCATCTCAAATAGATTCAAGAACAATACTTGATACAGGTGGAGCAGAAAAACTTCTTGGTAAAGGTGATATGTTATTCTTACCAATGGGTGAATCAATACCAATGAGAATTCAAGGTGCTTTTGTAACTGAAGAAGAAATTATTAGACTTGTTGATTTTACTGTTAAACAACAAGTAGCATCTTATGATGAAACATTTATGAATTTAGAAGAAAAATCTGAAAAACCAGAAGTAGATCCTAAGGATGATGTAGATAATGATGATCCATTATATAACGATGTTGTAGAATTTGTAGTTCAAACAGGTAAAGCAAGTTCATCATTATTACAAAGAAAATTTAAAATTGGTTATAATAGAGCAGCTAGACTAATAGATATTCTTGAAGAAAGAGGTATAATTGGACCACAAAATGGTTCAAAACCTAGAGAAGTTTTAGTTGCGCTTGAAGGAGAAGATGATGAATAATCATCTTTTTAGTAAATAAGGAGGAATTTATGACATTACATATAAATGCTAAAGAAAATGATATTAAAGAAAATATAATAATGACGGGAGATCCATTAAGAGCAAAATATATTTCTGAAAAATATTTAGATAATGCAAGACTTGTTAACACTACAAGAAATATGCTTTCTTATACTGGGACATATAAAGGAAAAGAAATAACTATTTTTTCTCATGGAATGGGTATGCCATCAATGGGGATTTATTCTTATGAATTATTTAATTTTTATAATGCTAAAAATATTGTTAGAATAGGTACAGCTGGCGCTAATAGGAAAGATATTAAACTTCTTGATTTAGTTCTTGCAGAAAGTAGTTATTCTTTAAGTAATATAGCATCATTATTTGATGATTGTTTTGAAAATACTATATCATCTTCATCTGTTTTAAATAATATAATTGAAAATAGTTCAAAAACTCTTGATATTAATATTCATAAAGGTAAAATAATTACTACAGATGTATTTGATCCATATATTCCTAATCAAGATAAATATAAAAGTAAATATGATAGTTTTGATAGTACACTAGCAAGTGAAATGGAATCATTTATGTTATTTTATATGGCTAAAAAATTTAAAAGAAATGCTACATCTATTTTAACTGTTGTAGATTCTCCTTTTGATAATAATGAGGTATCAAGTGAACAAAGAGAAAAAACGCTTGATAATATGATATTTTTAGCTTTAGAGTCAATAATAAATGTAAAGGAGTAATAAATGAATTATAAAAAAGTTAACATTTCTAATGTAGAAGTATATCTATTAAAAGATACAAAATTTAAAACTACTAAGATTAAAACAATATTAATAAATGATTTTAATAAAGATAATTTTACAAAAGAAAGATTATTATCTAATTTTTTATCACGTTCTACTAATGAATATAAAGATGAACTATCTTTATCAAAAAGATTTATTGAATTATATGATCCATCAATAAGAATATATGATACATATTTTAAAGCTCATTTTAAGAACTTTTCTCTTAACATGCTTAATGAAAAATATACTGATAAAAATATTACTAAAGATATTATAGATTTTTATTTTTCTTTTATATTTAATCCTAATTTTAAAGATATTAAGTCATTTAAAGAAAACTATTTACTTAGTGAAAAATCTTTAGAAGTTAGTTATAAATATAGAGAAGAAGATAATAAGTTTAAAGCTATTAATAATGCCTTTTCTTTAATAAGTGAGGAAGCACCAATTAAATATGATATTAATGGTAATATTGATGAATTAAAGAAAATAAAAGAGAAGGATATAATTGATTTATATAATGAAGAACTAAAAAATAGTGCTTGCAAAATATTTGTTGTTGGTGATTTTGACTCTGATGAAATGGTTAATATGATTAGAGATAATTTAAATAATAAGTTTATTAATAAAAATTATGATTTTTCTGATTATATTTTTGATAAAAAAACTGATCTAACTATAAAAGAAGATAGTGATAATATTAATCAATCTATTCTTGTGCTCATTTATAAATTTTTAGGATTAACTAAAGATGAAATATTATATACATTACCAGTGTTTAATTTTATATTAGGTACATCATCATCAAAATTATATAGAAATGTTAGAGAAAAGCATTCTCTTGCATATTCAGTATATTCATCAGTAAATCCTTCAGAAAGTTATATGCATATATGTGCTGGAATAAGTAAAGAAAATTATGAAAAAGCAAAAGAAAAAATACTAAAAGAAGTAGATGATATGAAAAAAGGTAATATAACAGACGAAGAATTATCATCTGCTAAAGAAAGTTTTATTACTAGAGTAAAACTTGATTCAGATTCTCAATCTAATTTATTAAATTTATTTAAGAATTACATTATTTTTGATGAAGAAATAGATGATGAAAAGATAATAAAGAAAGTTAAAAAAATTACTATAAATGATATAGTTAATTTATCAAATAAACTTAGTTTAGATGTTATTTATTTTTTAAGGGGTGATAAATAATGAAATATATTAATTTTAAAGAAATAGATGAAAAAGTATTGTATGAAAAACTTGATAATGAACTTGAAGTATATATATTAAGAAAAAAGAATTTTAATAGTGAAACAGCGAGATTCTTTACAAATTTTGGAGGTTTAGATACAGAATTTACTCCTATAAATGAAACAAAAGAAGTTAAAATGCCAAGTGGTATAGCACATTTTTTAGAGCATAAATTATTTGAAGATCCATCAGGTATTTCAGCAGAAGAGTATTATAGTAAAACTGGTGCTTATGTTAATGCATTTACAAATTATACTACTACTTGTTATTATTTTGTTTCAACAAATAATTTTGAAGATAATTTAAACTATTTACTTGATTTTGTACAAACACCTCATTTTACTGATGAAAACGTTGAAAAAGAAAAGGGAATAATTTTAGAAGAAGCTAAAATGTGTTTAGATAATCCATCTAGATTATTTTCAGAAAGCATTTTAAGTAATCTTTTTACTGATATTCCATATAATAATAAAATAGTAGGTACTCTTGATGATATAAAAAAAATAACAAAAGAAGACTTATATACTTGCTATAATACATTTTATAATCCATCTAATATGAAATTATTCATTGTAACAAATAAAAAAGAAGAAGATGTTTTAAAACTTGTTAAAGATAATCAAAGAAAAAAGACTTTTATAAAAGAAAATTCAATTAAAAGAAAAATATATAACGAAAAAGATAATGTAAAAAAAGACTATTATGAGTTTAAGGGCAAAATAAATGAAAATAGAATATGCTACGGATTAAAAATACGTAAAGATAATTTTTCTTATTCTTTAGAAGAAGTAATAAACTCTATTTCTATGTATTTTGATTTTTTAATAGGATCTTTATCAGATTTTAATTTAGAATTAAAAAAGAATAAAATAGTTAATGGTAATATTAGTTTTAATTTAGAAAATATAGATAATTATATAATAGTTAAAATATATGCATTTACTAATAAAAAAGATGAATTTATTTCACTTCTTGAAGATAAATTTAAACATCCTAATTTAAATGAAAAAGATTTTAATAACTTAAAAAAGATTATGAAATCATCAATATTTTATAATTTAAATACAGTTGCTGGTACTATGGACTTTTTATATAATGAATATATGTTTTTTAAAGATTTATCTGAAGAAACACTTACAAAAGAACTTAATTTATCATATGAAGTATATAAGATTATAATTAATGAAATAAATTATGATAATAAGTCAGTAACTTATATAACAAAAGAAGATAATTGACAAATAAATATATAAAATATAAAATGATAATAGGTGGTAATATGAAAAAGAATAAAAAAGAAAATAAAAATAGAAATAATTTAATAATGATTTTAACATGTTTTGTAATTGCAGTTCTTATTTATGTTGTTATGATACTTACAACATCTACTAATAATTTTAAAAATAAGACACTTCAAACAAATACTAATTCTATGTTTACAATGACTGATTTAACTATTAATAATTCAAGTTATGGTGATTTAATAAATGCAGTTGAAACAGAATTTGGTATGCCATTAAAAATAGAAACATTTAATGATGATAAAACTGATTATAAAACTTACTACTATGATGGACTTAAATTAACTTTTAAAAATGAAAATAATAGTTACATTTTAATGAGAGTTAATGTAACAAAAGCAGGTTATAAAGTTGCACGTAATCTTGAAGTGGATCAAAACATTCTTGATGTTCTTGATAAGTTTTTAATAATTAACGATAAAGGTAGTTATTTATATGGTAATTATAAAGAAAAAGATTTACGAACTAAAAAAGTAAAAGAAAACATGTATTTTGCAAAAAGAGAAAAAAATATGGTTTATTATTTATATATGGATGCACCATATGTGAATGGGTATGCATCACTTTCAGATGACATTGCAACACTTACAATAACTGTATCTATGAATAAAGTTAAAGAAATAGAGTGGATGTTTGCACCACTTGATTAAAAATAATATTATTAAATATTATTTTTTTTTGTTATAATATTCATAGGTGAAACGAAATGAAAAGAATTATTATTGTTGGTGCAGGTGCATCAGGACTTACTTTAGCTATTAAACTAAGTGATAAAAATAAAGTAACATTACTTGAAAAAAATTCAGATATTGGTAAAAAATTACTACTTACTGGAAGTGGCAGATGTAATTATTATAATGAGGATATGGATAAATTTCATTTTTATACGGATAGTAATGTTTCTTTAGATGATTTTATTAGTGAAAATAAAAAAGCACTAGATTTTTATAATGATTTAGGTATTATTCCATCTATTAAAAATGGTTATTATTATCCATTTAGTAATACATCAACATCCGTAGTAAACTCAATTAAAAGAGTTTTACTTCAAAAAAAAGTTAATTTAATAACAAATTATGAAGTAAAAAAGATAGAAAATATAAATGATGAGTTTATTGTAAATGATGAACTTAAAAGTGATGTTTTAGTACTTGCTACAGGTGGACTATCATATCCTAAAACAGGCTCAACAGGTGATGGTTATAGATTTTTAAAAGATTTTAATTTAAATATAATAAATACTATTCCGTCATTAATATCATTAAAATCTGATTGTCCATTTCAAAAAAAATGGAGTGGTATTAGACTTAATGCAAAACTTTCTTTATATGAAGAAGATGCTCTTTCTAAAGAAGAAAAAGGTGAAGTACTTTTAACGGATTATGGAATAAGTGGAATATGTACTTTTAATATTTCATCAATTGCATCAAGAGGTCTTTCTAAAGGTAAAAAAGAAGAAGTAATTATAAATTTTGTAGACTTTTTGAATATAGAATCAAAAGCTGATTTTATTACTTATTTAGATAATAGAGATAAAGAATATGATTTAAATAAAGTATATGAATTATTTGATGGATTTATTAATTATAAACTTGTTAATGTTTTACTAGGAAAATATAAAGATAAAAAATGGAGTAAACTTAAAAGAGAAGAAAAAGATATAATAGCATCACTTTTTTATGAACTTAAACTTCCTATTTTAGGAACATCAGGCATTGAAAAAGCACAAGTAACAAGTGGTGGACTTGATTTAAATGAAGTTGATTTAAATACCTTTGAAGTTAAAAAAGTAAAGAATTTATATGTAATAGGTGAACTTCTTGATATTAATGGTGATTGTGGTGGTTATAATTTAACTATGTGCACTCTTAGTGCTATTAAAGTAGGTGAGAGTATTGATAAGAATTAAAGATTTAAAAGTAGGTTTAAACGAAGATTATTTAGATGTTTTAGTAAAAAAAATAAATATAAAAAAAGAAGATATAATATCATATGAAATTATTAGAAAATCAGTTGATGCAAGAAAAAAAGATAATATATTTTATGTATATACAATAGATATAAATACTAATAAAAAAATAAAGGAAAATAAAAATGTATTTAAAGTAAAAAAAGAAGAATATATTTATAATATTACAGGCAAAAATTTAATGAAAAATAGACCAGTAATTGTTGGATCAGGACCTGCTGGATTATTTTTAGGTTATATGCTTTCACTATCAGGTTTTAAACCTATAATAATTGAAAGAGGAGAAAAAGTAGAAGATAGAGTAAAAACTGTTAATGAATTTTTTAAAACTAATAAATTAAATACTAATAGTAATGTTCAGTTTGGTGAAGGTGGAGCAGGTACTTTTTCTGATGGTAAATTAAATACTTTAGTTAAAGATAAAAACTTATTTCAAAAGAAAGTATTTGATATTTTTGTAGAAAATGGTGCACCTGCTGAAATAAAATATGTTAATAATCCTCATATTGGTACTGATAAACTACGTGATGTTGTTAAAAATATGAGAGAAAAAATGATACGTTTAGGTGCTGAATTTAGATTTAATTCAAAATTAACTGATATTATAATAAATGATAATAAAGTAGAAAAAATTATCATTAATGAAAAAGAAGAAATAATAACTGATAATTTGTTTTTAGCAATAGGACATAGTGCCAGAGATACTTTTTATATGTTAAATGAAAAGAGTATTAAAATGATAAATAAACCTTTTGCAATAGGAATTAGAGTTATGCATAAACAAGACTTTATTAATTATTCACAAAATAATAATTTGTTAAAAGAAAGTGCTTCATATAAATTAACATGTAATATTGGTAAAAGAGGTATATATTCATTTTGTATGTGTCCTGGTGGCTATGTTGTTAATTCATCAAGTGAAGAAGGTAAACTTACAATTAATGGAATGAGTGATTATAATAGAGATAGTGGTGTTGCAAATAGTGCGGTAGTTGTAACTATTAATGAAGATGATTATGGTAATAATTTATTTGATGGAATTAAATATCAAAGATCATTAGAAGAAAAAACATATAAACTATGTAATGGAGTAATTCCAGTTCAAGAATATAATGATTTTAAAAATAATAAAGTAAGTATAAAACTTCCGTTTAAACCAATGATTAAAGGTAAATATGAATTATGTAATTTAAACGATTTATTTGATAAAGAAATAAAAGATAACCTAATTACTGCTTTAGAATACTTTAATACAAAAATTAAAGGATTTACTGATGAAATGATTATAGCTGCAACAGAAGCAAGAACATCATCTCCAGTTAGAATAATTAGAAATGAAAATTTTATGTCTAGTGTAAAAGGTATTTATCCACTTGGCGAAGGTGCTGGTTATGCAGGTGGAATAACAACATCAGCAATGGACGGAATTAGAGTCTTTGACAGTATTATTAAAAACTACAAAGGTTTAATATAGACATTTAATAATATTTGTGATATATTTTTATAGAAAGTGAGGAAATTATGGCTACAGTTAAAAAAGAAGAAAAAACAAAAAAAAGTGTGAAAAAAGAAGAAACAAAAGTAACTAAAACTGAAACTAAAAAAGAAGAAAAGAAAGAAACAAAATGTGAAACAATTTCAGGACTTAGCTTTGAAGGTGAAGTAGTACTTGTTTATATTATTACAATAGTTGGTTTTATATTTGCATTAATGAAAGATAAAAATGTAGATAAAAAACTTAGATTCCACTATAATCAAGCAGCTACAGCATTTATTGTTTCAATATGTTTTAATGTATTAACAGTTATAGCACCACTTTTAGCTCCAGTTATTGGTTTATGTGCAATTGCTTTATTCGTATTTGTAATAATTACACTTGTTCAAACATTAAGTAACAAAGTTGATTATTATAGAATACCACTTATTAGCGATTTATCAGAAAAAATATTTGGAAAAATAGAAGAATAAAATTCTTCTTTTTTTTATATATTGTGTTATAATACTTATGAAGAAGGGTGAAGAGTATGAAAGTAATTATTGCAGCAGCCGGAACAGCTGGTCATATTAATCCAGGAATTTCTATTGCTAGAATTATTGAAAAAAACTTTAAGAATTCTGATATTAGATTTATTGCAACTGGTAAAAAATTAGAAGAAGATTTAATTAGTAAAGCAGGTTATAAATCATATAAGATTCATGCTAATGGTTTTAGTAGTAAACCTACAATTTCTAATATTAAAAAGAATTTTGAAACTTTAAAAGGTTTTAAAGAAGCTAAAAAAATATTAAAAGAATTTAAGCCAGATCTTGTAATAGGAACAGGTGGATACATATGTGCATCAGTTATCTATGAAGCAAGAAAACTTAAAATACCAACAATGCTTCATGAAAGTAATGCATATCCTGGTCTTGCAATTAGAATGCTTAATAAAATTAATAAAGTAGATACTATTATGCTAGGAATTGATGAAGCAAGAAATTATTTAAATAATAAATGTAATATAGTTTTTACTGGAACACCAACTACTTTAGATACTACTAATTTAACAAAAACAAAAAAAGAATCAGTATATAAAGATTTAAAACTAAAAAAAGATAAAAAAATAGTATTTATATTTGGTGGTAGTCAAGGAGCGCTTAAAATAAATAATGCAGTAGTAGACTTACTTAAGCATAATTTAAATGAAGATTATCAAATTATTTTAGGAACTGGTAATAATAATTATGATAATGTTATAAAAAGTTTAAATGGTAAATATAAAAATGCTGTTATAATGCCTTATATTTATAATATAAGTGATGTTATGAAAGTTTCTGATTTAATTGTTGCAAGAAGTGGTGCAATGACTTTGACTGAAATATCATTATTAAAAAAGCCATCTATTTTTATACCTCTTCCATCATCTAAATCAAATAGACAAGAAGATAATGCTAGAGTTTTTGAAAGAAAAGGTGCATCTAAAATAATACTTAATAATGAAATAGAATATAAAATATTAGATAAGTATATTAAAGAAATTATATCAGATGATAAATTACTTAAAAAAATGGGTAATAATGCATCATTAATGGCTCCAAAAAACTCTGAAGATAAAATACTTAAAGAAATACTAAAATTAATTAAAAAATCGTAAAAAATATAGTAAAGAAACTATATTTTTTTTCTATAAAGTTGAATAATATTCTTAATTATTTTAAAATATTAATAGTAGATAAATATAGGAGAGATAACTATGAAGAAAAGAAAAAGAAAGAGAAAACTTAAGAAAAAAAGATTCTTTTTAACATTTTTTATAATTGTTATTTTTTCTTGTGCTATATATTTATTTACTATTATTCCAGTTAGAAATGTGTATATATCTGGAAATACTTATTATAAAGACAAAGATATTTTAACTCTTACTGGTATTAATGAGAACTCTTCTTTTATATTTACTAATACTGTTAGTATTATGCCGAAAGTAAGAAAAGATAAACTTATAAAAAGTATTGTTATTAAGAAAAATATATTTTTAGAATTTGAAGTAATAGTAACAGAAAAAAGACAATTATACTATGATCTTAATAGTAAAAAAATTGTTCTTGAAGATTCTTCAAAAGTAGATTTAAAAAATGATAATGTTCCAACACTTATAAATGTTGTTGAAGATAAAAAAGTATATAAGAAATTTGTAGATAAAATGAATAAAATAAGTGATGATGCACTTAGTAATATATCAGAGATTAAATATAATCCTAATGATATTGATAAAGAAAGATTTTTATTATCTATGAATGATGGTAATTATGTATATGTTACATTAAGTAAATTTAACAAAATAAATGATTATAATAATATATCAAAAACTCTAAATGATAAAAAAGGAATACTTTATTTAGACTATGGTAATTATTTTTTAGAAAAGTAATTACCAAGTCTTTTATTTTTTTAAAAATTATAGTATAATGATATATGTTAAAGTAGGAGGAAGATAGATTTGAGAAAAATATATTCAAGTATAGATATTGGTTCTAGTTCTATAAAGATTGTAGTTGCTGAATATTTTGAACATAAAATAAATATATTAGCATCAAATTTATATCCAACTACATCTGTTAAAAAAGGCGTTGTAGTAGATGAAAAATTATTTACTAGTGAAATAAAAGAAGCTTTTAGAAATATTAATTCTTCATTAGGCCTTAGAATAAATAAGGTTATTACAAATGTTCCTATTTATGATGCTAAGTATACATTGGTAGATGGTTATACTACAATTACTAATGAAGATAATATAATTACAGGAAATGATATGGTAAATGCTCTTCAAGCATCTATTTATAATAAAATTGATAAATCTGAAGAACTTGTTACTATAGTTCCTATTAAATATGAAATAAACGATGATAGTAAACTTGTTATTAAACATCCAAGAGGTTTAAATGCAGAAAAACTTAAAGTATATGCAATGATGATCACTGTTCCAAGAAAAAATATAGTAAGTATTGTTTCTGGAATTGAAAAAAACAATATTGAAGTTGTTGATATTTTATTCGGTGCTCTTGGAGATTATAATATATTTAAAGATAAAGAATTTGATGATGACTCTGTTGGTGTAATTAATATAGGTTGTGACAAAATAGAATTATCTACATTTAATAATGGAGTTATTACTAATTCAACAATTTTACAAGACGGAGTAAGAAATATAGATAGTGATATTTCCTATGTATATAATATAAAAATAGGTCAAGCAAGAAAAATAAGAGAGATATTTGCACTTGCTGACAAAGAATATGCAAATAAGAATGAAATATATGAGCTTACAAATAAATCTAATATGAAGACAAAAATCAATCAATATGAAGTAAGTGAAATAGTACAAAATAGAATTAAAGAAATGCTTGAAAATGCAAAAAAAGAGCTAAACCACTTAACAAAAAAAGAAATTCGTTATATAATTATAACAGGAGGAATAAGCAATATGCCTGGTTTTGAGGATACAGCACGTGATATTTTTAAAAATGATGCTGTAGTTAAGAAACTAGATATTATTGGAATTAGAGATAATTCTTATTCTAGTGCAATAGGTATGATTGACTTTTTTGTAAATAAATTAAAAATTAGAGGTAAAGCTTATTCTATGTTTGATGAAGACAAAGAAGTAGAATTAATAGATACTAGAAATAACAATTCAATTTTTGGAAGATTTTTTTCTTACCTGAGTGGTAATAAGGAGGATTAATATGAACGAGATGGATCAATTAGCAAAAATTAAAGTAATCGGTATAGGTGGAGGCGGAAATAACGCTGTAAATCGAATGATCGAATTTGGAATAAAAGGTGTTGAATTTGTTGTAGCAAATACTGATGCACAAGTACTTAGTAGTTCAAAAGCAGAAACTAAAATACAATTAGGTAGTACTGGTCTTGGAGCTGGTGCTAATCCTGAAGTAGGTAGAGCAGCTGCTATGGAATCAAAAGATAAAATTACTGAAGTATTAAAAGGTGCTGATATGGTATTTATTACATGTGGTATGGGTGGAGGAACTGGTACTGGTGCTGCTCCTATAGTTGCTGAAATAGCTCAAAGCTTAGGTGCTTTAACAGTAGGTATAGTTACAAAACCATTTAGTTTTGAAGGTAAAAAAAGATCAGAACATGCAGAAGCTGGACTTGCTTCTTTAAGAGAACATGTTGATACTTTAATAATAATTCCAAATGATAGATTAAGAGATATTATCGATAAAACAACTCCAATGCTTGAAGCATTTAAAGAAGTAGATAACGTTTTAAGACTTGGTGTTCAATCAATATCAGACTTAATTGCTGTAACAGGTCTTGTAAACTTAGACTTTGCTGACGTTAAAACAGTTATGGAAAATAAAGGTGATGCACTTATTGGTATAGGTGTTGCAACTGGTGATAATAGAGCAGTAGAAGCTGCTAGACAATCAGTATCATCTCCACTTCTTGAAACTGATATTAGAGGTGCAACTGATGCTATTATTAATATAACTGGTGGAAGCAACTTAAGTTTATTTGAAGTTGAGGATGCCGTACAAGTAATCAGAGAAGCAGCAGGAACAGATATTAATACAATATTTGGTGCTGTAATTAATGAAGCATTATCTGATGAAGTAGTAGTAACAGTTATTGCAACAGGATTTGATCATATAGGTGAACCACTATCATCTATGTCAACACAAATAATTGATATGATTGATGAAAATGATGATGATAATGATTCTGGTAATGATGATGATTTTTACGATATTCCTGGATTTTTAAAAAATAGAAGAAATTTATAAGAATAAGAGAAATCTTATTCTTTTTTAGGTAGGTGATATAAATGAAAGTAATGAATGCAAACGAAGCTTGTGCTAGTGTATCATATTTATTTACTGAACATGCTGGCGTATATCCAATTACACCAGCTACTCCAATGAGTGAAAAAATAAAAGAATTAAGTTTAAAAAAAGAAAAAAATATCTTTAATAAAGAAGTTGAAATAACTAATATGCAAAGTGAAACGGGGTCAATAGCACTTTGTCACGGACTTATTAATTCTGGTACATATTCTAGTACATATACATCTAGTCAAGGATTATTATTAATGATTCCAGAAATGTATAAAATAGCTGGTGAAATGCTTCCTATGGTAATAAATGTTGCGACAAGAACTATTTCTACTCATGCTCTTTCTATACTTGGCGATCATAGTGATATTTATGCTGCAAAAAATACTGGTTTTGCATTTTTATCATCTTCTTCAGTACAAGATACTGTTTATATGACATTAATTTCCTATTTATCTAGCTATAAAACTTTTATTCCTTTTGTTAATTTTTTTGATGGTTTTAGAACTAGTCATGAACTTAATAAAATTAATACTATTTCTGTTAAAGATATAATGGATTTGCTTCCTGTAAAAGAAATTAAAAAGTTTAAAGATAGTAGTATATTAATTAATAAAACAATAACAGGAACTAATCAAAATGAAGATATCTATTTTGAAAATATGGAAGCAAGAAATACAGATTATAATAATTTGGCCGATGAAGTAAATAACTATATGAATTTAGTTAATGTAAGATTTAATACTGATATAAAACCATTTAATTTTTACGGAGATAAGAGTGCTACAAAAGTAATAGTTGCAATGGGTTCTATTTGTGAAGAAATAAAAGAACTTGTTGATTTACTTAATGAAAATGGTGAAAAAGTAGGTGTAATTACAGTTCATTTATTTAGACCATTTTCATCAAAATATCTAGTAGATGCTCTTCCTAAATCAGTTAAAAAAATAGCTGTTCTTGATAGAGCAAAAGAGATTACTGATGTTGGTGAAACACTATATTTAGATGTTTTATCAGCTTTAAATAAAGAAAATAAAAAGATAAAAGTGATTGGTGGAAGATATGGTATTTCATCTAAAAACGTTACTTTATCAGATTTAAATGCTGTGTTTAAAAATTTAGATAATGATATGATAGATTCTTTTACTATTGGTATTGATGATGATGTAACTAAAAAAAGTTTAAGACCAGTTAAGATTAGTAGTAAAAAGAAAAATATTGAAATGATTATTTATGGCTATGGATCAGATGGAATGGTTGGTGCATCTAAGAATTTACTTAAGATTTTAGGTGAAGAAAAAGGGGCTTTTGTACAAGGTTATAATAGATACGATTCAAGAAAGAGTAGTGGTACTACAATTTCTTATTTAAGAATAGGAAAAGAAGCTATTAATATGCCATATTATGTAGAAAAACCTCATTTTGTAGTTTGTAGTAATGATAATTACATGAGTAGATATAATATGCTTTATAATATAAGAAAAAATGGAGTTTTTATACTAAATACTGATAAAGATGAAAGTATTTTATCTAATAATGAAAAAATTATTATTAGTAATAATAATATAAAAGTTTATTTTATTGATGCTAATAAAATAGCAAAAGAATACTTAGGTAATAATAAAGTAAGTAATATTATGCTTTATACTATTTTATATATTTCAAAACTGCTTTCAGAGAATGAAATAGATAAATATTTAGAAGATATTATTAAAGAAACTTATAAAGAAAAAGGTGAGGAAGTAATTGATAAAAACATTGCTTCACTAAAAGAAATAAAAGAAAATATAATTAGTATAGAAAATAATAAAAAATGGTCTAAATTAAAAGAAAAAATAAAAGAAGAAAAAACATTACTTGATAAAATTAATTCTCTTGATAAAGTAAAAGTTTCTGATTTATTAGATTATAAAAATGGTAAATTTAAGCCATTTACTTCAAATAATAATATTTCAATTAACAACAAAATATTTCCGTTTTGGAAAAGTGAAAATTGTATAGAATGTAATAAATGTGCTTTAGTATGTCCACATGGTGCTATTGTACCTAAAATTCTTACAAAAGACGAGGCTTTAAAAAATGGTGATATTACATATATTCCTTTAATGGGAAAAGAAGAATATTATTTTGCTCTTGAAATAAACTATGATAAATGTACATCTTGTGGACTATGCGAAAATGTTTGCATGGGTAAAAGAGGAATAAAAGCCCTAGAACTTAGTGATAAAAAGAATAAAAATAATAAAATAAATGCAGTTAATAAAGAATTTTTTGATAAAGATACTATTAAAGGACTTGGATTTGTTGAACCTTTATTTAAATATCCATCAGCATGTCCTGGTTGTGGTGAAACGTCTTATTTAAAAATACTTTCACAAATATATGAAGATAGTTTAGTAATAAGTAATGCTACAGGATGTTCATCTATTTATGGTGGATCGATTGAAAATAATCCTTATAATATTTCGTTTACTAGTTCACTTTTTGAGGATAATGCTGAGTATGGTCTCGGTATTAGTAAATCTATTAATAGAGTTAAAAAAAGTATAAAAGAAATTATGCTGAATAATATAGATAATGTTTCGTCAAAGAATAAATCATTATTTAATAAATATTTAGAAAATGAAGATAATTTTAAAATAACAAAAGAAGTTTCTGAAGAAATAGATTATGAAGATATAAAAGAACTAAAAAAATATAAAAAATATATTGCAAATAAAACTTTATGGATAGTTGGTGGTGATGGATGGGCATATGATATAGATTATAGCGGCATTGATCATTTATTTGCATCAAAAGAAAATGTTAATATTTTGGTTTTAGACACTGAAGTATATTCTAATACTGGTGCTCAAGAATCTAAATCAAGTAATCTTGGAACTTATTCTAAATTAATGGGCATAAAAGATAAAAATAAAAAAGATTTAGCAAGACTGCTTATTAATTATGAAGATGTTTATGTTGCACAAATTTCACTTGGTGCAAATATAAATCAAACTATAAAAGCATTAAAAGAGGCCGCATCATTTAATGGTCCATCTATTGTAATAGCTTATAGTCCATGTATTAACCATGGTATAAAAACTAATACAATAGAAGAAGAAAAATTAGTTGTTCAATCTGGATATTTCCCTTTATTTAGATATATAAATGGTAAAATGAATATTGATTATAAAGAACCTAATTTTGACTTATATAAAGAACTAGTAAAAAATGAAAAAAGATATAGATATATAACTGATGAAAATATAGAAAAAAATATTGAATATAATATTAAGAAATTTGAATATTATAAAAGTTTAGAAAAAACCAATAAATAAATTGGTTTTTTTTATTAAAAGTTCTAGATTTATTAAAAAAACTATGATATTCTTTTTTTAGAAGGAGTAGATAATAAAATGGCAAAGAATAGTAATACAAACAAAACAGTAACAAAAAAATCTAGTGGAGGATTTCTAATTGGACTTGTACTTATAATTGTTGGTTCAGTTATGCTTGTTAATAACGAAAAAGATGCAGTAAATAATATTAAATCAGTTGATGAAATAAAAAAGAATGTTATTGACATAAAAAAAGATAAAGTTAACAAAAAATATGATGGTAAATTAGTAGCAATTAAGGGCGAACTTACAGTAGATGATGAATTAATTATTGATAAAATTTACAATGTAAAAGTTAAAACAGCTAAATTAAATAGAATAGTTGAAATGTATCAATACAAAGAAAATGAAGGCGAAGATGAAAAAGAAAATAAAAGCTATACATATGAAAAAGTATGGTCTGAAAAATTAATTAATTCAGATGATTTTGGTGAAGCAGGTCATATTAATCCAAGTTCGAAAAATCATGATAGTGAAGAAATTCATGCTAAAAGTGTAAGAGTAGGTGCTTATAAATTATCAGATGAACAAATTGAAAAATTAAGTTCAAAAGCAGAATATAAATTTGATGAAAATACTAATTATCGTCATGGGTATAAAGTTATTGATAATTATTTAACTAATGCTCATGATTTTGAAAATCCATCTATTGGTAATTTAAGAGTTAAATACACTTATAATGATACAAAAAAAGTAAGTATTTTAGCAAAACTTGATGGTGATACTTTTGACGATTATATTAGTAAAAGCGGTAAAACTATTAATAAAATTTACGAAGGTAATTTAAATAGTGTTCAAATGATTGAAAGAATTGATAAAAGCAATAAAACTGCTAAATGGTTTAAGAGATTTTTATCATCATTTATTATTATATTTGGTTATGGGCTTTTAGTAAGTATGTTAACATCTTTAATTGATTATATACCTGCAATTGGAAAGATTATTAATGGTGCAATAAGTTTAGTTATGAGTCTAATTGGTGTTATTCATTCGCTTATAGTTATTATAATAGCTTGGTTTGTTTATAGACCATTAATATGCCTGATTTTAGTACTTATAATTGGCTTTATATTGTGTTATATTAAAAAGAAAAAAATGAAATAAATTTTTCTTTTTTTTATTAAAAAATGATATGATGAAGATGGTAATTTAACTGGAAATATAAGAACAACTTACGTGGATACTGATTTTACATCTGGTAATAATATTCTTGCATCATCTGAAGCTGATATGATTGTTAATTATCAAACAGGTAATATGATTATAAGATATAGTTTTATCACAATAATAATTAGCTTAATATTATTTATTATGTTCTTGATAAAGAAAAAAAGTAAGAAATTAATTTAAAAAGTTTCTTACTTTTTTTAATTGTGTTATACTATTATTGTAGGTGATAATGTGAAAAAAGATAATATAAGTATATTTATAAATAAATTACTTAAAATATTACATATAAAGGTAAGTGAAGAAAAAGAAAAATTATTTGTTCAAATTTTTAAATTTGTAATAGTTGGTGGTATAGCAACAATAATAGATTGGTTTGTATATTATATTTTATATAATATGTTTAATCTAAATCCTTTAATTGCAAATATATTTTCATTTATTGTATCAGTAATATATAATTATATTGCTAGTGTTAAATGGGTATTTGATGTTAATACAAATAAAACTAAAAAAAGAATGTTTATTGAGTTTATGATTTTTGCAGTACTAGGACTTATATTAACCGAAATATTATTATGGTTATTTATTTCTGTATTTAATATAGATAAGATGATATCTAAAATAATAGCAACTGCTATTGTTATGGTATTTAATTTTATTACTAGAAAAATATTTTTAGAAAAGTAGGTGAAATTATGGCTAGAAGAAGAAAAAGTAAAAGTAATGCATTTGTTGTAATTGTATTTGTTTTATTCATGTCATTTATTTTATATACATTATATAATTTTGATAATAAAGGAAATAATTCAGATTCTGCGCCAAAAACAAATGCTAGTACTAAATCAGAAAAGAATAAATCTAGTAATGTAAAATCTCAAAGTAAAGAAGAAAAAGAAGTAAAAGAAAATAAAGAAGAAAAAACATCTGAATCAAAAGAAGAAAAGAAAGAAACAAAAAGTACTAAAAAGAATACTACTGTTTCAAGAATAGAACTTGTTGGTGAAGAAAATGTAACTATTAAACAAGGTGAAAAATATAAAGATCCAGGTGCTAAGGCATATAATACTGATAATGAAGATATTTCTGAATTAATCGAGACATCTAATAATTTAGATACATCAAAAAAAGGTGACTATGCTATAACTTATTCAATTGGAAAATATGAAGTAATAAGATTTATTACAGTAGAATAATTATAAAGAGTTTTATAATAAACTCTTTTTTTTAATTCATAAAAATGATATAATAGTATTTGATGATATGTGGAGGTATTTATGAGTAATAATAGTGAAATAGCAATTGAAGTTAAAAACGTTCATAAGAGTTTTAAACTTAATTCAGATAAACCTTATACTTTAAAAGAAAGATTAATTCATTCAAATAAAAATAAAAAGGAATATAGACAAATTCTTAAAGGTATAGATATTGATATTATGAAGGGTGAAAGTGTTGCTTTAATCGGTACTAATGGTAGTGGTAAAAGTACATTACTTAAGTTAATGACTAAAATTATTTATCCTACTAAAGGTAAAATAATTACTAGAGGTAAATTAACATCACTTCTTGAACTTGGTGCAGGATTTCATCCGGATTTTACAGGTAGAGAAAATATTTATTTTAATGCATCTATATTCGGTTTAAATAGAAAAGATATTGATGCAAGAATAGATAAGATAATTGAATTTTCTGAACTAGGTGATTTAATAGATACACCAGTTAGAACATATTCTTCTGGAATGTATATGAGACTTGCTTTTTCAGTAGCTATAAATGTTGATGCTGAAATACTTCTAATTGATGAAATACTTGCTGTTGGAGATCAACATTTCCAAGATAAATGTTTTGCTAAATTAGAAGAACTTAAAGCAAATGAAAATAAAACTATAGTAATAGTAAGTCATAGTTTAGATTCAGTTAAAAAATTATGTAATAGAGCTATTTGGATTTACGAAGGAAAAGTTGCTAAAGATGGTAAACCAAAAGAAGTAATAGAAGAATATTTAAAGGTATGTCAGTAGGTGATAAAAATGGGATTTATTGGTAGATTATATGAATATAGAGAACTTTTAAAAAGTAATGTAAAAAAAGATATTAGAGGAAAGTATAAAGGATCTTTTCTAGGTGTACTTTGGTCTTTTATTAATCCGCTTCTAACAGTTGTAGTTTATGCTATAGTATTTCCATATATTTTAAGAGTTAAACAAGAAAATTATTTAATTTTTCTTATAATTGGTATTATACCTTGGACATTTGTTACAAGTACAATATCTTATGGAACAACGACGATACTAGGTAACTGTGATATTATTAAAAAAGTATATTTTCCAAGAGAAATACTTCCAATTTCAGTTGCAGTTTCTGGACTTGTTAATTTCTTCATATCTTGTTTAATAATATTTATATTTATGTTCTTTAGTGGTGTAGCATTCACTAAATATATTGTGCTTTTACCAGTTGTTGCATTAATTCAATTTATTCTTCTTTTAGGTATTATATTTATTACAGGTTCTGTAAATGTATATATGAGAGATTTAGAATATATTGTTAATTTCTTTGTTAATTTATTATTTTATGCAACACCAATTATTTATTCAGTAGATATGTTTCCAGATCAATTTAAATGGGTTTTATATTTAAATCCACTTGCAACTATTATTACATCATATAGAGATATATTATATAGCGGAAGAATGCCTAATTTAACTAGTTTATTAATTGTTGGATTATTTAGCTTTTGTGTACTTATTATTGGATATTTAACATTTAGAAAACTTGAAAAAGGCTTTGCAGAGGAAATTTAATATGATTAAACTTGCTTCGATGGTTACTTTATATAAACCAACTAAAGATAATATTAAAAATATAGAAAACTATATTGATTCAGTAGATAAAATATATGTATTTGATAATACTGATGGAGTAGATAATAGTAAGATGCTTCCCAAAAGTAAAAAAATAGTATATATAACAGAAAAAGAAAATAAAGGTATCGCATATTCAATGAATGAATGTGCAAAAAGAGCAATAGATGATGGTTATAAATATTTACTTACTATGGATCAAGATAGTAGAATGAATAGTGATATAATTAAAAACATGCTTTCTTTTTTAGAAAATACAAAAGAAAAAAAGATAGGACTTATTTCTCCATATCAAGATATAAATTCTAATGATGATCTCGGCGATAATGAATATGATGATGTTATTGAAATGATGACTTCTGGTAATATAATATCTCTAGATGCATACACGAAAATAGGTGGTTTTAAATCTTGGTTATTTATAGATTGTGTTGATACTGATTATTGTATGAATCTTCATAAACATGGTTACAAAGTGCTTAGATTAAACAAAATAATAATGAAACATGATTTAGGTAACCTTGAAGTTCATCGCTTATTTAATAAAGAATATCCATGTTATAATCATAATCCGATGAGAAGATATTATATTGTTCGTAATAATTTATATATATATGATATGTATCATGATATATATCCGGAATATTGCGATAGATTAATTAGAATTCAAAAAGGACAAATAAAAAGAATAATTGCTTTTGAAAAGAATAAATTTAATAAATTAAAAATGATGTATAAGGGGTATAGAGATCATAAAAAAGGTATTAAGGGAAAATTAATTTAAAGGAGATTTTTATGAGTAAAGATAATAAAAAAATAGCAGTTTTAATTCCTTGCTATAATGAAAGTAAAACAATAGAAAAGGTAGTTAAAGATTATAAAAAAGCACTTCCAGATGCTGATATTTATGTATATGATAATAATTCATCTGATGATACAGATAAAATAGCAAAAAAAGCAGGTGCTATAGTTGAATATGAGTATAGACAAGGTAAAGGTAATGTTATTAGATCTATGTTTAGAGATATAGATGCTGATTGTTATTTAATGATAGATGGTGATGATACATATCCAGCTGAAAATGCAAAAGAAATGTGTAATTTAGTTTTAGAAGGTAAAGCTGATATGGTTATTGGTGATAGATTATCTAGTACTTATTTCACCGAAAATAAAAGACCATTTCATAACTTAGGTAATGTCTTAGTTAGAAAACTTATTAATATTATATTTAAAAATAATATAAAAGACATTATGACAGGATATAGAGCATTTTCTTATGATTTTGTAAAAGGTTTTCCAGTTTTATCAAAAGGTTTTGAAATTGAAACTGAAATGACTATTCATGCAGTTGATAAAAACTTTAAATTAGTTGAAATACCAGTTTCATATAGAGATAGACCAGAAGGTAGTGTTTCTAAATTAAATACATTTTCTGATGGATTTAAAGTACTTAAGACAATAGCTACTTTATTTAAAGAATATAAACCAGCATTATTCTTTAATATATTTGCTTTTATATTACTTGTTTTATCATTAGTATTTGGAATTCCTGTTGTTATTGAATATTTTAAAACAGGTGTAGTTCCTAGATTCCCAACATTAATAGTATCTTGTATAGTACTTGTTATATCAATGTTATTATGGATTACTGGTATTATACTTCAAGTAATAGTTAAAAAGCACAAACAATTATATGAATTAATAAGAATGCAAAATAAAAGATAATAGTAATTATTATCTTTTTTTATAACCAAAATGATACATAATATTTAATTGTGTAATAAAGATTTGGATTATATATATTTATTGCATAATCAATATCAGTTGGTATTTGAATTAGATTTATAAATATAGTATAAACAAATAAAATTATAAATATATAATTAAATATTAGTTTATTTTTTTCATTATTTAAACTATTTAATATACTTAATATAACAATAATTGTTGGTATAAAAAGTAACCATGAAAAATCATTTATGTACCTTGGTAATATTCCTGCTCCTTGAACATCAACAAATATTATGATTAATGCAAATATTATAGATAAAATAGATATTGCATATAATTTATTATTTTTTATTAATTTTTTAAATTTATATGATAATAGTCCAAAGAATAGAATTATATTACTAGTTAATATTCCTCCATACATTGGCTCATAAATTGTAGATCCCATATAACTTGTTTTAATTAAATTATATTCAATAAATGGAAATACTGGAGTTATACTAATTGATCCAAATAAGAAGTAAAAATATCCTAACATAGTTCTATCTAATTTAATTCCTCTTTTAGTCATATCATTTGATGTAAGATTGTAATTTGCACCAAAATCAAATACTGAATCAAATCTTATATAATTATAAGTCATTAGTAAACTGGCGACTACAATATATGGAATAGAGAATATTAATATTGATTTTATTAATTCTTTTTTGTTATGAATATTTTTTATAAAATAATCTTTAAATATTGTAAAACAGAAAAACGATCCTATCACAAATTGTGGTCTACATCCTGCAACAAGTGCCATAAATAGAGAACCTAAAAATAGTTTAATATAATTTGTTCTATCATTTTCTATAGACTTAATCCAAAGATATATACCAAGTAAAGTAAAGAAAAGGGCACATAGTATTGGAACTGAATAGAAATCAGGCCTTTTTGCAATATAAAGTAACCCTGATGAATTAATAACAAAAATAGCTAAAAGAATAAAATGCATAAAACTAATATTTTTATAATGATTCATTATTAAATGCTTTAAATACTTAATTATCATTATAGATATTCCTGATAACATAAATAGAATTAAAATACTATTATATAGATTTTTTTTAGTTATAATATAAAACGGTACATAAAATAATATGCAAGGTACTATACCAAAATAAACATAATATTTACCTTTATAATATGCAAAGTCATGCATATATATTTCTTTATTATTTAAGTGAAGGGTGTATCTTAAATTCATATCATAAGGATTTTTCATTTTTATAAGGGTTTTACTTACTTTATATTTAGTTATTTCAAATGATTTATTATTAACTATTTCTTCAGCTAGTGTATTATATTCTCTTTGATTAGTTAAATGTTTTCCTCCTTTTAACCATAATGGATTTAAACATATTATACTTGTAAAAAATAGTATTTGTAATATTAAATAAATAATAATTATTTTATTTTGTTTTTTATCAAATATACATTTAGTATTATATAATTCTGATTTTGGTCTAATAGTATATAGACTTATAATAATTAAGAATAATAGTGATAGTCTTATATACGAAATATATATTGGTTTTTCTTTATTAATAGATATCTTATTTATTTTAATTACATTTAATTTGTTTTCTTCATTATCATATTTAAATGATATTTTTATGTTTTTAGTTTTACCTGCTAAATTTAGTTTAATATATTTACTTTGATTTATATTATTAACAATTTCCCTTTTTCCAATTTCATAATATAATTCATTACCTTCGTCAGTAGCACTCATAGTTATTTCTTTTACTGTATCTGATGACTCTATATTTAAATAAATATTGTTTATTTCTTTATTAATATTTTTTATTTCTATATAATTATCATTATTAATTATTTGATAATTATTATCTTCAAGTTTTTCTAAGCTATAAATATTATTTATTTTTAATGTTTTATAATCTTTATATAATAGTGATTCATAATGTCTAAAATTAAATATATAGACTTCTGAAAAGATGCTTATTACTAATATAAATAATGATACAATTATATATTTATATTTAATTCTTTTATTGCATTTGTTTTTAATTGTATTCTTATTTATAAATAGATTTAATAGTAATGATATAAATATCATATCTAATATTATACAAGATAAATCTTTTTGAATTAAATATAGAATAATACTTAGTAAATTAGAAATAAGAATTATAATTATATTCTTTTTTAAATTGTTTTTAAAAAGATAACATATAATTACACTTAATATAAAGTTTAATAAAAAAATCATTATTTTCACCTCAAAAATTATTATATCATATTTTATTTGATTATATATGTGTTATAATATATATGAAAGAGAGTTGATTATAGTGAATTTTATAATGATGCTTATGTATGTTACATTTTTTACATATAGTTTAGTTATTATTTTTAAAAGTAAATTTGAAAAAATGCTTCCATTAACACTTATGATGAGTGCTCTTGTTCTTTATTTAAGTGGTTATTTTTTTGATACTTTTAAAATAGGATTTATTTTATGTCTATTATTTTCATTATATTTTCCATTTTATATTATAAAAAATAAAATGAAGTTAAATGAAATAAAAGAAAAATATTTAACAAAGGGATATAAAGCATTTTTAGTTTTATATTTAATTATTTTTATACTAGATTTTAATCGTTTCTTTAATGTGTGGGATGAACTTTCTCATTGGGGGAAAATGGTTAAAGAAATGTATAGACTTGATAATTTTTATTCAGTTCCAAGTTCTAATTTGCTTGTACATAAAGATTATCCACCAATTATGAGTCTACTTGAATTATTTAGTTGTATGATTTCATTTAGATTTAAAGAAGCATATTTAATAAGAACTCTTCATTTACTTGAAGGTTCAATAGTTTTGTCTATGTTTAATTTTGATAAGGAAAAAAATATAATTAAACCTATATTCCTTATTATATTTATTTATTTCTTAACATTATTATTTGATAAAATTGTTATTATTAATAGTATTTATACTGATTTTGCATTATCTTTTGTAACAACATATATTTTATATAATGTTTTTGTTCTTGATAAGTTAGACAAAACTAATATATTTACTTTAATTACTTCTTTATCATTTTTAATACTATTAAAACAAATGAGTATAGTATTTTACTTAATGAGTTTATTTTTACTTGCATTTTTATTTATTTTTAATAAAAAAATTAATAAGGAGAATGTCTTTAAATTTATTATAATTTCAGTTGTTCCTATTATATTTTATTTTTCATGGAATATGTATATTTCTTATTTACAAATTAAAGGTCAATTTGTAATTAGTGATATTAAACTTACAGAAATCATGAATATTATAAAAGGAGAGGGAGAACAACATCAAATTCTTATTAATTACATTACCGCTATTCCAAGTAGAGGTATATTAAATTCAAGAATTAATGTTTCATATTTTCATTTCTTCTTTATAATTGCTCTTGGAATTTATTATATTTATTATAAATTAAAAAAAGATATTAAACTTCGTAATATTCTAATATTATCTTTAACATTATTTATAGGTTATGTAGGTTATGCTTTAGTAATGCTTTTATTATACTTATTTAGCTTTAAAGGAGAAGGACTAATTCTTGCATCTTATGAAAGATATATGAGTACTTATATTTTAATTTGTATTTTTACTTTAATATTTATATACCTAAAATATTTAAAAGAATTTAGAGTTAATAGATTTGTTTTAATATTTACAATTGTTTTAATGATGATAACACCAAGAAGTTATCTTAAATTAAGACCAGATTTAATAATACTTGAAAATCATAAATATGATTCATATAGAGAAGCAGCTAAAAAGATTGATTCAGTTGCAAAACTTCATGATCCAGTTTTTGTAGTAGATCAGGTAGAACAAGACGGTGCAATGTTTTATATTAGTTATTTTTCAAATAAAGTGCGTATAAATCAATTTAATTATGATGTTGCATCTAATTTAACTGAAAAAGAGTTTAATAGAAATTATAGTTATATGAGTAAATTTAAATATTTATATACATTTACACTTGAAGATGATTTTATTGATAATTATAAATTTTTAAATAAAAACATTAAAAGAAATACTCTTTATAAAATTAAGAAAAGAAATAATAAATTATATTTAGAAGAAATAAAATAATGTATTAATTTACAATCTGTTTTATAAATGATATAATTAATACGATATTATCCAGGAGGATTTTTATGAAAATTGATATAGTATTTGTAACTTATAATTCAGGAAAATGGTTAAGAGGAAACATAGAAAGTATCTTAAAAAGTGATTTTGATTTAAAAAATAAAGTATCTCTATTATACTTTGATAATGCATCAACAGATGATACAGTTAAAGAACTTGAATTATTAAAAAAAGAATATGGTAAAGAATTTAAAGAGTTTAAAATTACTAAAGGAAGAAAAAATAAAGGTTTTGGCTATGGTAATAATATGGCTGCTTTTTCTGGTAATTCTGAATATTTATTATTTTTAAATACTGATACTGAACTAAAAAAAGATACTCTTAAAAAAATAGAAGAAGAAGTATTAAAAGCTGATAAAAATATAGGTATATTTGAACTTAAACAAACTCCTTATGAACATCCTAAGTTTTATGATCCATATACAGGATATACATCTTGGGCTTCTGGTGCTTGTATGATTTTTAAAAGAAAATTATTTGAAGCAATAAGAGGTTTTGATAATAATATGTTTATGTATTGTGAAGATGTTGAAATAAGTTATAGAGTAAGACAAATGGGTTATAAGATTAAATATTTACCTAATATTGATATAATTCATTATTCTTATAGTGAACCTAATGAATTTAAATTAACTGCATTTATTTATGGTTATATTAATAATCTATATGTAAGAGCAAAATATGGTTCATTTAAAAACTTTTTAAAAGGTCAATATTTAGTAATTAAAGCAATATACAAAAATCATGCAGGTTTTATTTTATCTGATGAAGAATATATACCTGTTAAAAAGAAACTTAGAAAAGAATATTTTAAGATGTTCTTTAAATACATATATGCAAGAATTTATAAGCATAGTCATAGTACAGTAGGTGATTTTAAACCAAAATTCCATAATCTACTTGATTATGAGGCAGCTAAAATTAATCCATTCTTAGATTTGAACCAATTACCAGTTTTAAAAAATGAACCACTAGTTAGTATAATTGTTAGAACTTGTGGTAGACCTGATACTCTTAGAGAAAATCTTGTTTCATTAAGAAATCAAACTTATAAAAATATCGAAGTGGTTGTAGTAGAAGATGGACCTAATACAGCAGAAGAAATGATTAAAAATGAGTTTAAAGATTTAAATATCGTATATAAATCAACTGGTAAAAATGTTGGAAGAAGTAAAGTTGGTAATATAGCTCTTGATTTAGCAAAAGGTAAATATTTAAATTTCTTAGATGATGATGATTTATTCTATCCAGAACATGTAGAAAGACTAGTTACTTTTGCTGAAAAGAATAAATATGATATTGTTTATGATACTGCTTTTGAAACTGCTATTACAGTAGATTCTAAAGTACCTTATAAATATACAATTGAGGCAATTAATATTGTTCACTCTGGTGAATACAGTAAACTCAATCTTTATAGAAGTAATTTATTTCCAATTCAAACTGTTATGTTTAAAAAAGATGTATATAAAAAATGTGGTGGATTTGATGAGGATATGGATGCACTTGAGGATTGGGATTTATGGATAAGATTTTCATTTAAATATGATTTTCATTATTTTAAAGATACTACTTCTCTTTATAGAGTGCCAGCTAAAGGGGCTATTTCATACGAAAGACAAGAATTTATTAATAGTTATATGGACTATATAATGAAAAAATATGAAAATACTGAAATAAATTATAAATTCTCTGACTTTCTTTGGTTTAATAATTAGGAGGATTTATGGTTGTTTCAATTTTGTTTGTAATTAGTTTTATTTATTTATTAATAGCAAGTATTTTAGTTAAAAAAACTGATAGTAAATTAAATTTTGGTGCATTTTTATTATTAGATTTTATATTAATTACTTTTATTAATGCACTTATTGTTTTTGTGCTAGGTATATTTAATATACCTGCACCTCTTATTTTAAGAAGTATTATTATACTTCTTTTAGCTATTTATTTATCTTATATTTTATATAAAAATAAAGAATATCAAAAATATAATTTTAGTAAAATAAATTTATTATGTATTTTGATAATTCTAGTATTTTCTATAGTACTTGGATTTAATAGATATGGTAAAAACCTTGATATAGTTTATGAAACTACTGATCCAGCCATACACATGCTTAATTCACAAAGATTTGCTGTTTCTAGTAATTTATATGAAGATACAACTAATATTAAGAATTTTATTCCAAAAAAGAGTGCAAGAACATTATTTTATGGTTATGTAAGTGCTGGTACTATGATGCAAGTAACTGATGGGTTTAATAAAAGTGCAAGTGTTAGAATAAAAGATTTCATTATTTATGATTTATTTATTTTGTTTGTAATTGGTGTTTCATCATATTATATAATGACTTATGATAATGATGATAAAGGAATTAAGAAATTAGTTAAATCTTTAATAAGTGTTGTAATTGTATTTCTATTAGTTTATGCTTATCCGTATAATTCAGTATTATTTGGATTTCATTATTTAAATATATTTGTTTGCATAAGCTTTTTAATCTTATTATTATTTAAATTGTTTGATGATGAATTAAAAAACAAAATATTTATAGTTACTTTATCTATATTTAATTTCTTTATATTTTCATCATATTATATGTTTGTTCCTGTTGTTTATGCAGCAGAAGGTATATACTTTTTATATAGATGTTTTATAAAAAAAGATTTAGATCTAAAACAAATGATTAAAAGCGTTTTAATAACTCTTATTATTCCGTTTGTCATTGGTATTTTCTATTATTTTATATCACCAAAATTTAGTTCTTCTAAAGTAACTGGTGGTGTTTCTGCATTTACACTTGAAGGTTATTTATATAGAAATTTAATAAGTAATATTATTATTTTATTACCAATATTCTTTTATAATATTTATTATAGTATTAAAAATAAAAAAGTATCGTTACATATTTTACTTTCTGTCTTTAGCTTTTTGTTTTTAGGTATGTTATTTTTATCATTTTATTATGGTAAAACAGCATCATATTATTTTTATAAAAACTATTATTTGTTTTCACCATTATTATTTATTGAAATAGGTATAGCATTTAATGATAAAAAAAGATTTGATGTATCCTTACCAATATTATTTATATTTTTAGCAACTTTTGTTATTTATAATAACGAATATGAGTTTAAAGTAGCAAAAAGAAATGAACTTTTATTAAATAATAATTATTCTTATCCATTAATGGAAATATATGCTTTTAATAAATTAAAAACAGGTGACAAACCTATATATACTATGAAACAAGTTGATGATCTTGAAGATGCAGTAAAGAATAATAAGATTAATCAAGAAAACTTTTATTATTATAATGATGAATTATTAAAAAGATTTTGGATTTATGATGTTACTAATTTAAGATATAATCCTTATAATAAATCAAATTATAGTGATTTAATGTCAAAAAAGAAAATTCTTAAGGATAATAATATTAAATATATTTTAGTAGATAAAAATACTTATAAGTTTAATTTAAAAGTATTATATGAGAATGATTCATTTATACTTTATTCTAAAGGAGGTAAATAATATGAAAATATGTGTTTATACTTGTATAACTGGTTCATATGATAATTTACCTGAGATTAAGATTAAAGAAAAAGGTGTTGATTATATATGCTTTACTAATAACAAGGATATAAAGTCAAAAGATTTTAAGATTATTTATATAGATGATAAAATTGATAATCATATTTTAGGCAGAAAAATTAAAATGCTAGGTCATGAATATTTAGAAAAAAATTATGATATATGTGTATGGATGGATGCATCTGTTACTTTTGATAAAAGTGTTAAAGAATTTGTTAAAAAGTATTTAAAAGATAATCCAATAGCATTTTTTAAACATTATTGTAGAAATAATGTTTATGATGAAGCAGTTGCGTGTATAAGATTTAGAAAAGATTCAAAAGAAAAAATCTTAAAAATTCTAGATTTCTTAAAAAAAGAAAAGTATGACGATAATGGTTTGTATGAAACTACAGTATATATTAAAAAAATAAATGATGAAAAAGTAAAAGAAACTATGAAACTATGGTATTATATGATTGAAAACTATACTATAAGAGATCAACTTAGTATAAATTATTGTACTAAAAAAACTGGTATTAATGTTTCTATTATTGATGGTATAGTATGGGATAATCCATATTTTCATACAGTTTCTCATAATTATAAAAAGGATCTTAAAAAATGTAGAATTTATTATGGAAATCATGAATTAGTAGGGCATAATAATAATGATTTTAATATAGATTTAAACGAAGAGATAGATTATATAATAAAAGATAATATATATTCTGTTAAAACAAAAGTTTTAGGTGATACTAATATTATTAAAGTTCAAATAACTGATGTTCCTTTACTTAAGCATAGTGATTTATTAATTAAAAGCAATTATAAGAATATAGATTTTGTAAATCTAATTTCATATAATAATTCAGATATTTTTTATAATGATTTTGGAGTTTTAAATGTATATGGAAATTTTAAAAAAGGGGATTCTTTTGAATTTAGTATTAGATTAGAAAAATTATCAGAAAAAGAAACGATAGAGCTAGTTAATTATTCATGCTATAATACAATTCATTTAGTTGAAGATATTCATAAAATATCAAGGGATAATGAACTTTTACGTAATGATATGTTAAGTGTGTTAAATAGTAAATCTTGGAAGATTACAAAACCACTTAGATTTATTACGGAAAAACTAAAAAAGTAGGTAACTACTTTTTTTTATGCTTTTATTGATATGTTAATTTTTTTTTGTTATAATCAATGTAGGTGAAGTATATGAGTAAAGATAAAATAATGATAGTTATTCCAGCTTATAATGAAGAAGAAAATATTAAGAAAGTTCTTGATGAATTAAAAAAAGATTTTAAAGAAGCAGATATATTAGTTATTAATGATTCATCAAAAGATAATACTAAAAATGTAGTAGAAAATGAAAATGTTAAATGTATTACATTGCCTTATAATTTAAAGTATGCAAGAGCAGTGCAAACAGGTATTAAGTATGCATATTATCATGATTATGATTATGTTATTCAATTTGATGCGGATGGACAACATATTGCAAGTGAAGCTAAAAAACTTTTGAAAACTATGAAAGAAAATAATGATGATATTGTCATTGGTTCAAGATATTTAAATGATCTTGGTTATCCATGTCCATTCTTTAGAAGAGTAGGTACTAAATTTTTCGAGTTATTAATAAGATTGTTTTGCCATAAAAAGATTGCGGATCCACTTTCTGGATTTCAATGTTTAAATAAAGATGTTATGTGTAGATATTCTAAAGTTTTTGGTTATCCTGAATATCCTGATGCTAACCTTATAATAGAGATGCTAATCGAAGGATACAAGATAGAGGAAGTTCCAGTAAAAATGAGACTTAGAGAAAATGGAGAAAGTATGCATGGTGGCATAATTAAACCTATTAAATACATGATTGAAATGTTTTATACTATAATTATAATTATGATTAAGAATATTGGTGTTAAGAAGGTGAAGAAGCATGAATAACTATTATTTTATTATTTTATCAATAGTATTTATTTTATATATCATACATAATATTAGAAGAAATGATTTTACTATTAAAGAAAGTTTCTTTTGGACAATTGGATGTTTTGTAATGATGATTTTATCAATATTTCCAAAGTCAATTGATTTTCTTGCTAAAAAGATAGGTGTTTCATATCCACCATCATTATTATTTGTAATATGTATTATATATTTATTATATATTTGTTTTAAGTGCAGTAAAAGAATTGCTATTAATGAAGAAAAAATTGTTGCTCTTACTCAAGAAGTAGCTATTTTAAAGGAACAAGCAAATGAAAAAGAAAAAAGAAAATAATATTCATACATTTGTTATTTTAGCTTATAAAGAAAGCCCTTTTTTAGAAGAATGTATTAAATCAGTAATAAATCAAACTGTTAAAACAAATGTAGTTATCGCTACATCTACAAGAAATTCTTTTATTGAAAAGTTAGCAAAAAAATATAGTTTAGAGATTATTGAAAATAAGGGAGAAAAAGGTATTGCAAATGATTTTAATTTTGCTTTAACATGCACGAAAACTCCGCTAGTTACAATTGCACATCAAGATGATATTTATGAAAATACATATGCTGAGTACGTACTTGATTCATATAATAAATATAGTGATTCTTTAATAATAACGACTGATTATTTTGAAATAAGATCTAATGATAAAGTTTATAATAATAAAAATTTAAAAATTAAAAGGTTTTTATTATCTTTATTAAAACTTAAATTTATTTCAAATCTAAAATTTATTAAAAGAAGTGCAATAAGATTTGGAAATTCCATATGCTGTCCATCTATAACATATTGTATGAATAATTTAACTACTGATAAATTATTTATTAGTGATTTTACTAGCAACATGGATTGGCTTGCATTAGAAAAAATATCTAAAATGAAAGGTAGATTTACTTATATTCATAAATTTTTAATGGGACACCGCGTTCATGAAGATTCAACTACAACTAAAATTATCAATGATGGTAAAAGATCTTTAGAAGATTATGAAATGTTTTGTAAGTTTTGGCCTAGATTTATTGCTAAAATATTAACTAAGTTATACAAAAATAGTGAAAAAAGTAATAATGTTGAATAGTAAAAGAAATATATTAATATTTCTTTTTTTTTATTTATAAAAATGATATAATAAATGTAGTATAAATAATAGTTTTTATATATAGAAAGGTTTATATTTATGAAAGATTTAGTAAGTATAGTGGTTCCAGTTTATAATGCTGAAAATTTTATAGATAGATGTATTGATAGTTTATTAAATCAAACTTATAAAAATATAGAAATTCTTTTAATAGATGATGGAAGTACTGATAATTCATTAAATATTATTAAAGAATACGAAAAAAACAATAAAAATATTAAAGTATATTCTCATAAGAATAAAGGACCAGGGCCAACTAGAAATGATGGAATTAAGTTTTCTAAAGGCAGATATATTACTTTTGTTGATTCTGATGATTATATTGATAATGATTATGTAGAATTATTAGTTAATAATATTACAGATAATGATATTATTGTTACTGGATATAAATTAAGAAATAGTGACTTAAAATTAAAAGGAAGAGTAGTTCCTAAAATAACAAGTTTTGATCCTTTTAAATTTACATCAACATGCTGCAAATTGTATAAAAGAGATTTACTTATTAAAAATGATATTAAATTTGATAATATTTTAATAGGTGAGGATATTTATTTTTCCTTAAAATGTTATTCTTTTTCTAATAAAATTAATTCTATAAAAAATGATGGTTATAACGTTATAATAAATGAAAATTCAATTACTCATAGTGAAAAAACAAAACATAAATTTGATTTATTTGAGTTAGTTAAAAAAATTGATAAAGATATTAATCTAGATAATTATAATGAACATTTAAGTTATTTATATACTAAACTCTTAGTTCAAAACTTACTTATGCAAAATAAAAATATTACTTATAAAGAATATTATAAAGTTTACTCTGATAGTTTTAATTATTTAGATGAATTGTTAAAGAAGAAAAAATTAAAATATAATTTTAAAATAGTTAAAGGTGAAAAGTTTATTATTAGCTTTTTTATAAATATATTTATGTTATTTAGAAAAACTATATTTATTAAACCAATATTATTTCTTATGAAGTCTATATAGAAAGGAATTTATTTATGAAGTTTTTATCTTTTATAAAAAAAATTATTGTTAAAATTGCTAAACTTATCTTAAAAATTATGTATTACTTATCATTTGATTTTGTTTTAAAAGATATTATTTTATTTGAAAGTAATCCTGATTATTCGGATAATACTAAATACGTCTTTGAAGAACTTGTTAATAGAAAAGTAAATGAAAAAGTAAAAATGATATGGTTTGTAAAGAATAAAGATTTATATAAAAATATTAATTATAAGAATGTATATTTTTTAAATAGAAATACATTTAAAGAGAAGTTAGTTTTTCTTTATTATAATATGTTTTCTAGATATATAATTGATTGTAATAACTATATTTTAAAACTAAATAAACATCAATTTAGATTACATTTGACTCATGGTAGTCCTGTAAAAATAATAAAAGAATACTGTAATGCTTGTGGTAAAGTGGATTATTTAGTTTCTGCATCAAAAGAATTTAATGATGCATATAGTAAATATTATAAAATTGATAAGAAATATATATTAAATGAAGATTTACCAAGAAATGATGTTTTTTATAAGAAAAATAAATATAAAGATATTATTGATTTTAAAGGTAAAAAAATTATATGGGTACCAACTTATAGAAATAATAAAAATGATATGTTTAATAATCATGAGGATTTACAATTTAAATATGGAATTCCTTGTATAAAAAATGAAAAAGAATTAGTTGAATTAAATAAATTGTTAAAAAAGAATAATATTTTATTAGTTATTAAACTTCATCCAGCTGAAGATACAAAAAAACTTCTTGAAGTAAATTTAGATAATATAAGACTTCTTAAAAATGAGGAGTTATCTAATAATAATATGACTATTTATGATGAACTTCCTTATTTTGATGCAATGATAAGTGATTATTCATCATTATATTACGATTTTTTAGTTTCTAAAAAACCACTTGCTCTTGCAATACCTGATTTTGAAGATTATAAAAAGAATTTTAATTTAATGTATGATGATATGCAAAATCATTTACCAGCAGTTTATATTTATAATTTTGATGATTTAACAAAATTTATTAATAATATTGCAAAAGGTATAGATGAAAATAAAAAAGAAAGACTTGATGCAATTAATAAATATACAACATATAATGATGGTAATTCATCCAAAAGAATTGCTGATTTAATAATTAATAAAATAAAAGAGAGGTAGTCATGAAAAATGAAATAAAAAATGGTGTATTAATTGGTTATTTGAATGTAATATTTACCGCAATTGTAACTTTTATATATACACCTATAATGATTAAGCTAATAGGTCAAAGTGAATATGGACTATATTCTCTTGTTGCATCTATTATAGCTTATTTATCTGTTCTTGATATGGGATTTGGTAATGCTATGATTAGATATATTTCAAAATCACAAGCAGAAAAAAATAAAAATGAAGAATCTAAATTAAATGGTATGTTTTTATTAATGTATCTTTTAATTGGTATTATAGCTTTAATTATCGGATTTATATTTTTATTTAATGTAGATAATTTATTTAGCGCTAAATTAACTGAATTAGAATTATCTAAATCTAAAATCTTATTAATAATTTCTTTAGTTACAGTTGTTTTATCATTTCCACTTAGTATATTTGATTCTTATGCTATGGCAAGTGAAAAATTTACATTTTTAAAACTTCTTAATATGCTAAAAACAGTGTTAATACCATTAACAACATTACCATTTTTATTATTTGGTTTTAAATCAATTGCAATGGTATTAATTATGAGTATTTATAATATTACTTATCATTTATGCAATATGTTTTTATGTTTTAAAAAATTAAATATGAAAATTGCATTTGATTTTAATTTTAGAAAATCAAAACTAATGAAAGAAATATTATTTTATTCATTCTTTGTGTTTTTAAATATAGTAGTAGATAATATTTATAATAATACAGACCAAATAATTTTAGGTAGTGTATGTGGTACAGCAGCTGTTTCAGTTTATGCTGTTGCTATTACTATTTCACAAGCAAATCAATTATGTTCTGTTACAATAAGTAGTTTATTTTTACCTAAAATAACTAAATTATTTGCAAAAGGTAATAATGATAAAAAGATATCTGATTTATTTATATTTGTATCAAGAATGCAAATATATTTAATGCTTTTAATTCTTACATCATTTATATTGTTTGGACAAAGTTTTATTAATTTGTGGGTAGGTAATGATTATAAAGATGCATATTTTATAATATTATTATTAATAGGACCAGGTTTTATTCCTCTTACTCAAAATGTTGCTATTTCAATTCTTCAGGCAAAAAATAAACATCAATTTAGATCAATATTATATATTTTTATTGCAATTTTAAATATTATGATAAGTATTCCGCTTGCTAAATTATATGGAGGAATAGGTGCCGCTATTGGAACAGCATTTGGAAATTTACTTGGACAAATTATTATTATGAATATTTATTATTATAAAGTAATTAATTTAGACATACCAAGGTACTGGAGGTTTTTAATTAAAATTTTAATTCCATTTATTATAATAGTGCCAGCATTATATTATTTAATTCATTTAATTACTATTAATTCATGGATTATATTATTTATTTTAGCTCTTATTTATATTATTATATACTTCTTTATTATTCGTTTATACTTTAATGAAGAAGAAAATAAATACTATTATAGTATTAAAACTAAATTATTAAGAGGTGATAAATAATGAGTTTATATATTGTCTTCTTATTATTACTTTTAGTAATTAATTCCAAATTATTTGTAAAAGATTATAATAAAGATTATTTAAGTAAAGATAATACTTCAGCTATTAAAGGTTTATTTATTTTAATAGTTTTTGCATCTCATATTATGCAGTATGCTTTATATAATAATAAAGTAGATTTATTAGGTAGAAATTTAATTATTAACATTGGTCAATTAATGGTTACTATGTTTTTGTTTTATTCAGGTTATGGTATTTTTGAATCTTTAAAAAGAAAAAAAGATAATTATATGAAATCTTTCTTTAAAAACAGAATTATTAAAACTTGGTTTAATTTTGTAATATTTGTAGTAATTTATTTAATTATAGATTATGTTTTAAAAATTAATTATCCAATTAAAACAAAATTGCTTTCATTAATTGGTTTTGAATCGGTTGGTAATTCTAATTGGTATATGTTTGATATAATCATTTTATATTTTATAACATTTATTTCTTATTTGTTATCTAAAAAAGAAAAGATTTTTTTAATAATTAACTTAATAATTACTTTTATATTTTTTATTATTTTATATAAAATTAAACCTTCATGGTGGTATAACACTTTATTATGTTATTCATTTGGTATGATTTTTTCTTATTTTAAAGATGCTTTTGAAAGTTTATTTATTAATAATAAGAAATTTAATAATTTTAAATATTTAATAGTTTTATTTATATCAGTTATTTTATTTATTATTTTATTCTTATATGATAAGAATATTATACTTTATGAAGCATGCACTTTATTATTCTGTTTTATAATTGTATTATTTACTTTGAAGATAAATATTAATAATAAAATACTTATCTATTCTGGTAAGAATTTATTTTTCTTATATATGACTCAAAGAATACCAATGATAATTTTAAGTAATCATAATTATAATATTCATGTATATAAATTCTTTTTAATATCATTTATCTCTATGTTTATATTAAGCTATATTACATCCAAATTTATTAATTATACTAATAAAAAATGTTTTAAATAAAAAATTAAAACATTTTTTTTAAAACCTATTGAGCAATATATTTTTCTATTGTATAATAAAAAACGTTTAATTTGGAGTAAGCATATGAAACTAGACATAAAAAGAGAAGAAAACAAATATTATTTATCCAAAATTGATAGTTTAAAAGTAAGAAATAAACTTGATAATGTACTTAAAAAAGACGCGTTAGCCAGTGGTGATTCTTATAAAGTAAGAAGTTTATATTTTGATTCTATTAATAATATAGATTATAGTGATAAACTATGTGGTAGAGAAGATAGAAAAAAAATAAGACTTAGACTTTATGGTAGTAATTCAGATATTATTAAACTTGAAATTAAAAAGAAAAATTGTGAATTTCAAAACAAAATTAGTCTAGTTATAAATAAAAATGATGCTCTTGAAATAGTTAAAGGAAATTATAAAGTTCTTTATAATTATTTTGATAATGAAGATGCAATATATATTTATAATACAATGACACTTGGTTGTTATAGACCAAAAGTTATGGTTGAATATGATAGAATCGCTTATGTTTTTAATGAATTTAATACAAGAATTACTTTTGATTATAATATTAAATCATCTGAAAGTGATTTTGATTTATTTAAAGAAAATCCAAATTACATAAATATATTAAATGATAGTACCATTATGGAAGTTAAGTATAATGGTAATTTGGTTACTTTTGTATCTAAAATACTAAGTGAATTTAATTTAAATAGTCTTTCATATAGTAAATATATTGAAGCAAGAAAAGTTTTTAATAGTTTTGATTAGGGAGTTTTGATTATGAGTAAAAAAGATATTTTTAACTATTTTTATACAAATAGTACTAATTTTAATGTAGAATCTATTTTAATGATTATGGCCGGAGGATTATTAATAAGCTTAATAATTTTCTTAACGTATTGGGTAAGTTATAAAGGAGTTTCTTATAATAGAAAATTTAATATATCACTTGTTATACTTACTCTAATATCTATTGTTATTATGTTAATGATAAGTAGTAATATTGTTATATCCTTAGGTATGGTAGGTGCACTATCAATTATAAGATTTAGAACACCAATTAAAGATAGTAGGGATACTGTATACATTTTTTGGGCTATAACAGAAGGACTTTGTGTTGGATCACAAAACTTTAAACTATCTTTAATCACAACGCTATTTATTGCAATTATTATATTACTTACTTGTTTTATACCAAAATTATTTAATAAATATTTAATAATTGTTAGAGGAACTAATACTAAAATTGATGTAGCAGATTTATTAAGAGAAGTAAGTACTTATGCAGTATCATATAAAATTAGAACACTTTCAAAAGACAAAGAATCAGAAGAAGTAATTATTGAAGCAACAGTTAAAAGAATACTTAATCCAGATATTGTAGAAAAATTACTTAAAGTTAAAGGGGTAACATCTGTAAATTATATTATTGAAACAGGTGAGAATGTTGGATAAGAATAAGAGTATTATTAAAAGCTTGCTTATAGTTTTTATCTTCTTTTTTTCTTTTATAATATTATTCTATATATCATATGAAAGAAGAGATTTATCTACTGTATTATCGTTTGTTAATGGTGATGAAATCTTTTCATTTAATCATGATTCAGGAATATACAATAAAGAAATAAAATTAAAAATAAAAAAGAATAGATTAATCCCTAAAAATGCTAGTATTTATTATACAACAGATGGTAGTAATCCTAGTATGGATAGTACTGAATATACAAAAGAAATTAAACTTTCTCTTGATGATGAAAAATATAAAATTTATTATTTAAAATTTACTTTATGTTATAAAAGTGAATGCAGTGAGTTTGCCGATAAAACATATATTATATCAAAAGATAATATGAAATCATTTAATATTCCTATTATCACATTAAATACTGATTCTAATAATTTATTTGATGAAAATTCAGGTTTGTTTGTGCAAAGAAACTATTATGTAAGAGATAATTCCTTTGCTAAGAAAACCAAAATGTCATTATTTGATAAAGATGGAAACGTTTCTATTAATCAAAATATAGGTATTATTCTTTCAGGTAATGCATCTGTATGGCAAGATGTTAAATCACTTAAATTAATTGCAGGTTATGAATATGATTCAAAAAATGATAAATTCGATTATTCTTTTGATACTTATGAATCAGAAATATATCAACCTATAAAATATAATACTTTAAGGTTATCTAGCGGTGGACAAGATAATGTTTATACTAACATAAGAAATAATGCAATTTATGATCTTGCAAAAGAAGCCGGATTTGATGGATACCGTGATTCACAAAGAGTACTTGTATTTTTAAATAATAGTTTTTATGGTGTTATGTCACTTGAACAATCTTTTTCAGATTCGTTTTTGAAAAAAAGATATAATTTAAGTACTAAAGATATAGAAAAATATAAAGGATCTGTTAAAACCTCTTTTAAAAAGGCAGATTTATATAAGTATCTAGATGATCTAAATGACGATACTGTTAGAAATGAATTTGAAGAAAAAGTTGATATTGATAATTTGCTAAAATATTATACTATTGAGTTTTTAGTTAAAAATAGTGATTTTCCAACTAAGAATTTTGAAATATGGAGATATACCGGAGAATATGATAAAAATAATAAATATTCTGACGGAAAATATAGATGTTTGTTATATGATTTAGATTTCTCATATTTTAGTAGTGATATGAATGTTTATTGGAAGAATTGGGATGTTGGTGTTGATTCTTTTGATGTACTTATACATAATGATGATACTGTGTTTTATAAATTAATGAAGAATAAAGATTATAGATATAAATTTATTACTATGTTAAGAACTGAACTTGGAACAGTATTTTATACTGACAATATTGTTAATAAATTTACTGAAGAATATAATAAAATATATAAATTAAATGAGTATTTTTTAAGTGAAGAAAGATTTAATAATTTTGTATCTTATTTTGAAGATACTATAAATGAAATAGGAAAACGTGAGAATCAAATTGATAAAATTGTTTCATCTGGATTTGACTTACAAGAAAAATATACTTTAAATATAGTTACATCCGAAGGTTCTTATGCTAATATTTATGATTATAAGATATATCAAAATCTTGATTATAGGAATACATATTATAAATATTCAAAAATGAAAATAACTTTTGATTCATATCCAGGTTATGATTTTGATTATTTAGTTGTAAATGGCAAAAAAATATATAAAAAAGAATTAAATGTTTCTAAAAAAATGATTGATGATAATAAATTAACAATTGAAGTACATTCAAAAAGGAACAATATTAATCTAATTATTAAAGAAATAAAATATAATGGAGGAGAAGATTATATTGTTATAAAGAATATTTCTAATAAAAAATTACCTTTAATGAATTATTACTTATCTGATGATAGAAAGAATTTAAAGAAATATAATTTATCAAGTAAAACAATTAAATCTTCAGAAGAAAGAACTGTTTTTGGAAAAGATAATCTTAATTCTTTTGGTGATCTTATAGCTAATTTTAATCTAAAAGATTATGAGACTTTATATTTATATAATAGTAAAACTGATACAATTGAGGATCTTGTTTATTTACCTAGGCTTAATAAATGTGAAGTATATTTTAGATATGATGATAGTGATACTTTTAAAATAGTTTTAAAATAATTTTATAGAAATTTTATTTAATTAATGTTATAATTAATAAAGGTGAAAAAATATGAAAAAGAAGAAAAAGAAGTTAAAGGGGTATTTATTTACAGTTCCTAGTTATTTAGTGTTTATCTTGCTTATGATTTTACCGGTTTCTTATTCACTAATTAATACAGGTTTTATTGATAATAATAATTTTGAAGTATTTATTTTAATACTTAGTATGTTTTTCTTATTATTAATATTTTTTGGAATATTTGAAACTATTTTTTGTTTAGTACATTTATATAATAATAACAAAATAGAACATAATAAAAAAATGATAATGTATGTAGTAATTTTCTTTTTGAATATGCTTTTTATTCCATATTATTATCATAATTATATGGTTAGTGGAACAAGTAAAGAAAAAAGAAGTAATCTTACATTATATTTAGTTATTTTAATATCATTTTTCTCATTAAGTATTGTTTCTTTAATGTATGCAGTTTCAATTAATAATGAATATAAAGTAGAGCTTAAAAGAAGAGAAAAAATATCAGGCGAAGTTAGAACTTATATGGCAGCTAAAACAGGAACATATAGTTTAACATTTCCTGTTGGATTTGAGAAAAAAGATGTATCAGAATACGAATTATATGCTATTAATGAAAAGAATAATTTAATTGTTGGATCATTTTTATATAATACGGATGATTATGAACAAAAAGATGCTAATGCTATATTAGAAAAACAAGTTGAATATTTTAAACAAAATAGAAAAAATATCGAAGTTTATAAAAACAAAAAAGAAACAAAATATAAAGATAAAGCTGTTTTATCTATTGAACTTTCAGGTAATTCAGATGATTCATCCAGTTGTATTTATAGACTTAATTTTATTAAGTTTAATGGAGTAGATAATAAAATATTATATGTACTTGAAATAGTTTTATTAAACGACTATGATAAGTATGATAAAGAGTTTAAAGAAATTGTTAAGTCAGCAAGTTTAAAGTAAGAAATTTTCTTACTTTTTTTTTGATTTTTTTCTTTGAATTTAGTTTCTATTATGTTATAATTTTATTATAGTAGGAGAGTGTAAAAATGAAAGATGTATTAAAAAAGAATAAAACTATAATTGTTTCAATAATTTTATTAGTATTTATGTTAAGTTTATTAATGATAAATAATAGAATTAATGTAAAAAAATATGATGGAGTTGTTAAAGTTAATGAAGTAAAAATTAATACTAAAGGCTCTAGTACAGAAAAGGAAATTATAAAGAAAGATGATAAAGAAGTAGTTAAAGAAAAAGAAACTATTTCTTCTTATAGTGTTTTAAAATATAAAATTAATTATAAGTTAGAAACTGAAGGAAACACTAAAAGAGATGCTCTAATTTATGTTAATTTAAAAGACGAAGATAAAAAATATATAGTAATTAAAGATATTAATGAAAATAATATTTCTTCTAAGATGAATGGTAATACATTTGAAATATTAGTTAAGAATGTAGAAACAAATATCAATCATTCTTTAGAAATAGAAGTAACAATTAATAATGCTCCTAATGGATATAAATTCTCTCCAGAAATTGTAGTAAAAGAAAAAACTAGTCCTGAAACTAAAAAATCAGTAAATCCTGTTGAAGTAAAAACTACTTCACTTGAAGGATTTATTAAAACAACTGATGGTAAGGTCGCTAAAAATATTGAAGTAAAAGCATGCATAATTGATAAAGATGTTTGTTTAAACGAAAAAATAACATATACAGACGAAAATGGTAAATATGTATTTAGTAATTTAGATGAAGGCGTTTATAGAATTATTTTACCTGATGGTTATATAGTTGATGAAAACGAAGCAAATGTAGATACTGGAAGTAATGAACTTAATATAGTATATGATCAAAAAGGAAGATTTTCAGCAAGTATTAAAAAATACTTAGAAAAAGTAAAAATTGGTGATAAAAACTATGATATTGCTAAAAGTCAAAAGGTTGCTATTCCTATTTTAAGCAAAAACTATATTGTAGCTGATTATGTATTTGATATTGAAAATATTAGTGAAAGTGATGGTTATGTTAAAGTTATTCGTGAAACTATTCCAGAAGGATTTAAAGTTAGTGATAGTGAAATAAACAAAGATTGGAAAAAAGATGGTAATTATTACGTTAATGACACTTTAAAAAATGATATTTTAACTTCTGGTGAAACAAGAGAAGTTAGAATTCAAATTGAAAGTACATCTAAAGTAGGCGCTGATGTTTATAAGAATAAAGTAGAAATACTTGGTGAAAGTTACCATACTGTAAGATATGTTCTTGATGATGAACTCTATAAAGAATTTGAAATAGCTGATGGGGATAAACTTGAAAATTATAAAGTAGAAAAAGAAAACTATAGATTTAGTGGATGGTATACTGATAAAAATTACACTAATAAATATAATTTTAATAATTTAGTAACTAAAGATATAACAGTTTATGGTAAACTTATAAATACTGTTATCCCTAAAAGAAAAATTACATATATGTCTGATGATACAACTATATTTGATGAGAGAGAAATAGATGATGGTGATTGTGCAGAAGATATAGAAGGTCCTGTTAAAGAAGGTTATACATTTAAATATTGGAAAAAAGATGGTGAGAAATACTTTGATAGTACTATTTGTAAACCAGTTCACGATGATATTATTTTATATTCAGAAGATGAAATTAATAAATATGATGTAAATTATTATATTCCTGGTAGTTTAAATGAAGAAAGTGGCAATTATATTTATACAGGAGTAAATACTAAATATGACGATTTTTCTTCTAAGGTTGATTATGGAACTAATATAACTAATCCTGGTTCTAAAGAATTAAAGTATTATAACTTTAAAGGATGGTTTAAAGAAGATACTTATGATAATGAAGTAGAATATCCTTTAGAAATAAAAAATGATACTAATATTTATGGTAAATATCAAATAAAAAAATATACAGTTGAGTTTTATAATGATAGAGCTGATGATGAACCATTTAATACGACAGTATTTAATGCAACAACTATATTTACTGCTCCTGAAACAGAAGCTCCAGAAGGATATAAAGTAAAAGGATGGGAATACGAAGATGGAAGCAATGTAATATTTGGTGATGTTGCAGGTGAAACTTTTGCTGATTATTCGGAAGATGATGTTATTAAAGTATATAGAGTAATTGGTGGAATTACATTTAGAGTTAGATATTTAGATTATGATAATGAATTAATAGATGAAAATGCATACGAAGATGTTGAACTATATGATTGGCCAAGCAAACTATATGATTATGAAAATATGCTTCATGAGGATAATTATAGAGAAGGATATAGATTTAAAGGATTTACATTTAATGGTGAAGATTTATATAGTACTTATTACGATGGTACACATGATTATTTCTCAGATTTATGTATTGATAAAAATGATTGTGTATTAGATTTAATTGCAGATTATGATGATTTATCTAATATGCCTGTTTATGTAGTATTTTTTGATAAAATGGGTACTAATGGAATTGAAACACCAAAAGGTGAACTTTTTGATAAAACAAAAATACCTGCATTTACTGGTGTTCCAGGACCTTGGTCAGGTTATTCACTTCCTAATAGATTTACACCTATTGATTGGTATGAAATTGTTATGGAAAATGGATCTCCTGTATACGGAACTGATGGTTATGAACACTATGATGAACCATTTGATTTTGATAATACTGTTATAAATGAAACTACTTATGTAACTGCAGTATATAATCCTTATAAATATATACTTAGATTTAATAAAACAGATGATAGCATTCAAGGTGAAATGACTGATCAAATTGCTTATATGAATACAAATGATTATAGTTTTAGTCCATATTCTACACCAAATGAAAGATTATGGGTTTATCCTAAAAATAATGAATTTGTAAAACCTGGTCACACATTTAAAGGTTGGTCTACAACGCCAGGTGGTGAAATTGAAGTATATAGTGGTAGCAGTATGAACGTTCTTGAATATGAAGATGATAATCACAAAATTGCTGATGGTGAATACTTAATAAATTTATATCCAGTGTTTGAAGAAGCAGAATACACAATATTTTATAGTAATAATGGTGGCTCTGGTTCTATGGCAAGAACAATATTTAAAGCTGCAGATGCTGAAAATGGAACACTTACAAAAAGTGCATTTACAAAAGCAGGTAATCGTTTTGCTGGATGGAGTATAAATTATGGCGTTAGTGATGTAGATTTTGCTGATGAAGAACCTTTGACTTCTTTAATGAATTATATGGACGAACATTCAACTGATTTTCTATGGATATATGCGCAATATAGACCTAATACTTACACTGTTAAATTTTTAAAGAGTGATGAAGATGTACAAGGTGAGATGGAAGATCAATTATTTAATTATGGTGAATCTAAAAAACTTTCTAAGAATTTATATACAAAAGAAGGATATGACTTTGTTGGATGGGAAAATGGTAATATTACTTATACCGATGAACAAGAAGTTAGTAATTTAGCAAGTGAAGATGGTGCTGTTGTAGAACTTACTTCTAAATTTGAAATAAAAAAATATAAAGTAATATTTATGAATAATAATTTAGAATATGAGGTACAAAATGATGTTACTTATGGTAGTAATATAACACCACCAAGTACTAATCCGACACTGGATAATAAAGTTTTTGTTGGATGGAAGCTAAATGGAGAAGATAATTTCTTTAATTTTAATGATAGAGTAGCAAATGATGATATAGCTGAAGAAATTGATGGTGAAAATGTCATTATACTTGTAAGTTATTACAGTAATATTGAACCTCCTATAATAACTACTGAACCAACAGAATGGACTAATGACAAAGTAAAAATAACTTTATCAAACGATAAAGGTTATGATATGAAAATAAAAGTTGGTGATTCTTCATATACTGATTATTCTGAACCAGTTTATACTGAAGAAAATACTAGAGTAAAAGGTAAAAATGTTTCTGGTCTTGAAGAAAGTGGAGAAGCTATTAAAGATATAGATAATATAGATAAAATAGAACCTTCTATTAGTAATTTTGAATCAATAGGTAATTCAAGATATGTATCAGTTTCTCTTGATACATATGATGAAGATAGTGGTATTAATTCAGCAAAAATAATTTTAAACGTTGGTAGTGAAGAAGTAACATATTGTAATATTTCTACTGATAAAGAAGTTATTAATGATAAACAAACTGGTCCTTATACATATAGTTATTATTGTGATCTTGATGGTTTATCTGAAAGTACAACATATACTGGTAAAGTAGTATTAACAGATGTTGCTGGAAATGTTACTGAAGATGATATTGAAGTTACAACTTCTGATATAACTGATATAGTTGCTAGAATAATTAGTTAGGTTTCTCAAACTAAAAAATGTACAATTCAAATGGTTAAAAATACAAGAGAAACAAATATTATTAATAGTGATCAAAATATACTTCTTGATTTAAATGGTCATGAAATAGATGGTGTAAGTGCAAATACTTTTGTTATTAATGGTAAATTACAAATAGTTGATCATAGTAACACTTATGATGAAAATGATCCTGAAACACTTACTAGTTATGAACCAATTGGTAAAATAATAAATAATCATATGATTACTACAAAAAATGAAAATAATGAAGATGTTCTTATTCGCGATGGTGTAGCATTATTAAATAATTCTACAGGAACACTAATACTTGGTGAAAATGAGGTATCAGATGATGAACCAGGTTCAATTGTTTCAGCTGTAGAACCTGAAATTGTTTCTAATTATGTTGGTATTGATACCAGCAAATCTAATAATTTTTCTTACTATGATGGACAAATTACTAGTGATAGAATTACTATATTAGGTTATGTTCCAAACAAACCTTATCAATATAATGTTAATGTAATTTCAATAGAAGGTGGTGCTCAAGCTAATCTTGAATATATTTCAACATCTGTGGCAAAAGTAGTTAGAACAGGAATTTATTACAATGATGTCGCATCAGCTAGAGATGCTACTTATAAAGGTACTTATGTTGCTACTTCTATTGATGAAGAAAATCTAATTAATAGAGTTGAATATGGAGAAGATTATTCTGATTTTTTAACTTTAGCTGAAATTGATGGGCAAACTGTTTTAACCGATTTAAAATCATCTAGGAGGTATTATAGAGGTGTAGTAGAAATAGATTTAACTGATTATGAATATAATCAATTACTTACATTAACTTCTAGTTTACAAGGATCTAGTAATTCTAATGTTGCTTACGCTTCTATTGAGGAGGCTTCTAGTACATATACTAAGGATAAGTTAGTTGATAAAACAAGTAATTGTTTTATGAATTTAAAATCAGAAAATGAAAAAAAAGATTATTCTGTTTATTTGGAAAAAGGTAAAAAATATTATTTGTATTTATATCATTATATAAGTGATATAAACGATCAATTAATTATTTATGATATTAATTTAAAATCAGATACAGTAGTTTCTGATAGTCATTCTTTTGATGAATATTTTGAACGTAAAGATTCTTACTATTTTGTATGGAAAAATAGATCGTTAGTTAATAATAATCAAAATAGTGATAGAACTACTGCAATTAGTACCTATAAGATAGATACTACTTCATATGATTCTCCAAAAGAATTAAAATTAAATCTAAGTATAAATGCAAATAAATCATCTTATGGATATGTTTTCTTAAACGAAAGTAGAAATCATTATTCTTCTGATACATCAAATAGTATTGTAACTCTTTCAGGATTTACTCCTGAAGCAGATTATACTACTACTCTTCAACCAGGAAAGATTTATTATCTTCATTTTCAATATTTTAATTATAAAGATAATAGTACTAAAAATACTTTTAGTATTAATGATGTAAAAATTGATGATATTAGTTTATTTGGATATTCTGATTATGAAGATTCTAGTTATCATATAACTTATAATTCTCCAATATTAAATACTGAACTTGAAGGAACAGATTATAAAGCTGCTGATACAATAAAATTAATACAAAATGTAGTTTTATCCGAAACTTTAGAAATTGAAGATAATCATGATGTTATACTTGATTTAAATGGATATAATATGTCATCAGGTACTTCTGGTTCATCGTCTACATCTAATTATGTTATTGATAATAAAGGAAAATTATCTATTGTAGATGAAAAATATTCTGCTTTAGCTGATGAAGCAAGAATAAATTATGAACAAACTCAAAATCTTTATGATGAAGAATATAATGAAAAACTTGTTGCTTATAATAATAAGGTATCTGAAAAAAATACTGAATATGAACAAGAATATATAGAGGAAGTTGCCCAATATATGAATATTAGAGAGAATAAGTCAGTTACTGTTGATGACTATATTTCAAATAATTTATATGCTTATTATGATAATTCATCATCTACAAGTGACAATTTGTGGGAAGATCTAAGTAATAATAATCATAACGCTACGATAGCTGGTGCTACTTATAATGTAGATCATTTAAGTTTTGATGGAGAAGATGATTATTTAAATTTAGGAAAATTTGATTATGATACTAGATTTGTTTGGGATTTAATTATTGAACACAGGGTTGATAATAAAGAACAGTATATTATATCTAATACTAAATCAGGAAGTGGAGTTTCTCTTAAAATAAGTGAAAATAATAAATTTATATTATCATCAGCTACTGAAGAAGATGAATATGATTATATAATTGAAAAGAATAAAAAATATAAAGTTACTTTAGTTTCTAATAATTCAAATGTTAAATTCTATATTAATAATCAATATGCAGGTACTATTAGTACTTCTGCATCTAGTAATGGTAAATCAAATCTATTTATAGGCGTTGATGGTAATAATACTTTGCCAGGTACTCATTATTTTGCTGGTAATATATATAGCGCTAAAATTTACTCTACAGATTTATCTGAAAAACAATTGCAAATAAATTTTGATAATGATGATTTAAAATATGATTTAAATTATATACTAAGTGATTCGTTCAATGGTAATGTTTATAGTTCTACAGGAAATGAATATGTTTATTATTTATTTGATGGTAATCAAGATACTATTTATTCTACATCAAATGACGAAACAATTAGTTGGAGTAGATATAAAGAAAATACAATTAAATCTATTAAAATTTATGGTACAAATGATACTTCTAGGTATCCTACTCAAATGTCTTTTTATGGTTCAAAAGATGGTGATTCATATGTACAAATTTTGGATGATGTTTCATTAGAACCTAAAGGATTAGGTGAGTTTAATCAAATTACAATTGATAACGATAATCTAAATTCTTATAGATTTTATAGATGGAACTTTAAAAATGAGAATGGTATATCAATAAGTGATATTAAACTTGAAGAATATAATGTAATTAAAAAATATTATAATGAATATAATGGTGATTATTTTTATAAAAATTATTCTGGTAATGATTATTTAAAATATGATGGTGCAAAATATAATTTTGTAACTACTTCGCAAACATCTGTATTTTATTATGATAAAAAAATTGTTGTAGATGATGATAACCCTATGCAAGTAGAATTATATATAGCTGCTTCCGGAACAGTTAAAATAGGGTTTGATAGCACTATTAATACATCTTATAATTTTACTAATGGTTATACTGAATACACAAATCTTAGTTCAAATAATAAGAAAATAACTGCTCAAATAGACACTCCTGGTGAATACTATTTGAAAATTACATATCAAACTAGAGATTATAGTGGTTCTAGCTTTACTATTTATTCAACTTCTTTCTCAACTGCTCCTATAAGACAATTGGCAACAAACGAAATAATTGATACTAATAGTTCAATAAATATTACAAAAGCTAAATCTTCAATTCTTAATGAAGAAGGTGCTGAGTTAATTATAGATGATATAAGAATTAATATTACATATACTAGTGAAGTAGCTGGAGTTATTAATCTAGGAAAATTAAAACTAGGAAAAAACGGACTAATATATAGTACTTCAAGTAGTTCAATTGGTATTGATAATAAGAAAAATGGCGTTTTATTAACCAGTGAAGGTAGAATTAATGTTTCTGGTTCTAGTATTAAAATCGAAAATCATCCTTTTGTTGAATATAAAATTGAAGGATTTAATCTTGAAAAAGGAAGAATTCTCTTACAGTCTAAAGCTAATGGATTGATTACAAGAAATAAAATTTTCTCTGGATTAAGTGTATCTGATGGTAATTACGGTACTGTTGATGTTGAAAACAACATATTTACAGGTACTAGTTCATTAGGATGCAGTTCAAGTGCTGGTGGTACTGTTAATTTTAAATATAATCAGGGAACAGGTAGTATTTCAGTAACTGGATATTTAATTGTTAATATAATTGAATCTGATATTGATGGTTCTGTTTCAATATCTGGAGATTATGCTAAATTAAATATTTCTAATTCTATTCTTAGAGGTGAAGGACAATTTACTTCTATGGGTAGAAATACTGTTAATATAAATAATTCAACTATAAATTATGGTATTACTATTTATAGTGATAACTTTAATATATCTGGTTCAACAATTAAAACTAACACTGAAGCAATAAAAATTGATAGAAATAATTATATTAATAATCAATGGAAGATCGATACTAAAACAATTACTATTGAAGATTGTGATTTAACATCCTTATCAAGTACACATGTTATTGATATTGAATCTATTAAGGACTCGGTTATTAATATTAATTCCTCAAAGATTAAAGGTTATGGTACAGCTATATATCTAAAAGGTTATAATGATTCTTCCTCTGTTTCTAATCTTTTTGTTACAGGAAATACTATTATAGATAGTGTAGGAACTGCTATTCAAAATAAATATGGAAAAGTAACTATAGGAAGTAAAGACAATACTGCAAATTCAATATATCCTAAAATTATGTCTAATACATTAACTATTGATAATCAAGATAGAATGTATTGGTATGATGGAACTATAATAGGTCAAAAAAACAATAGTTTTAATTCGATTGATGAAACCGAAGATAATTATGATGTTAGAATTAGAAGTTTAAATCCTCAACAAGAAATTGTAGATTTATATATCCCAGTATTAAATTCTGATGAAAGTAATGCAGTTGCTAAAATTGGTGATACAAAATATGCAACATTAACTGCGGCTATTAATGATTTAGATGATTCTAATAAAACAATTGAAATAATTAAAGACTTTAGTACATTAAATACATCTATAATAAATGATAATGTTAAAGGTATTATTGATATTAATGGTCACGAAATAGATGTTTATTCTTCCAATGGTTTATTTAAAAATAATGGCGAAATTAAAGTGATGGACTCAGCAGAAGGATTAATATTATCTAAATCGCTCAATGTTATTGATAATTCTAATAAATTAGATATTAATCATTTATTTATTGAATATTCAGGAACTGGAAATTCAATTATTAATGATAATGGTATAGTAAATGTATTAAGTGGTTCAACATTAAGAAATACGGGATCTAGTTCAAATTCTACCATTCTAAATAAACAAAATGCTATAAATAGTTTTGTTGACTCTACAATTACTGGTTATGTTAAAAGTTCTGGAAGCGCTAGTACGCTTAATACTACAATAACAATTGATGGAGGAACTTATGATTATATAAGTGGAAATAATATTGTATTTAATAAAGGTACAATACTTAATTCTTTAAATGGAGATACTATTAATGTTAACGCAACTGATAATATAAATACTAATATTAAAAGATTATATGGTAATAGAGTTTATATAAAAGATGGTACTTTTGAAAGAGTTGAAGTAAGAACAGGTACTGATGCAAACTTAATTATGGATAATGGTAATGTTAGTGATTTATATATTAATTCTGGAATTATTAAATCAGGAACTATTGGTAGACTTAGCGTTGATAAATCTGCTGATATAGGTGTTTCTGATGGTGATGTAATTACAAATAATCCTCTTATTACCACTAGTATGTCTATTTCTTCCAACAGTTCTGCTTATTGGAACTGGTATGATGGAGCAATTAAAAATTATTCTAAAATACCAAGTGAAGTTGAGTTTGGTTACAATATTTCAGAAAGAGAAGATGGTTATAAAATATTAGTTAAGAATTATGTTGCACAAATTGGGGAAGATAAATATTATAATTTAGAAGATGCTTTAAGTTCATCTCATTGTGAAATAAGTTGTTCTATTACACTTATTTCAAACGTTTCTGTTTTATCAAGTAGTAATCCAATTAATATTGATAATGGAAGGACTATAACTATTGATTTAAATGGTTACAGTATAAGAAAAAATGGTGAAGAAATATTTATAAATAATGGAACTTTAAATCTTAATAATTCAGGTACGGAATCTATATTTGAAAATAGTTATTATAACAAGAATGATGAACAAGATATTAAGTACAATATTACAAATAATGGAGTATTAAATATAGATAATGTAAATATGGTTGGAAATTTAAGAAACGTTAATAATGGTTCATTATTTGTAAATGATAGCACAATTCAAAGTTTATTTTCTAATGATAATGCAACACTTGAAATAAATAGTGGTAATATTTCAAAAATGGTTGTTGAATCATCTAATACAACTTTAATAAGAAATGTAAATGTAGATGGAGTATTAGAAATTGGAGAAAATGCTAATGTTACTATAAACGGTGGTACATTTGTTTATAAATATCAAAATAATCAAATCCATAAAATGATAAAGAATAAAGGTAATTTAACTATTGAAGAAAAAGATAATAAAACTATCTCTATAGAATATTTATATAATACAGGAACAACTAATTTTATAAGTGGAGAAGCAGATTATATAGAAAATGGTAATCAATTAAACCTTGGAATTGATGATGGTGAAGCAACACCTCTAAGTCCAGTTGTAAAAGAATTATCAGATCAACAATTATTGGGAAGTCCTAATAAAATAACTGTTGTTGGTAATTATAATTTCTATGATGGTATTATTTATTCAGTTCTACTAGAACCTAATAATATTCCAAATAATTATCAAGTAACATTTGATTCTAATGAAGATTATGATACTATCAGATATTTAACTCCTTTAAATAATAAGTTTAGAGTAGGTAATAGTGAATATAAAACAATAAATGATGCCTTTAATTCATGTACAAATAATGAATGTACAATAGAACTAATTGATGATTATAATATTTCTGGTAATTATGAAACAATTAATATTCCAAGTGGTAAAACAATTACATTTGATTTAAATGATAAAAAATTATCTTTAGGTAGAAAAGTATTGTTTGATAATAAAGGTACTCTAAATATTATTTCTGAAAATGATGCAGAAATAAATAATGTATATAATACTATAGTTACAAATTCTGGAATATTAAATATTAATATTAATGGTACAATATCTTGTTTAAACTATAGATTATTATACTTAAATGAAACTTCAAAAAAATTATTTAATAATACAGGTACAATAAATGTTAATAGTGGATCTATTTATACATATGATAAATTATTTATTGATAATAGTGGTATATTTAACATAAATGGAGGTACTTTTGATTTTATTAGAACTTTTCCATCTGATATAGGTGAAACTTATGGAATTACTAATAACTTAGATGCTGTCCTTAATATTAATAATGGAACTATTACAGGTAATATTATAAATAACAACACTAGTCATACATATATTTATAATGGAACACTTAATGGTAATATATATATAAATAGCGATTCTCTTTTAGATATTTATTCTGGTAATATTGGGGAAATTACAAATCTAGGAGTAACAAATCTTGTAGAAAGTAATGATGGACATATTATTGTAAATAAAATAAGTAATCATCAACATGCTAATTGGAATAGTGATACAGAAGGAACAATTAATATAGATGGAGGCACTTATAGTGAATTTTCAACAAATTCTGGTCATATTAATATTTCAAATGCTAATTTTACATCTACATTTACTGTAAATCCTTATGTTGAACACTCTTATTATAATCAAGCAACTGTTGATATATCTAATTCAACATTTAGTTCTTCGGATTATTGTATTTCAAATTATATTTCAAGTATAAATATATCTAATTCAACTATAAGTAATTGTTCAACAGGTATTATTAATAAAGGAAGATTAGATCTAATTGAAAATGTTAGAATTGAAAATGTATCTACTGGTATTTCCAATGAAGGAAATGTTTATTTAGGTAAATCTACTAATAACCCATTACTAACAGATCCATATATTTTTGGTACTGAAAACGGTATAACTAATAGTGGAACAATTTATTTTAACAGTGGTAAAATTATTGGTTTACCTAATCAATCAATTGTTGGAGGTACCGTAGTGCCTGAAGGATATGAAAAAAGAATTACTCCAGGTACTGGTGAATATGAAGGTTATGAAGTAACTGTTCTTGAGTTACAATCTCAAATTGTTAAGGTATATGAGATGAATGATATTAATTTTGATAACATTCAAACTGCATTTAATAGTGTAATACCTGGTCAAGAGAATAATTTAATTATTCATAAAGATGCCACACTTGAAAATAATGTAACAGTTCCAGATGATACAACAATTATTATTAATAAAAACGGTTATAATTTTGACACAAATGGATATGAGTTTGTTGGTAATAATATAGCTGTAAGATATTCTGATGGAACAAGTTTACTTGGAACAATTAGAGATTTACTAAATATCAATCCAATTAGTATCAGAAAAGATATAATAGTATTTGCTGATAATACTGGAAATAAATTATCATCTGCTGAAGAATATACACTCTTATATAATAATGGTGGTACATTTGAAGAAATAGATATTAAAGCTGATAGTGTACCTGGAAGATTTATTGTTACTTCTTCTAGTAGTAATGATAAAATCGTAAGTTATAACGGAAGTGTTACAATTAATAATATTCCTGATGGTGAATATAAATTAATTGTTTAAGTGGTAACATTAGAACTTCATATCTAACTGATACATACACAAGTAATAACATCTTGGCATCTTCTGAAGCTAAGATGATAGTCAACCTAAGAACAGGTAATAAGTACGTAAGATACGGGCTAATTGCAGGTATTATAGGTTTATTATTAGCATGCTTTATATATATGAAAAAAATGGTAAGAAATTAATTTAATTTCTTACTTTTTTATTTACTTTAATTTAGATTTTATATTATAATTATTATAGAGTAGGTGAAATAATGAAAGATAACGATAACGGAAAAATAAGTATTCCTTTAATAGTTTATTTTATAATTTTTATTGTAATTGCAGCTTTAATAGTAATCATTAAACAAAATACAAGTATTAATGTTGTTTTAGATAATAAATATGATAATGTTATATGCATATCTAAATGTAAATATATTATTTCTAAAAATAATGATTCATATAAAATATTAAATAAAAAAGGTGTTGTAATTGGTAAATTTAAAAATAAAAATAATATTTTAATTTATAAAGTAAATAAGAAATATATTTTAGTTAAAACAACAAAAGGAAAAAAAGTTACTTATTCAATTTATAATTTAAGAGGAAAAGAAAAATATAAAACTAAAAATTATCTTGGTAGTATTAATAATAAATTAATATACGAAAGAAAAGAAGGTAAACTGGATTATACTTATGATATATATGATTATTTTGGAAAAGAAATAATTAGTAAATTAACTGATTTTGAAGAATATAATGATGGTAAATTAATATATGGAACTATAAATGGTAAAAGTCACTTATTTAAGAGTAATGGAAAAGAAGTACTAAATGGATTTAAAGTTAAAGAAGTAATAGAAAATGATGCTATATTAAAAGATGTTTCTAGTAAAAATTTTTATTACTATAATATTAAAACAAATAGAAAAAATGATAATTCTTTTAAAAAATATGTTATAAATAATGATAATAATATTGAAATAGCCAGAAAAGAAAATAATAAATATACTTATTTAGTTATAAAAAATGGAAAAGAAAAATATATAGATGAGGAAAAAAGTATATTTACTAAAATTGAAATTATAAAAAATAAATTGGGCAATAATTATAATTTATATGAAAAAAGTGTTAAACTAAAATCTAATTATGTACTTGTAGATAATAAATCATCAAATTCTTTTGGCATTTATAATATTAAAACAAAGAAATTTAATGCATTATATTTATATAATTCAACTTCAGCAGTTTCTGATATTTATGAATTAAATTCAGTAAATAATACTAATAGATATATGCAAATTATATGTGATAAACCAATATGTAAAAATAATAAGATGTTTGTTTATGATTCTTATAAAGGTAATATAGTTTTTAATACTGAATCTACTTCAAAAGTAGCTGATGAATTTATATTATATAAAAAGTATAAAGTTGTTCATTATTCAGTTAATTCAACAAATGAAGAATATAAAAATAAATATGTTTTATATGATAATAAAAATCAAGAAATTATAGTTAAAGAAAAACCAATAATTGTTATTGGTAGTAAATTATTATTAGGTTCTTATTATGATAATTCATTAATATATGATACGAAATCAAAGAAGATAATTAATGAAGATTCTCTTTCAAAATTATATAGTAATTTTTATATTAAGTATTCTAATAAAATAATAAATATTAATGGAAAGAAAATTTATACATCACCTAAAGGATCTTTGATTTCTTATATTAATAGTAATTTTTATGTTATTAATAGAAATAAAAATACCATTAAATTATTTGATGCTAGTCAAAAGAAATTATATTCATATGAATTAAATTCTAATGAAACATTATATGCAGATAATAATAAAATATTAACACCTTTTATTAATAAAGTTATTGTTCAAAGTAAAAAAGATAATTATATTAAAATTGTTAATGTAGTAACAGGTGATACTAAAGTTATTAAAAAGAATAATATTTATATGATTAAAGATACTTCTAGATATAAATATATAATTACTAAAAATAATAAAAAATATGGTTTAATTATATTAAAATAAACAATAAAAAATCTCTTTTATGGGGGATTTTTTTATTTTATTTCAAATATTATATATGGAGGGTATAGAATGACATTTAAATATAACAAACAACATGGTTTAAAAGATTGTGGTGCCTCTTGTTTATATAATATTATAAGGTATTATAATGATTTTATAAATCAATTACTTCTTTTTTCACTAACTGATACATTATCTATTATTTTTATTTTTATCTATTTATTATTAAATAATTTAAAAGTATTTTTAATTATTTCAATTATATTTTTCTTTAAAATTACATTTTCTTATGATATAATTATTTTATAGTAGGAGAGTGTAGATTTATGAGTAAAATAAGTAATTTCAAAAAGGCATTAATTTCATTAATAGTTATAGTGCTATTATTAGGGTTTTTAATAGTTAATTATACTATTAATTATAAAACTAATGATTCAGTTAATATTAGTGAAGTAACAATAAATACGAAAAAGGTTAATAGTAATAACAAAGTTGTAACAAAAAAAGATGTTACAAAAAAAGAAGAAGAACCAGAAGAAACAAATGTTATTTCTTCTTTTGATAGTGTAAGATATACTATAAATTATAAATTATCATCAAAAGATGATATAAAAAGTGACGCTATCATTGATGTTATTATTAGTGATGAAGATGCGAAATATGTATCTATAAAAGAGATTAATAATGATAACATAACTAGTAAAAAAACTGAAAATGGCGGACTTGAAATTTTAGTAAAAAACGTTGAAACAAATAAAGATCACTCTTTAGTAATAGAAGTAGATATTAATAATGCACCAAGTGAATATAAATTTTCACCAAAAATATCAGTAAAATCAAAAAATGGAGAAGCAATAGTAAAAGAACCAACAGTAGTAGAAGTATCAACAACAAGTTTAGAAGGAGTATTATTGAATAAAGATTCAGGAGCAGAAGCTCCAGGTGTTGAGATAGTGTTATGTAGAATTGATAACGATATTTGTGTAGAAAAAAGGAGTGCTATAACTGATCAAAAAGGATATTATGTTATAGGTGATTTAAAAGATGGTGATTATAAAGTTACTTTACCAGAAGAATATGAATTTGAAAATAATACCATTCCTATTACTAGCGGCAGAAATGTTGTAAATATATCAGTTGAAAATAAAGGCAAATTTCAAGCAAGTGTAAAAAAATATTTAGAGAAAGTAGTTGTAAATGGAAAAGAATATAATTTTGATAAAAAACAAAAAGTACAAATACCAATTATAACAAAATCAGATGTAGAAGCAACATATTTATTTGAAATAAAAAACGATTCAAGAGTAGATGGTTATATAAAATCAATTAAGGAAAATCTACCTAAAGAATTTGTTTTAAGTGAAGATTTTGAAGAAAATAAAAATTGGAAAGAAAATAATGGATCATATTATAATACAACTTTAAAAAATGATAAAATTACATCAGGAGATACTAGAGAAGTAAGAATTAAAATAGAATCTAAAGAAAAAATAAATCCAAATCAATATATAAATAAAGTAGAAATATTTGGAGAAAGTTATCATACTATAAAATATATAATCGATAATAATGTATATAGAGAATTTACTATTAGTGATGATGATAAAATTGACGATTTACCATATGAAAAAGAAGGATATACATTTGAAGGATGGTTTATTGATAAAAGCTATAAAAATTCATATGATTTTAGTAAAAAAGTAAAATCTGATTTAATTTTATATGGAAAATTAAAAAGAAATAATTCTCCAAAAAGAACTGTAACATATATGGAAGATGATACAACAGTATTTGACGAAAAAGAAGTTGATGACGGAGAATGTGCAGAAGATATACCTGGACCAGAAAAAGAAGGATACACGTTTAATTACTGGAAAAAAGATGGAGTTAAATACTTTAATGAAATTACATGTGAACCAGTTACTGAAGATATAATACTTTATTCAGATTTTGATATAAATAAATATAAAGTTAAATATTATATACCTGGAGAATTAAGTGATAATAATGACCATTATAATTATACTGGAGCATTTAATTTATATAATGATTTTACTCAAGAAGTAGAATATAAATCATTTGCAAGTAATCCAGGAAGTGTTGATATTAAATATTTCAACTTTAAAGGATGGTATAAAGAAGAATCATTAACTACTAAAGTAGAATTTCCATTAGAAATAAAAAATGCCACTGATATATATGGAAAATATGATATAAAAAAATATAATGTAGAATTTTATAATGATAGAGGAGATACTGAACCATTCTTAGAAACAACAATTACAGCAACAACAATATTTAACGAACCAGAAAGTGAAGTACCAGAAAACTATAAAATAAAAGAATGGCAATTTGAAAATGGAGATAAAGTTACATATGGTGATATTGCATATAATGTACTTGAAAATAGAGTAGTAACAGAAGATGATGTAATAAAAGTATATAGAGTACTTGAAGGAATAAAATATAAAGTAAGATATATAGATTATAATAATGAACTAATAGATGAAAATGCAGAAGAAATACTTGAATTTACTGAAAGCCCAGAAAAGTTAGGCGATTATGCAGCAATAGTAAGTACACCAGGTCATAGAGAAGGATATGTATTTGATAATTTTTATTATAAAAATAAAGCAATAAATGAATGGGATTATACGTTGTTTAGTGATTTATGTGAAACAAAAGATAATTGTGTAATAGATTTAATTGCTAATTATACAGAAGAAACTGAAGCACCAATCTATATGGTATTTTTCGATAAAATGAATGGTGCTAGTTTTGAAACACCAAAAGGTGAAGTTTTTGATAAAGAAAAAATACCTGCTTATTCTGGAATAGGTGGTCCATGGACTTCAATTGGATCTCCATCAAGATATGTTCCTCTTGGATGGTATCAAGTATATACAGAAAATGGTTCACCAAAGTCAGGCCCAAATGGATACCTTCATTATGATACTCCATTCGATTTTGATAATACAGTAATTAATGAAACAACATTTGTAACAGCAGAATATAAACCATATAAGTATATTTTAAGATTTAACAAAACAAGTGATATGCAAGGTGAAATGCCTGATCAAGAAATAGAGTTTTCAAGTAGTAACTATAGTTATAATCCATATTCAACTCCTCAAGAAAAAATTAATGTAACTATAAACCAAAATCAATTTACATATAATGGTAGATATTTTACAGGTTGGAAATCTGATATTACAGGAGATTCAATAATTAGTTCAAGCCCATATTCAACATTTAATGTATTACAATTTGAAGATGATGATCATAAAATAGCAGATGGAGTTTATCTATTAAATTTATATCCACAATTTCAAGAAAAATCATATTATGTTGAATATAACAAAAATACAGGTGAAGGTAGCATGTCATCTGATAGTTTTACTGAAAGTGATGCAACTGGTAGAACTTTAAAAACTAATACATTTACAAAAACAGGTTATAAATTTAGTGGATGGAGTTTAGAATCAGGAAATAATAAAGAAATAGTTTATTCAAATGAAGAACCATTAAATAATGTAATGAATAAAATGGACGAATTAAACACTGATTATCAAACTATATATGCACAGTTTGTTCCAAATAACTATACTATTGTTTTTGATAAGCCTGAAGGTGTAGAGGGAACAATGGAAAACCAAATTATGACTTATGATATATCATCTAATTTAAGTAAAAATCTATATACAAAAGAAGGTAATGAATTTAAAGGATGGAAAAATGGTAATATAACATATACAGATGAACAAGAAGTAGTAAATTTAACTACTGAAGAAGAGGAAATACATTTAACTCCAATTTTCGAACCAAATAAATTTACAGTAACTTTTATAGATAAAGATGAAGTATATGCAACTATAACAGATGTTGAATATAATTCATTAATAAATAAACCAAATCCTGACCCAACAAAAGAACATAATAAATTTTTGGGTTGGAAGGTAAATGGCGAAGAAAACTTATTTGATTTTGCAAATACAACTGTAAAATCTGATTTAATATTAGTAAGTGTTTATGAAGAAATTCCAACTCCAAGTATTATCCATACACCAACAGAATGGACAAACGATAAAGTTACTGTTACTATTACTGGTAATGATAACTATGACATTTTATATAAAGTAGATGAGGGGTTATATCAAGATTATAATGATTCATTTGATATAAGTGAAAATTCAACTATTAAAGCAAAAAATGTAGTAAAAGTAAATGATGAAACAATAGCTGAAAGTGCAGAGGTTTCTCATATAATTGATAATATTGATAAAGAAAATCCATCAATAGGTGCAGATAGCGTTGTTCCAAATACTACAAGTGTTGATTTTAACGTATCACTTATTGATGAATTAAGTGGTATAAAGAATGTAAAACTAGTTATAAATGTGCAAGATGAAGAAAAAGAATATTGTTCTTTAGAAAATGAAATTGTAAAAAGTACAGTTGACGGAAAAATAACTGGACCAAAACAATATTATTATTCTTGTAATGTTGATGAATTATCAGAAAACACAGAATATACAGGTAAATTAATTACAACAGATGTTGCTGGTAATAGAAATGAAAAAAATATTAATTTTTCTACTTCAGATAATGATATTGTAGCAAGAATAATTGCATATGATGATACAACTCTTGAAGAGGAAGATTATATTAATCATCCATCATTAGCTTCTGCGTTACGTGATTGCGAAACTGTATCAACTACAGGTTACTGTGAAATTCAAATGGTTAAAAGTACAAGAGAAAGTGTAACTGTAAAAAATACTCAAGATATAGTTCTTGATTTAAATGGAGAAACAGTAACAGGATTAAATGAAACTACAATTACTAATAATGGTAAATTACAAATTATAGATAATAATAATTCGGTAGATGATGAAACTAGTGAAATAATTTATGAACCAATAGGTAAAATTATTAATAATCATGTATATACTCAAAATATAGAAGGAGTAGATACATTAGTTAATGATGGTATTGCTATATTAAATAACGAAAATGCAACATTAACTATAGGAAACAATGAAGTATCATCTGAAGAAGAAGGAGCAGTTGTAAGTAAAGTTGAACCTTATATTGAAGGATCATTTAGAGGTGTTAGTACTTATTCAGATAATACTACATTTAATTTCTATGATGGAGTAATAAAAGGTGGATCAAATCCAATATACGGAATGGTAAATGATACTCCATTTATGCATAATGTTCATAATGATTCAACATCAACTGTAAAAACAGCAACTCTTGAAATACTTGCTGAAGCAGTAGCTAAAGTTAAAAGAACTAACACATATTTTACATCGTTAAATTCAGCTGAAAATGCTACATATGATGGTGCTTATACAACGGATGAATTATTAGAAACTGAAAGTATATTAGATTTAGGTACAAATTATAGAAATTATAAATATAATTTTAGCAAAGATACAATAACTGAACATTATATTAAAGATTTAAGTGGTAACAATTTAGATGGTATAATGATTGAATCAGAATATAATGATGGATCAGTAGAATTTGATGCAACAGAGAATAATGCAATTCAAATTAATTATCTTTTAAAAGATTATTATCCAAGTTATTTTACTGAAGTGGTTCAATTTGATGTTGCTCCTAATTCTGAAGGCAAATTAGAAGGTACTGTATATAACGGAAATAAATGTGGAATAATAATAACTAATGACTACATTGTAACTGGAAATAATTATAAATTTGATTTACCTGAAGATTTTAGAAATGGTGAAATAAAAAGAATTACATATTTTAGTACAAATAAAATATGGATTGATGGTCAGGAAATATCTTCTTCTTATACTAATATTTCTTCTTCTGTAACTACATCTGGTGCTGAATTTATTGGAAGAGGTTTTACAGGGAAAATATATAATTTTAAGTTAAGTACATTTGCTAGTTCCATAGATTATAGTAGTTTTGATTTGAAAGATGATGATGAAAATCTACTTTTATACTATGACATGACAAATGAAAATAATTTTACAAGTTTTTCATCAGAAAAATATGCCAGTGATATTATAAAAAATAATTCTAATACAAATGCAGGATTAATTTATAAAATTGATTTATCAGATAAAAACAATAGACATATATTAAATATGAATATAAGTGTTTATGGTCCTTCATTTACTGCTGGTTATGTTCTATTGCAAGAAGAAAGTAGTACTTATAATGAATATTATATTCCTGATAATTTAACTAATGTGCCATGTTTGTATAAGACAAGTGTAAATCAAGTTAATATTCCATTATCTTCTATTTTAAGTCCAGGAAAAGTATATTATCTATATTTTATACTTAATTCGAAAGATAGAATAAAAAATAGATTTATTATTAATAGTATAAATTTAATTAGTGATGAAACAAATCATAACGATTTATTAAGAACAGATAATAGTGATCAAGAACTTGTTGAAACAACATATACACCAAAAACGTATGATTATTATGATACTGTAAATAATAAGCATTTAGAAATATATGGTAATGCAAAAAAATATTCTAATTCGATTAAATTTGATAACAGTTCATACGGTGTCATTACAAATGGAGTAGATGGAATAACGGATGAAGAAACAATTGAAATCGAGTTTAGTACAACAGTTAGATGGGGATGGTTATATCAAGGTTCAAATAAAGAAAAAATCTCTATATATATATCAAGTTATGATAATTTGTATGTCTGCATGGATAATTCTGGTACTACTGAATTCAGATTACCTTCAAGTTATTATGATGGAAATAAGCATAAATTTATAATTACGTATAATAAGAATAACAAAAATAGTTATAAATATAAAGTATACTTAGATGGAACATCTATTACTCAAAGTCGTTGGGGATCATCTAAAACGTTAAATAATATGGATGATAATTCATATTTTGGTGGAGATACAGTAACAAAAAGATCATTTGCAAATATATATGATTTTAAAATATACAATAAAGAATTTAATTTAACAGACACTACGATTGATTATTCAAACAATCTTTTATTACATTATGATTTTTCTAACAGAGTTGCTACAAACTATGATTCTATTACTGGTTTAGGTAATAATTATGTTGCATCTCATAATAGATATAAGATTGATACAAATACATGGGCTTCTAGTAAAACATTAACAATCAATGCTATGATTTCTTCTGATGGGAGTGCAAATGCAGTAATTACTGATTCTTCAAATAATTCTAAAACTAATTTTATGTCCATTGAAGGTTCAAAAGATTTTCAAGATTATAGTACAACATTACAACCTAACAAAATATATTATTTTGACATAAGATATACACCGCCAGCAGATGGCATTGATAAATTATATGATGATGTATTTATTATTAATTCTATAAAACTTGATGGTGAAGATTTAAATGTTAGTGATGAAAGTTATGTTAATGCAAAAATTAAATATTTAGCTGGTACTCCTGTATTAAATTCAAATTTACATAGTGTTTTTGAAGATAGAGAAGATTTACCGGCCGATACTATTCAACTAATCAAACCAGGTATTTTAACAACTAAATTTTCTGTTAATGAAACAAGAGATGTAATACTTGATTTAAATGGACATGATTTAACATCACAATTATCTACTTATGCTATAGAAAATAATGGTAAATTAAAAATTATTGATAGTAAGTACGATATAAATGATGAAAATAAGTCGTTGAAATATATTGATAATAGGTCATATTCAGTAATTTGTAATTCTGAAGATTCATATCTTGAAATAGACAATGTTAAAATAAATGCATATAAAGGTTATGCAATTAATAATTATGGTACTTTAAAATTAACTAATGACACAACAATAGAAAATTCAGCAGCTGGTGTTTATGGTATTTTTAATAGGCCTAAAGGTAAGTTACTTGCTGGAAAAGCTAGTATATTGCAATCAGATAGTATATCTTCGGGTTTTGGAATATATAATGAATCATTAAATAGTGATAATGTAATTTCTGGTTTTACTATTAGTGGTAAAAATATGAATAATATTTATACATCAGAAAGTGTTAATATCATTGATTCTTCATTAACATCAACAGCAAGTGATAAATATTCATTAAATATATATAATAATAATAAGATTATTACAACAGACGAAAATACTATAATAAATGGTATAATTCACAATAGTCAATCTGGTTCTCAATCTAGTAATAATTATGCAAACGAAACTAATACTCTTATTGTTAATGGATCTACAATAGGTGGAACTATTAATATAAAATATAATAATAAGGTAATTGCAAATGGTGGCACATATACAAGTATAAATTCTGAAGATTCTACTATAGAGTATAACGATGGTATTTTAACAGGAGGAGTTTATTCAAAAAATTCGTTATTCACTATGAAAGATGGTACTATAAATGGTACAATATCTTTATATGGAGGGGTTGCTTCTTTAGAAAATGGAACCTTAAATATTACTAGAAGAGTATCAACAAGTAGGACAACAGGAATTACAGTATCTGGTGTTGATGATGTCTTAAATATAAAGAACAACTTTAAAATCTTGGATCCATTGAATGATAATACTGGTATTGCTGTTTCTTCCGGAAATGTTCACATATCTGATAATGTTTTTATTGATTGTGCTACTTCATTTTCTATTTCTTCAGATGGATTTGTTGAAGTTAGTGATCATACACATATTAAAGGATTAATTACTAATAAAGGTGAATTTAATATTGGTTCTAAAGATGATGAATTTGATTCTGATTATCCATTAATTGAAAATACATTTACGTATATTAGAAGCGATGATAATATCGATTCTTTATATTCTCAATACATAAAACCATTTGCTATTAACTCGGGTTTGTGCTCTGGTGATACATGTAAGTTTACTTCAGGAAAACTAAATTTTTATAGTGGGACTATTATTGCAAAGAACAATTCAGTTATTGCAGGCCCTATTAATTCTGTTAGAGAAGGTTATGATATTGTAATAAACGATACAGAGGATGAAAGACATGCAATGAAATTATTTAATGTTGAAACATCTGATGATTATGTTGCTAAGATAGGCGATAATTATTATAAAACAATTAAAGATGCATATAATTCTATAACGACTAGTAATGAAACAACAATAATAATATTAAAAGATATATACTCAAGTGTAAATTTAGAAATATCCGAGAATAAGAATATTATTATGGATTTAAATGGTCATGTTTTAAATTTATATGCAAGAAACTTTATAAAAAATTATGGCGTATTTAATTTAACAGATAGTACTAATGAAGGAAGAATTATTAGTAACGTTTATAATTTTATAGATAATTATAATGATTTTACTTTAGATGCATCAGTTACTAATAATTTAGTTAGTAATTCAAATATAACAAATAATGATGATGCAATATTAAATGTAACAAATAACGCTAATATTTCACATTTATTACCAACTACTGGCATTAATCCTACTATTGCGATAAAAAATCAACTAGATTTGTATTTGAATGGTGGAACAATTAATTATAGCGGTATTGCTCCAGATTCTGATATTGTTGAGTATGGTGATGGTATTATTAATGTTTCTGATGGTAATATAGGTAGTATATATTCATCATTAGCTCATGGTCCGAACGCTATAATAACTGTTAATTCTGGAACAATAGATAGATTAGATTGTAATTATAAGTGTAACGTAAATCAAGAACAAAATAAGACGACTATTATAAATATTCTTTATAATTATAGCTATTCAAAAATAACTGATGGATTTATTAATACTCTACATGCTGGGCTAAATAATAATGATAATGAATTTGAAAAAAAGTCTTATTTATATATAGAAGATGGCTCAATTAATACAATATCTTCATATGCTTTAGACAATACTAGTACTTACTCTGTTATGCTATATTTTGTCGGAGGTAGTGCTAGTAATATAGATATAGAAGATTGGCATAATGTTATTACCGTAAATATTGGTTTACCTATAAAACCAGCTGAAGTTGATTCTTATTATGATGAATTTAATAATAGAATATATGATGACGAAGTTTCTACATCAATTCCTGTAATTAGTAGAATTTATAATTATACATCATCTTCAAATATTTTAATAAATAATGATGGTTGTACATTAAATTTCTATGATGGAATTATTAAAACAAATATATCAAATGTATTTAAAAATTCTCCTACAAAGATTGAAAATGGGTATGCTTTATATTCAACTAGTGATGAGAATTATAGTATGATATATTATTTAAAACAAATTAATGTTGCAAAGATTAATGATACAGAGTATTTAACTTTAGATGATGCGATTAATAGTTGTGGTGAGTCAGAATGTGTAATAGATATAATTAATAATTTATATAATCCTGCAACTAGACCTACAACTCTTATTCCAAGTAATAAAAACATCAAAATTATATTAAATGGTTTTATAATTAATTCTGCAAATTCTTTATTTATACAAAATAATGGTAAATTAACTATTGATGATTTAGCTCCTTCAAATAGTGTCACGGCAAATATTGAAAATAATGGTGAAATGAATATTTCAAATTTAGTTTCAGAGCAGGCAAAAATAGTTAATAATAATACTATGAACATTTCATCTTCAACTATAAGGGATTCTATTTTTACTACATCTTCTGGTTCAACAACTTCAATCGACACATCAACATTCCCTTGTAAAATTGTTGGAAGTGATACATCTTGTGGAAATAATGATTTTTACGGCAATACTAATGTAACTAATTCAAATTTGGGTTCGTGGACAAGAATATATGAAGGAGCTATAGTTAAACTATCAAATTCATCGGGTTCTCAATTTAATAATTATGGTAGTGTAACATTTGATAATTCTTCTAGTATAAATTATTTAGAAAATAATAATTATGCATATATTGCTGATGCTAATCTTACTTATAAATTGATAACAAAGAATAATTCTACAACATATTATGTAAAAGGAACTTTAAAAGGTGATATAGAGAATAATGGTACATTCACTGCTGGTTTACCAATAAAACCTTCAAATATAGATTCCTATAAAGATGAACATAATAACAATATTTATGATGATAGTATGAAATCAGATGAATTATTATTATTGATAGGTGAATTTAAATCATATGGTACTTTTAATTTCTATGATGGAAATGTTTATTCAAATGATTATGAATGGACTAATAATTCAGTTGATAACATAGAAAAAGGATATAATTTATTAATAAATGAAAATGAAAAATATGATAAAACTACATATGATTTCCATAAATATTTGTCTATCGATGATATTGCACAAGTTGGTGATGAAACATTTAATAATTTAAAAGATGCTTTTGACTATTGTAGTACTAATTGTTCAGTTACTTTATTAAAAAGCATATATTTACCTAATGATTACGATGATATTATAATTCCATCAACATACAATATTACATTTGATTTAAATGGTCAATCTATTATTAACTTTAAGGAAAATTTATTTACTAATAATGGAACATTAAACTTAATTGATAATGCGGAAGAAAAAGGATTAATTACTATAAAGAGTTTGAATTTTATTGATAATAAAGGTATACTTAATACATCAGATATAAGCTTTTATAGAAAATATAATGGTTATGGTGTTTCTAATACTAATTTTAATATAATTAAAAATGCAGGAACACTTAATCTTAATTCTGGTACTTTTATTAAAAGTAGAATATATAATGATGAACATTCTAATTCAAGCTCAAATGATTATTATTTGATTAATTCTACCGAATCATCAACTCTTAATGTAAATGATATAACTACTGAAATAAATGATTCTAGGGGATCTACATATTTTAAACATGCAATAGAAAGTACTTCATCTACTGTAAATATAATTGGAGGTACTATAGGAGGGTTTGTAACTCTTGATTCTTCAGATATTATTGTTTCAGGTGGTACTTTAAATTCTATGCTTAGAGCTATTTCAAGTAATCTAACAATAAATGATGGTAATTTTAATTCCGTTATTATGGAATCTAACGGTACAAGCACAATCAGTGGAGGTAATTTTAACTCTAGTTCTTTATCTAACAGTGGAACTTTAACAATAACAGGTGGAAATTTCCATAGTTATAATATAGGAAATGGAAAAACTTTAAATGTTGATGGTCTAATATTAAATGATAATTCTTACATTTCAAATTCTGGAGATGCTTATTTATCAAATGTTTCTATATCTAATGTTGATATTGGAATATATAATATTACTGGAAATTTATATTTAAATGATAATGTGTATATTAATGCAAATGATATAGGAATAAAAAACGGAAGAACAGAAGCAAATATTAATGATTGTCCTATAGTAATATTTGGAGATACAGCTAATGCATATGATGATTCTAACCCTATAGTAATAGGTGCAAATATCGGTGTATATAATATTTATCACGGATATATTAAATTCTATAATGGATCTATTATTAGTCTTGTTGATCCAATTTCTAATTCAAATAATGTTACAAATGAAAATGTTGTTAGAAATAATTATAAGATATCTGTTTATGATGATATAGAAGAATATGAAGGATATAAAGTTGCAAGATTAACTTATGACGCTAATGTTGAACAAGTTTATATATTAAATGGAAATAATTATCAAACAGTACAGACTGCTATTGATGATGCACTTCCTAATACAGTTAATGTTCTTGAACTATATCAACCAATCAGTTTAACTAGTAATATAACAGTACCAGATAATGTTACAATTAATGTAATTACAAATGGTAATAATATTGATTTAAATGGATATTCATTTGTTGCAGTATCTGATCAAAATTCAATTAAAATCTATAAAGATTCTAATGAATCAGATAGTTTACTTGGAGAAATATTAGGCTTATTTAATATTGGAAATAATTCTCCATTAAAGAATATTGCAATCTTTAATGATGATAATGGAAATACATTAAATAGCAGCTATGAATATACTCTAAAATATAATGTAAATGGAGTCTATGAAGATATTGATGTTGTTGAAGATACATTAGGCAATTATGTAATAGCAACAAGTCAAAGTGATGACAAGATAAAAACAATAGATGGAAATGTTTATATTAAAAATATAACACCAGGAACATATTCACTTGTATCTGATACAGGAAAAACTTCAACATTTACAATATTAGAAAATGGTAATATTACTGGACCTGCAAGAATTACATATATTGATAATTCTAAGCAAAAAGGTAATGTACTTGCAACAAGTAATGCTGATTTAATTATTGGATTACAAACAGGTAATAAAGTAATTAATTATGGTATAATAATTTTATCAATTACAATATTATTAAAAGTATTACTAACAATAAGAAAGAGAATGAATTAATTCTCTTTTTTGTTTGATTTATATTGAGTTGTATATTATAATTATATTATAGAGTAGGAGTAAGAAATATGAATAAAAAGAATAATAAAATATACTTTGGTTATATAATCGGGATAATTATAATTATTTTGGTAAGTTTAATCTATTTTTTTAAAAATAATTTTTCTATTAAAGTAATATTAGAAAATAAGTATGATGAAGTAAAATGTTATAATAATTGTAAAAAAATAGTATCTTATAAAGGTAATAATATAAAAGTATATAATTATAATGGACTATTAATAAGTAAATTAAAGATTGATAATAAAGAAAAAATAATTAGAATTAATGATAATTATATTTTAACAAGTAAAAAAGAAGATAAAAAAACAACTTATTACATAAAAGATTTAAAAAATAAAATTAAATATTATACAAAAAACGAATTAATTGGAATAAATAATTATTTATTATACGAACAAAAAGAGAGTAAGTTTGGAGATTTATATGACTTATATGATTATTCTGGAAAAAGAATAGTTTCTGATTTAAATGAAATTGATTTTAAATTAAAACGCAAATTTATTTACGCTAATAAAGATGATCATAGTTATTTATTTAATGAAAAAGGTAAGAACTTATTTACTGATTATAATATAATTGAAACAAATAATAACTTTATTATTTTAAATTCAAATAATAATAAATTATATTATTATTATAATATAAAAAATAATACTTTAATTGAAGATGGTTTTAATAAATATATAATAAATGATGATAATTCTGTTGAAGTATTAAAAAAGTTTAATAATAATGAAGAATATAAATTAATCAAGAATAATGGGAAATTAGTTAGTATTAAAAATGATAATAGTATTTTTAATAGAATAAAAACAATTAATGATTCTTTTGATAATAATTATAAACTATATGAGAGTTCAGTTTTACTTAATAATAAATCAGTTTTAGTTGATGATGTTAATTCCAATTCTTTTGGTATATATAATGTATCTAAAAAAGAATTTACATCAATATATAATTATAGATCAAAAACAAACATATCAGAAATTAACGAATTAAGAAGTTTTGATAATAATAAAAGATATGTTCAAATCGCTTGTAATGTTCCAATTTGTAAAAAAAATTATATGTATGTTTATGATTTAATTAAATCAAAAGTAGTTTTTAATACAACTGGTTCTGATTTGTTAGCTGAAGAGTTTACATTATATAAAAACAATTATAAAGTGGTTTATTATTCTAGAAACTCAGAAAACAAAAATTATAAGGGAAAATATGTATTATATGATAAAAATAATAAAGAATTAATAAAAGATAATAAACCAATAATATTAATAGGATCAACTCCGATATTAGGTGCTTTATATAATAATTCTTTAATATATGATATTAATAGCAAAAAAATAATTAATGAAAAATCTCTTGCTAAAGTATATGATAATAAATATATTATTTATAGTAATAAAATAATAAATTTAAAAGGAAATAATATTTATACTTTTAATAAGTATTCTAAAGTAAAAAAATATGATAATTATTTTTACATAATTAATAATAATAAAATTAAAATGTTTGATTTGAATAAAATGAAAGTATATTCATATAATAAAAAGTCAAATGAGTCTATATATGGTAATAATAATGAATTTATAGATCCATTAAATGATAATGCTATTGTTAATAATAAGAATTATATTAAAGTTATTAATGTTAAAAATGGAAATATAAAACTAATTAAAAAGAATTCTATATACAAAATAATTAATAATAATGGTAAAAGCTATATTATTACAAATAAAGGTAAAAAATACGGATTAGTAATTTTAAAATAAGATAAGAAATTAAATTTTCTTATCTTTTTTATAAAAAAATAGGGGATTTCCTTCTTTTATTGCAAATAAAATATATGGAGGGTATAGAATGACATTTAAATATAACAAACAACATGGTTTAAAAGATTGTGGTGCCTCTTGTTTATATAATATTATAAGGTATTATAATAAAGTGGAACAAGTGTATTTGATATAGTAAAAGTATCAAATAACCTTGGTCTTAAATCTTCTGCATATAAATGTGATTTTAAAAACTTACTAAAGTTAAAACTTCCCATAACAATTCATTTAAAAGTTAATAAAGTATATCCACATTTTGTAATTCTATATAAGATTAAAAATAATAAATTATATATTTTTGATCCTGTAAGAGGTTATTTAAAATATTCTAAAGAAAAGTTTTTAGAAGAATGGTCTAATATTGTTATTACTTTTGAAAAAACAAATCACATATATAAAGAAGAAAAGAAAAATATTCTTTTAAAAAATATAAAGATTAATAAAAAAAGTTCTATTTTAATAATAATTCTTTCTACTATTGTTTCACTCATCTCTATAATAAAACTTATTGTTCTTAGTAAAATTTTAAATAATTATAATATAAATAACTTGTCATATTTTATTTTTTTATCACTTTTAGAAATAGTATTTAATCACTTGAGAAATAAAATGACCATATCTTTTAATAAAGAACTTGATAATAATTTAATGTGTTATATTTTAAAACATATTTTTAATCTTCCACTTAATTATCATCATACTAGACCTGTAGGTGATATTGTATCTAGAATTTATGATTTGTATTCAATTAAGGATTTTATAAATCAATTACTTTATTTTTATCTATTTATTATTAAATAATTTAAAAGTATTTTTATTATTTTTAATTATTTCAATTATATTTTTCTTAATATATTATTTATTTAGAGATAGATTAAATGAGTGCATATTTAAAACTAAAGAAAGTCAATCTGAATCAAATTCAGGAATAATAGAAAAACTTCTCGGTATTGATACTATTAAATATAATGGACTTGAATCTTTATTTTTAAATAAACAAATTAAAAAGTATAATTCATATTTAATTGAAGATGAGAAATTAAAAAAATCATACATAATATATAACACTTCTTCATGCGTCATTAAAACTTTGGGCTATATGTTTTTATTTTTAAGTATTAATTTAAATATTTCTCAAATTATACTTTTTTATTCATTTTTAAATCAATTATATATAATATATGAAAAAATAATTGAAATAGATAATCTAATAATTAATTCAAAAACTTCTTATAACAGAATTAATGATTTGTTGGATGCAAAAGAAGAATTTAAAAGTAATAAATACAGTAATGTATATTTAAATGATATTATTTTTAAAAATCTCCCATATAAAACTAATAATTTTAATTTAAATATAAGACCTAATGATTATATTTTTATAACTGGTGAAAGTGGAATTGGTAAATCAACTATTTTTAAAACATTAGTTAAGGAATATAAAACAAATAATATTTTTTTTAATAATGTACCTATTAGTAAATACTCTTCGTCAGTTATCAGAAATAAAATTACATATGTTTCGCAAAATGAATTTATATTTACAGACACAATAAAGAATAATATATTACTAGGTAGAAAAATAGATAAAAACAACTTAAATAAAGCGTTAAAAGTATCTATGGTTAATGATATTCTTAAAAATAAGAATATAGATTTAGATTATATGCTTGAAGAAGATGGTCATAATATATCAAGCGGTGAAAGACAAAAAATATTACTTGCAAGATCTCTAGTGAATGATACAAGTTTAATTATCTTTGATGAAACTATGAATGAAATTGATGTAAAAAGTGAAAGAAAAATAATAAAAAATATTAAAACTGAATACAATAAATCAATTATATTAATTTCTCATAGATTAGATAACAAAGACTTATTTAATAAATTTATAGAAGTAAAAGGAGAAGAAAATGAATAAACTAAATCAAAAACAAATGAAGAATATAAAGGGTGAAGGTATAAGTGTAGGTGCTGTTGCAATGATAGGCGGTGTAATTGCATTTATAGTTGGAGTATTTGATGGTTACACTAGACCTTATAGATGTAGATAGGAGGTAAATATGAAAAAATTAAATAAAGAAGAAATGATACTTATAAATGGTTCTGGATTAACTGGACAATTAATAAATGCTGTTAGAAACGGTATTTTATCTATAGTTGATATTGGTAGATACTTTGGTTCTTCAATTAGAAGAATTGTAGAGGGTAATCTATGTAAATATTAAAAAGCATTCACATTGAGTGCTTTTTCTGATATAATAAAGCTTGTTTGGGGGCTTTACTTATGAATGATATTAATTATGGAGTACTTGCTCAATTTAAATATAATTTAATTTTAGAAGATAAAGATAATTTATTAAAATATTATGACGATGACGAAAGATTTAATACATTACTATTATATTCAGGCTTTTTAATGCAAGAGGATCCACATTTTTTCTTACTTGATGATAATTTAGAAAAAATGATTACACTTGTTTCATATTTAAGAAATGATCATAAAAATAATAGATTTTTAGCTAATTATTTAGTATCTGAATTAGATAAATTAAAAAGAAATCCTGAAAAAAAGGAATTAATAGAGAATTATTTTACAGAAGAGAATAGATTAAGAGGTTCATTTTTCACTCATAAAGGTGAAGTTATTGCATCAATACTTAATGATTATGTATTTATTTCATCAATTGGCGAAGGTTATTTTGAACATGATGTTGTTAACTTTCTTGCTACAACTAATTATTTTATAAATAAGTATCCAGATATTTATGAAGATAAAAATATAAAGAGTTTGACAAATAAAATGTTAGATGCAATAAAAGGTATGAATAAAGTATCTTTTAAATTTAAATCTAAAAAATTAATTAAGAAAATAAATAAGATAAATATTGAATAATTTATCTTTTTTTAAACCATATAAAGTGTTATAATTTATATATAGTAAGGAGAATACATATGGATGAATTTAAAAAAGAAGTAATTAAATTAGGATTTGATTATTATAAGAAATTAATTAAAAATTTAGGCTTAGATGAAGATTTATTTTCTCATATATATGATACAGAGTTTTCTTATGATAAAAAAGAAAGCATGAATAATGAAGCTACTTATGATTCATTTTCTGACTTAATTTATTTAAATAATGAAATTCTTGAAGAAAAATACTATGAATATTTATTAACAAAAAACGAAAGAATTAAAAATGAAATAGCTCATACTATAACACATGAACTTATTCATGCTACAAGAACTATATTTATTGAAAATGGTATTAATTCTTTAAGTGAAAGTAAACTTAAAAATTTTTCAGCTTATGAATTAAATAAAAAAAGAAGAGAAAAAGAATTTTTAGAAAAAGCTAAAAAAACAACTGATGATATAGATAATATTAAAGAAAATACTATTAAATATAATAATTACTTATCTAAATTACTTAATGATCCATTTTATTCTTCATTATCTCCATATATACCAGTTAAAATTACATATCTTGGTAATAATAAATATGATGTAGTTGCTTACTATGAAGAAGAAAGAAATTTTTCTGATGAAAAAGTTAATCCAAATATTGATATTATTTCATCATATAAGATATATAAAAATGAAGAATTTGGTATAGACGAAAATTTATCGCCTAAAGATGTAATTGTTAAAATAAGTAATGAATTAAAAGAATTTAATCATAAACCAGTTATTACGTCTTATTTAAATGATAAAAATAATCTATCAATTGTAAAATGTGATTATTATTTAGATTATGAATATGATTTTTATAATGAAATAAAAGGATCTATAGATAATATAGATAAATATACAGATGAAGAATTTAAGAGTTATGTTGATACTGAATCACAAAAATTAATAGATAATGTTACTGTTAATTTAAAATTACAAAGTACTTTTGAAGAAAATATAACTGAAACACTTGCTGTTATAGCTAATTTAACTTATAAAAAAGATAAAATTGATTTAGATGAATTAAGCTATAAATTTATTGAAAATGATTTTCCGTACGATCTAATATTTGGAATAAAAATATTATCATCTCTTGGTATAGATGGTATAAAATGGTTTTTAACATCAACTTATGATAATGAATATATTAATAGATTTAAAAAAGAATTTGAGAATAATTATGTTACATTATTAAAATTATCTAATAAAGCATATGATTATGAAAAATATTATGACGAAATAGATGAAGTTGATGAAAAACTTGATGATATTATTGATGAAAAAACAAGTAAAAAAATTTAAGGAGCACAAATGAAAAATTACATAAAAGGTATATTTAAGAAAGTAATATTTCAGTCTGATAAGAATTATATTATCGGACTTTTTAAGGTTCTTGAAACAAATGATGACGATGCATATGAGTTTTTAAATCACGATATTACAATAACAGGGTATTTTCATGAACTAAATATTAATGAAAAATATATTTTATATGGTAATATGGTAGATAATCCAAGATATGGGCTTCAATTTAATTCAAATGATTATGAAAGAGTCAAACCTGAAGGAAAAGATGCTATTATTGAATTTTTATCTAGTGATTTATTTAAAAAAGTAGGTGAAAAGACTGCGACTGACATAGTAAACACACTTGGTGATGATACTTTAAGACTAATTAAGGAAAACTACCAAAATATTCTTTTAGTTCCTAAAATGAAAGAAAAAACAGCTAAATTAATACATGAAACTCTTCTTAAATATGATGAAAGTTATGATGTAATGATTAATTTAACAAAACTTGGTTTTTCAATAAAAGAATCAATGCTTATATATAATAAATATAAAGAAAATACCATGTTAATAATAAATGATAATATATATAATTTAATTGATGATATAGATGAAATTAGTTTTACAAAAATAGATGAAATAAGAAAAAATAATGATGTTTTAGATAATGATGAGAATAGAATAAAAGCTGCAACAATTTACATTATGAAATTACTTTGCTTTCAAAGTGGTGATATATATTTATCTAAAGAAGATATTTATTATCCTTTAAACTCTTTATTATCTATTAATATTTCATATGAAGAATTTGATTATTATTTATGTAAACTTAATGAAGAACATAAAATTATAATAAATGGTGAAAAATATTATTTAACTGAATATTATTATGCTGAAAATAATATATCAGATAATATTTACTATTTAACTAATAAAGAAGAAACTAAATATAAAACAATAAATAGAGAAATAGCAGCTTTAGAAGAATATTTTTGTGTAAATTATAATGAAGATCAAAAAGCAGCTATTAAATGTGCTTTAGAAAAGAATTTTAGTATTATAACAGGTGGCCCTGGAACTGGTAAAACAACAATAATTAAAGCAATTGTTGAACTTTATAGAAAACTTAATAAATATAGCTATATGGATTTAACTAATAATATGGTTTTGTTAGCACCAACAGGTAGAGCTGCTAAAAGAATGAGTGAAGCTACTCTTATGCCTGCAAGTACTATTCATAGATTTTTAAAATGGAATAAAGATGCAGATAAATTTATGGTAAATGAGAGCAATAAAAGTAAAGTTAAATTTGTTATTATTGACGAATGTTCTATGATAGATTTAATGCTATTCAATTCTCTTTTAAAAGGACTTAGTAAAAATGTAAAAATAGTAATGATTGGAGATTATAATCAGCTTGAATCAGTAGGACCCGGTAAAGTTTTAAAAGATTTAATAGATAGTGATATGATAAATGTTATATTCTTAAATGAATTATATAGACAAAAAGAAAATTCATATATTGCAGTTCTAGCAAAAGAAGTAAATAACAATGATGTAGATGAATATTTCCTAGAAAAAAGAGATGATTATTCTTTTATTGAAGCAGATAAATATGAACTTTCTACATATGTAAAAGAAGTATGTAAAAAAGCATTATCTAAAGGATATACTACAGATGATATTCAAGTTCTTGCACCAATGTATAAGGGAGAAAATGGAATTGATAATTTAAATAGAATACTTCAAGATATATTTAATCCTGATGATAATCAAAAATATATTACTTATAATGATATTATTTATAGAGAAAATGATAAGGTATTATTATTAGAAAATGATATTGATAATAATGTATTTAATGGTGATATGGGTTATATTACTAAAATAGATGAAAAAGGTATACTAATTGATTTTGATGGTAACGTTGTTAGATATACAAAAAAAGACTTATCTAAAATAAAACATGGTTATGCTATTTCAATACATAAATCACAAGGAAGTGAATTTAAAATAGTAATAATACCTGTTTTGAAACAATATAGAGTAATGCTTTATAGAAAATTAATTTATACAGCAATTACTAGAGCTAAACAAAATTTAACTCTTATAGGTGAACCTGATGCATTTATTATGGCTGTACATAATGAAGGAAATAAAGATAGAAGAACATCATTAAAAGAAAGTCTTATTTCTTTAATAAATAATGTATAATTTATAAATTATCTCTAATACTAAAAATAGAGGTGATGTTATGAAGAAAATGATGGCCGCAATGGCATTTGGCATGGCAGCTGGAATAGGTGGATCATATTTAATGTATGTTGAATATAAAAATGGTAAACTTGCATCTATGTTAAATACAGTTAGTGAAAAAACAAAGGCTGCCGCTAATAAAGTAAAATAATTATTTTACTTTTTTTATGCATATAAACACTTATATTTTTAATAATATATAATAGGTGGAATAATGAAAAAGATGTTAAATAATGATCTAATCAAAAATATAAATGTTGCTTTAAAACTTATAATTATACTAATAACAATAATAATATTATTTATAATTCACTTGTTATTTAAAGAATATAATATATATAAAATGATTTATAATATAATTTCTATCATATCACCACTATTAATAGGCATTTTATTAGCATATATTTTTAATCCTATAGTTAATATATTAAGTAAGAAAATTGGTAGAAAATTATCTGTTTTTTTACTATATTTTATTATTATATTAATACTTTTTTTACTTATAAATTATATAATCCCAGTATTTAAGGAAGAAATAAATGATTTAATTAAATCAATGCCGAGCATTATTGATAATACTGACATATTTATAAATAAATTATTTGATAACAATATTAATATAGATTTTGATAAATATATTATAAATTTTGTCAATAAAAATGTATTTTCTAAAACAACAGATATATTAAATATCTTTACAGAAATTTTTAAATTTATAGGTGCTTTTTTAATAAGTATGATTATTAGTTTATACTTTTTATTAGATTTTGATAAAATTAATAATAAATTAAAGTGTTTTTTAAATAAATATGGTAATAAAAAGATAAATTTATTGCTTATTAAAATAGATAATATAGTATTTTCTTATATAAAAGGAACATTTTTAATAGCCATTATTGTATTTATATTTAGTTTTATTTCATTTGAATTAATTCATTTAAAAGGATCAATCTTTTTAGCATTTTATAATGCTTTAACAAATATAATTCCATATATTGGTCCATATATAGGTGCTATTCCAATAATAATTATTGCTTTTTCCGAAAGCAAAAAACTATTTATTTTAACTATTATTATCTTGTTAATTATACAATTAATAGAAAGTTATATTCTTCATCCACTTATAATGAGTAAAACTATGGATTTACACCCAGTAACAATTTTAATAAGTTTATTGTTATTTGGATATTTTTTTGGTATAATAGGGATGGTTATAGCAATGCCAGTAGTCTCTGCGCTTAAAACTATAATTATATTTATAATAAATGATAAAATGTTGATGGTAAAAAAGTAGTTATATATTATTTTATAGAAAGCTTATGGTTGATGGAAATAAGTATTTAGTATTTAATGAAAGCTATTTACCTAGTGCAAGCAAAACTTGCCGGAGTATTCCGTTATCTAATTAAGTAAAACAAAGGATGGTACCGCCTTATTGGCTCCTTGATGTACTATTCTTTTTTTTGGAGGTAAATATGATAAAAATAGCTATTGATGGACCTAGTGGTTCAGGAAAAGGAACAGTTGCAAAAGAAGTTGCTAAAAGACTTGGATTTACATATGTAGATACTGGTGCAATGTATAGATGTGTTTCTTTAAAATCTTTAAGAGAAAATATTGATGAAAATGATGAAGAAAAAATAGTAGAACTATTAAAGAATATAGATATTAGATTAACAAATGATGGTAAAGTATTTATGGATGGTGAAAATGTTTCTGATAAAATAAGAAGTGTTGAAGTTACTCAAAGAGTATCTAAAATAAGTTCTATTGTAAAATTAAGAGAAATAATGAAAGAAAAACAAAGAGCTTTATCTAATGATACTAATATTGTTATGGAAGGAAGAGATATAGCAACTGAAGTATTACCTGATGCAAATTATAAAATATATTTAGATGCAAGTGTAAATGAAAGAGCAAATAGAAGATATAAACAAAATATAGAAAAAGGAATTAATTGTACACTTGAAGAAATAACAAAAGCGATTGAAGAAAGAGACTATGATGACATGAATAGAAAGGTTGGTGCTTTAAGAAGAACAAAAGAGCATCACTATATAGATTCAAGTAATATGACAATAGAAGAAGTAATAAAAGAAATATTAAATTTGGTAGGTGAAAAATAATGAATATAAAAGATGAATATATAAGATTTTTTGAAAGTAAAGGACATAAACATATTCCTAGTGCTCCTGTAGTACCAGAAAATGATCCATCAGTACTATTTAATACTGCTGGGATGCAGCCATTAATTCCTTATTTAATGGGTGAGGAACACCCATATGGTAAAAGACTAGTTGATTATCAAAAATGCATTAGAACAACTGATTTAGATGAAATAGGTGATAAAACTCACCATACATTCTTTGAAATGCTAGGAAATTGGAGTTTAGGTGATTATTTTAAAAAAGAAAGTATAACATGGAGTTTTGAATTCTTAGTAGATGTTCTTAAAATTCCAGTAAATAGACTTGCAGTTACTGTGTTTGCAGGTGATGAAAATGTTCCTTTTGATAAAGAAGCTGCAGACCTTTGGGAAAGTCTTGGAATAAGTAAAGGACACATTGCCTCAACTACATCTGATAACTTTTGGGCTGCTGGTGAAACGGGACCTTGTGGTACTGATACTGAAATATTCTATTTTAGAAGTGAAGAAGAAGTTCCTGAAGTATTTGATGTAGATGATGAAAGATGGGTAGAAATTTGGAATAATGTATTTATGCAATTTAATAGAACAAAAGAAGGCAAAATCGAAAAACTTGCTAAAAAAAATATAGATACAGGTATGGGTTATGAAAGAATAGTTGCTGTACTTGAAGGAAAAACTGATAATTATACATCATCTTTATGGAGCGATGTAATTAACTTAATTGAAGAAATTTCAGGAAAAACTTATGCCGGTAATGAAGAAAGTATGAGAATAATTGCTGATCACATTAGAACTGCAGTATTTATATCTGCTGATGATGCAATGATTAAACCATCAAATAAAGATCAAGGATATATTTTAAGAAGACTTATTAGAAGAGCAATAAGACATGCAAAAAAACTTGGAATAGATATTAATAGTGATTGGGATGAAAAAATAGCTTTATTAATAATTGATAAATATAAGAATTATTATGAAGAACTATCTAAAAATAAAGACATAGTCCTTGAAAATATTAGAAATGAAAAAAATAAATTTAATAAAACTCTAGAAAAAGGTTTAAGAGAATTTGAAAAGAAAAGTAATTCTGATATTGATGCAACTACTGCTTTTCACTTATATGATACATATGGTTTTCCAATTGAACTCACTTTAGAACTTGCTAAAGAAAGAGGTCTTAAAGTGGATTTAGATGGATTTAAAGAAAAATTTAAAGCACATCAAGAATTATCAAGATCAGCTTCATCTGGTAAATTTAAAGGTGGTCTTGCAGGAAACAGTGAAATTGAAACAAAATATCATACATTAACTCATTTACTTAATGCTGCTTTAAAACAAATACTTGGTCCAGATATACATCAAATGGGTTCAAATATTACAAGTGAAAGAATGAGATTTGATTATAATACTGATAGAAAATTAACTGATGAAGAAAAGAAACAAGTAGAAGATATAGTTAATAATTGGATAAAAGAAGATTTACCAGTATATAAAGAAGAAATGAGCAAAGAAGATGCTATTAAATCAGGGGCTGAATGTAGATTTATTGAAAAATATCCTGATATAGTAACAGTTTATTTTATTGGTAAAGATAAAGTTATATCTAAAGAATTATGTGGAGGTCCACATGTTAAAAGTACTGGGGTTTTAGGTAACTTTAAAATTGTTAAAGATGAAGCTTGTTCTTCTGGTGTTAGAAGAATAAAAGCTATTACTGAAGGAGAAACAAATGAAAAAAAATAAAAAGAAAAAATTATTTATAATCCCAATAATAGTTATACTACTTGTTGGTGCAGCATGTTACTATGTTTATTCATCATTACAACCTGTTAGTGTTGCTAGCTATGAAGTTATGGTTAAAATAGAAAATGGATCATCTACAAGTAAAATAATAAAAGTATTAAAAGATAAAAATATAATTAGAGATGAAAATGTAATAAAAGCATATGTAAAAATAAATAATGTTGAAGGTTTAAAAGCTGGTACATATTTATTAAATAAAAATATGACACCAAAAGAAATATTTAAAACTCTACAAAAAGGTAGTAATCTTGATATGAATGAAATAACTATTACTTTCCCTGAAGGAAAGAATATGAGACAAATAGCTTCAATAATTGAAGAAAAGTCTGCTAATAGTTATGAAGATGTAATGAATTTAGTATCAAATAAGGAATATATTACTTCTCTTGTAAATGAATATGAATTTCTTACTGACGTAGTTTTAAATGAAAATATTTATTATCCATTAGAAGGTTATTTATCACCAAATACATATAATTTTAAAGCAGATGCATCTGTAAAAGATATATTTAAAAAAATGCTTGATGAAACTAATAGAATATATAAAGAAGATAAATCATTCTTTGATAACAATAAATATTCAGTTCATGAAATAATAACTTTAGCTTCAATTATAGAAGGAGAAGGTGTTACATTAGAAGATAGAAAAAATATAGCTGGTGTATTTATAAATAGATTAAATGCTGGAATGTCTCTTGGATCAGATGTAACAACTTATTATGCTGCTAAAATTGATTTAGGTGATAGAGATTTATATAAATCTGAAATAAATTCAGATAATCCATATAACACTAGAAGTACAGCCAATGCTGGTAAATTACCTATAGGACCTATTTGTAATCCATCTAAAGAGTCTATTGATGCGGCTGTTAATTATACTACTAATGATTATTATTATTTTGTTGCTGATAAGAATATGAAAGTGTATTTTAGCAAAACAAATGATGAACATGTTAGAAAAGTAAATGAACTTAAAAACAGTGGTTTATGGTATGAATATTAATATAAAACAAGATAAAAATTCTTGTTTTTTAATTTCTAATTTTAAACTTTTAACCCTTTATTTTTTTGTCGAAATATGATATACTACTTTTGTAAATTTTGTTAAGTGAGGTGAAATTTATGAATTCAAGTACTACATTATTTGACATAAATGAAATGGATGATGCACTTGTAGAACAAATACTAAAAGAAGTTTATGAAGCATTAGAAGAAAAAGGGTATAATGCTACAAATCAAATAGTTGGATACCTTATAAGTGGTGATCCTGGTTATATATCTACATATAAAGAATCAAGAAAGAAAATTTCTAAATTGGAAAGAACACAAATAGTTGAAGTTCTTCTTAGAAATTATATGAAATAATGAGATATATTGGTCTTGATTTAGGTAGTAAAACACTTGGTGTATCAATAAGTGATAAACTAGGAATAATTGCTACTCCTTTAAAAACAATTTATTATGAAAATGAAGATTTAAATAATCTTTTAGATGAACTTAAAAATATAATTAATGAAAAAGATGTAAATGGGATTGTTCTTGGATTACCTAAAAATATGAATAATACTTTAGGTGATTCTGCACAAAGAAGTATTAACTTTAAAGAATTACTTGAAAAAACTTTTAATATAGATGTAGTTCTTCAAGATGAAAGAATGTCAACGGTTGAAGCTCATAATATTATGCTTGAAGGCGATTTATCACGTAAAAAAAGAATGAAAAAAGTTGATGCTCTTGCTGCAAATATAATACTTCAAAGATTTTTAGATAGTAAAGGAAAATAACAATGAAAGAACTAAGTAAGAACAGTACTATAACTTATGTTAATGATAAAGGTGAAAAAAAAGTATGTAATATACTTTTTCAAATTGATAAAAAGGACAAAAATTATCTAATCTATACAGATAATACAACAGATGAAAATGGTGATTTAAGAACATTTGCATCTTATTATAAACCAGGTAGTGAAAATATTGAATTATTAAGTATTGAAGATGAAAATGATTGGAAATTAATAGAAAAGTTTTTATCTTCATTAGTAGAGAAAAGTATTAAGGAGTAATTATGAAAGAAGAATATTTAAAACAAATGGAAGAATATGCAGATGAAAATAATATTCCTATTATGAATAAAAGAGGTATAAATTTTTTATGTAAATTTATTGAACAAAATGATATAAGAAATATACTAGAAATAGGTACTGCAATTGGTTATTCAGCAAGTAAAATGGCAATGTGTGGTAGAAATGTACATGTTATTTCAATTGAAAGAGATCAAGAAAGATATATAGAAGCTGTAAAAAATATCAAAAAACTAAAATTAGATAAAAAAATAACATTAGTATTAGGTGATGCTAATGATTTAAGTATTAATTTTGGTGATGAAAAATTTGATTTAATATTAATAGATGCTGCAAAAGCTCAATATTTAAAATTCTTTAAGAAATTTGAAAACAATTTAGCTGATGATGGAGTATTTATTAGTGATAATATGAATTTTCATGGATATGTTGATGCAGAAAGTGAAATTAAAAGTAGAAATTTAAGACAACTTATTACTAAACTTAAAAAATATATTACTTTCTTAGAAGAAAATGATAAATATGATACAAAATTTTATAAAGTAGGAGATGGACTTGCAATAACTGCTAAAAAAGGAGTTTTTTAATGACAAAAATATATGTTCCACTTCCAAAAAAGAAATACACCGATTTTTATTTAGAACAAAATATCGATGGATTTTTTTTAGGAATAGAAAAATTTAGTATAAATTTTAATAGTTATGTTAAAGAAGAAGATTTAAAGGATACTATAGATTATATAAAAAATAATAATAAAGAAGTATATATTTCTTTTAATAAACTATTTTTACAAAAAGATGTAGATAAAATTACTAAGCTACTTTTAAAGATTAATGAATTAAATGTAGATGGAGTAATTTTTTGTGATGCTGCTATATATGAAATAGTTAAAGAAAATGGCTTAAATATAAACTTAATTATTGATTCTTATCATGTTATTAATAATTATAAAACGTTTGATTTTTGGCTTAAAAAAGGTGTTAAAAAAGGTATTTTATCTACAGAAATAACAATTAATGAAATGATTGAAATAAATAATAAATCAGATATGAAGTTTGGTTCTTATTTATATGGATATTTAAATATGATTACATCTTCAAGAAGTCTTATTTCTAATTACTTTAAACATAAAAAAATAACTGAATATAATAATAAGTTATTAATGGAAGTAAATGATGAAAAATATCCTATAGTAGAAGAAAATGATGAAACAAATATATTTTCTTCTAAAGTATTAAATGGAATTAAGTATTTTCCAGAATTAATTGAAAACAATATAGATTTTATAATTTTAAATGACTATTTACTTGATCCAATTAAGTTTTATAATGTAATTGAAGCATTTACTGCTATTAGAAGAAATTATGCAGACAAAGAATTTTTAAATAAATTAGATGAAGTTGTTAAACTAAATACAGAATATGATACATATGATGCATTTTTAAATAAAAAAACTATATATAAGGTGAAATAATATGAATAAAGTAGAATTACTAGCTCCAGCTGGAAATTTAGAAAGATTAAAATGGGCAATTGATTATGGTGCAGATGCAGTCTATATTGGTGGATACAAGTATTCACTAAGAGCAAATGCAATAAACTTTTCTATAGATGAAATAAAGAAGGGTTTAGAATATGCTCATAAATTTAATAAAAAAGTATATGTAACAGTAAATATACTTTTTCATAATGAAGAACTTGATGGTATTTTAGATTATTTAAAAGAACTAGCTGAAATTGGAGTAGATGCAATTATATCATCTGATGTATTTATATTAGATTTAATAAAAGAAAATAACCTTAATTTAGAATTTCACTTAAGTACTCAAAATTCTACTTTAAATTCAATGACTGCTAGATTCTTTAAAAATGAAGGAGTTAAAAGAGTAGTATTAGCAAGAGAATGCTCTAAAGAGGATATAAAAAGTATTATTGATGAAGGTATTGATACTGAAGTATTTATACATGGTGCTATGTGTATGGGCTATAGCGGTAGATGTACTTTATCAAATTATATAACTAATAGAGATTCAAATAGAGGTGGATGTGCTCAAGTTTGTAGATGGGTATTTGACTTATATGATAAAAATAAAAAGTTAAATAAAGATGATTATTTTGCTATAGCACCAAAAGATTTATGTTATTTAGATAATATTAAAGAATTAATAGATATGGGAGTAAAATCATTTAAAATAGAAGGTAGAATGAAATCAATTTATTATATTTCTACATTATTAAATGTATACAGAAAAGTAATAGATGAATATAATAAAGATGAGAATTATGTTATTTCTAAAGAAGATAAGATTATACTTGATAGATGTGCTAATAGAGAATCATCAAATCAATATTTTAATGGTAAACCAGATGAAAAAGATCAATATTATATGGCAAGAGAAGAACAAACTAATCAAGATTTCTTAGGTGTAGTACTTGATTATGATAAAAAAGAAAAAGAAATAGTACTTGAACAAAGAAATTATTTTAAAGTTGGTGATACTATTAATGTATTTGGTCCAAACAATAAAAACATATTTATTAAGGTAAAATACATTAAAAATGAAGATGGTGAATATGTAAATGAAGCAAATCATCCAAAAGAGATTTTAAGAGTATTTTCGGAAGAAATAGTAGATAAGCATGATTTAATTAGGGTTGACTTTTTAAATAAAGTATGCTAAAATTTTTTCGGTATTTTTAAAACAAAAGAAGAGGTGAAATATAATGGCATCAAAGCAAGAACATTTTATAACAAAAGAAGGTTTAGATAAATTAAATAATGAATTAGATAACTTAAAAAAGGTTGTTAGACCAGAAGTTATTGATCAAATAAAAGAAGCTAGAGCTCAAGGAGACTTATCTGAAAATGCAGAATATCATGCTGCAAGAGAAAAGCAAGCTCAAGTAGAAGCTAGAATTAAAGAACTTGAATATTTAATAGAAAACTCAACATTAATAGAAGGTAAAAGTAAGGATAAAATAGGTGTTGGTTCAACATTTGAAATCGAATATGTAGATGATAATGAGGTTGAAGAATATACAATAGTGGGAAGTACTGAAGCAGATCCATTTGAAAACAAAATATCAAATGAATCACCAATTGCAATAGCTGTTATGAATAAAAAAGTTAATGATATTGTTTCAGTTGAAAGCCCAAGTGGTAGTTATGACGTTAAAATAGTATCAATTAAATAATTGATGCTTTTTTTGTAGGAGGAATTATGAATAAATTAGATTTACAATACCTAAAAAATACACTTGAATCATATGGTTCACATTTAGAAGAAATAAAAACAGATACATATAAAGATATTAAAATAAATAAAGAAGGAACTTCTTTAGTAGATGAAAATGGTAATAATATTGGCACTAAAGGTGATATGTATCATAAACTAATATTAGATGAAATACTTCAAAAAGGATGTTTAGATAAAGATCCAAGACCACATTATGAAGATGGACAAAAAGCTCATACTTTAAGTATTAATCATAAATTACTTACTTATGATTTATCAAAAGGAGAAAGCCCACTTACTACTTTGAGACCTATTGCAACAAAAAGTTCAATTGGTGAAATACTTTGGATTTATCAAGATGCATCAAACGATTTAGACGTATTAAAAGACAAATATAATATTACTTGGTGGGATGAATGGGAAGTTGATAATACAAGAAAAATTGGTAGTGTTTATGGTTGTGAAGTAGATAAATATGATTTAACTAGAAGTACTTTAGAATCAATTAAGAGTAACTTGGACGGAAGAAGACATATAATGGACTTTTGGCAATATAGTGATTTTAAATTACCTCATGGATTAAAACCTTGCGCATTTTTAACAATATGGAATGTTAGAAGAGGAAGAGATAATGAATTATATTTAGATATGGAACTTGTTCAAAGAAGTAGTGATTTTTGTACTGCTGGTGCGATTAATCAATTTCAATATATAGTACTTCAACACTTATTTGCTAGACATTTAGGATTAAAAGTAGGTAAATTTTCTTGGAATGTTGCAAATATACAAATATATGACAGACACATTAATCAAGCAATAGAAATGCTTAATAGAGATCCAATTAATTTAAAACCAGAAATAGTATTAAATGAAGAAAAAACAGACTTTTATGATTTTACTTTAGATGATATTAAATTAAATGGTTATGATAGAAAACTTATTTTAGAAAAGAATCCTCAATTAAAATTTCCAATAGGCATTTAAAAAGATTACTTTAGTTAAATCTTATTAACTCAGTAATCTCTTTTTTTATTAAATAATCAAAATAATCTTTATTAAATACACTAGCATATATACTTGTATATTTTAACTCATTTTCCATTTTTTTATTAAATTTTGTATAAATAGGAATATTAACTTCTTTTTTAATACTATTTAAATGTTTTTGACCATTTTTATTAAAACCAAGAATTCTTATATAATTAATAATCTTATTTTCATTTTCTTCTTTTGTAAATGAAACAAGTATATTTAAAAGCATTCTTTTAATCTTACTATAAGTATATCTTTTTGACTTAATATTATGAATTAGTTCATCAAATGAATTAGAATTAAATATTTCTTTTTTTATTTTATTTTCAATACCTTCACAAACTTCATGATATTTATCTAAATTATCTATTTCAGAAATTATTTTATATTTCAAATAAGGAAAATACATTTCGGTAAGAGAAATATTTTCTTTTAATAACTTATACGAATTACTTGGCATATACTTATTAATATCTTTATTATGTATATTTTCTCTAATAGATGTTGCGCTTGTTATTTTATTATTTAATTCTTTATCATGATAAGAATTTGTTCTTTTAACTGAGATAAAATCTATATTATAGTTATTTTTAATAATCTCTCTAATATAGCTTAATGCAAGAATATCATTAGGACTATCAATTTTTTTACTTAAAGCATTATTTAAAGCAGTAGGGTAATTAATACCTTTTTTTAACTGTATTTTTACTTTTTCTTTGTAATTTTCATCAAGTTGTTCTTTTGCTATATTTTTTAAAACTTCAACATCATCAGATTCACTTCCAAATACCAATGTATCAATTTTTAATTCATTTAGTATTTTAACTGATGCAAAAGCAAAATCATCAGCACCATTTACAGTATATTCATATGGAAGTTCAGCTACTAGATCTATACCATTAAGAAGAGCTACTTTTGTTTTATCCCATTTATTCATAATAGATGAATCTGCTCTTTGAGTAAAATTACCACTTATAACAGCTATAATAATACTTTCTGGATACATTTTTTTAACATTATCAATTAAATACTTGTGTCCATTATGAAACGGATTAAATTCAGCTATAATTCCTATTTTTTTCATAGTATTTTCTCCTTAAATAAAGATTATACATAAAAATGATGCTCTTGACAAGAATAGGCTAAAAGAGTTAAAATACTTATATAAAATAGGGAGATATAAAATGAAAAATAATTTAAAGATTTTCTTTGCTTTTATATTAGGAATAGTTCTTTCTGTAACAGGAGTTGTTATTGCAGATGGAATAGCTGCATCATCTGTTACTTTTGATAGTAGACAAATCAATTCAACATCAGCAGGTAATGTACAAAATGCTATTGAAGATTTATTTGGTTATTATAATAACGTTAAAAGCCAGTACGAAAACAAAATAGATGAATATTCTTTTTCTAATAAAATTTATTATGGTAATATTTCGCCTTCATGTAATTCAACAGCAGATTACACTGCATTAAATAAAGATATATTCTTAAGATACGAAGCATATAATAATTGTAATTCATTAGGAATTTATTCAATGTGTATTATTAAAGATTCAAAACTTAAATGTTTATATTTGGAAGATTATGAAGTTGCTAAAACAAGATTAAAATCAACATTAAATACAAATGATTGTTATGAATCTGAAAATGGATATGAGTGTACTAGTTCACCATTTACATGCACAATTAATAAAAATGGATATAGTATCGAGTGTCGAAATAGCAATACCATTAGAAGATGTACATTAACAAATTCTGGTGGTGTATGCTCAAACTAATTATTAATAAATATTAGTAAATAAAACGTTAAACTTGTTTTTTCTATTGAAAAATAAGTTTTTTTATTGTAAAATATTAAGATGTTTGGAGGAAACAAAAATGGCTAAAGAAGAAAAGAGTAAAAATGTTTTTGAAGTTGAGGTAGAAATTAAAGGAAAAGAATGGGAAGAAGCACTAGATAAGGCTTTTGAAAAGAAAGTAAAAACTGTTAAAGTAGATGGTTTTAGACCAGGTAAATGTCCTAGAGATATTTTTGAAAAGAAATTTGGTAAAGAATCACTATTTATTGATGCAGCTGATAGCTTAATTCAAGTTGCATATGGAAAAGCACTTAAAAAAGATAAATTAGTTCCTATAATTGAACCTAAACTAGATGTTAAAGAATTAAATGAAAAAGGAGTTACTTTTATATTCACTATAACTACTAAACCAGAAGTTAAAATTAGTAAATATAAAGAACTTGGTATTAAAAAAGAAAAAGCTACTGTTAAAAAAGAAGAAATTGATAATGAAATTAATACTATTTTAGAAAGATATTCAGATGTAATTGTTAAAGATGGAAAATCAGCTAAAGGTGATATTGTCATTATTGATTTTGAAGGATTTGTTGATGGTAAAGCTTTTGAAGGCGGAAAAGCTGAAAATTATGAATTAACATTAGGATCTAATTCATTTATTCCTGGGTTTGAAGATCAATTAATTGGTAAAAAGGCAGAAGATAAAGTAGATGTAAAAGTTACATTCCCAGAAGATTATCATGCTGAAGAATTAAAAGGTAAAGAGGCTTTATTTAAAGTTGTTGTTCACGAAGTTAAAGTTAAAGAAGCACCTAAAATTGATAAAGATTTATTCTTAGATTTAGGAATGAATGATGTAAAAGATGAAAAAGAATTTAGAGATTTAATTAAAAAACAATTAGAAGTTTCAAAACAAAATGAAATAGATATTAAATATGAAAACGAAGTACTTGAAAAAGTAAGAAGTAATACAAAAGTAGATATTCCTGAAGATTTAATTCATGAAGAAGTTCATAGAATGATGCATGAATATGAAGAAAATTTAAAAATGCAAGGTATAACTCTTGATATGTTCTATCAATTTACTGGTTCTAATGAAGCTGCATTACATGATCAAATGCATGAAGAAGCTGAAAAGAGAGTAGCTTATAGATTTATTTTAGAAGAAATAGTTAAATTAGAAAATATAAAAATAACTGACAAAGAAGCTAACGAAGAAGCAGAAAAACTTGCAAAACAATATAATGTTAAGAAAGATGATATTATTTTAGATTACGGTGGAATAGAAATATTAAAACTTGATTTACAATTTAAAAAAGCTTTAGAAATAATGAAAAATTAGATTTTTTCATTATTTTTTTATTCTAATATGTTATAATTATTATAGGTGATATATATGAATTATTGTAAAAAATGTGGATCAAAAATTAAGCAAGATTCAAAATTTTGTAAGAATTGTGGTTATAAATTAACTAAAAATGAAGTTAATAATGAAAGTTTAATACTAATTATAGGAATATGTTTAGTTATATTTTCTAGTATATTATTTGCTTTTATTTCATGGAAGAATCTAAATAATTTATTTAAAATTATATTTCTTTTATCTGAAGTAATTGTATTTTTTATACTTAGTATGGTATCTAAAAAACTTAAGAATAATTTTGCTTATAAATCATGTTATTTAATATTTGCATTATTCTTACCGATATCTTTATATTTAATAAAATATCATAATTTAATACCAATGTTCAAAGAAGATTTTATGCTATTTGTATATTTATCAATTATATCTTTAATTAGCTCTATAGTATATTTAATTAGTGCTATAAAAGTATCTAAAAACTATTTTATATTACTTGATTTATCAATTATATCTTTAGTAGTTTATATTCTTAAAATATTTAATATTGATATGCTAATAATTAATTATATAGTACTATTAACCGTAATATTAATTGACTTATTTAGTATTAAATTAGAAAAAAAATATTTAATAAATATTATAACAATTATAAATACTTTATTTATTATATCTATTGTATTAAGTTTAAGCGAAAACTTAGTATCATTATTAATAGCTAGTATTATATTAATTGCTTATTACGTATTTTCTTTATATATTAAATCATATAAAGTAATTAATTATATATTATTATTCTTAAGTATATTATTATTTACTTATACATTAAATGAACTTGTATTTCATCTTAATTATTTATATATATTCTTAGAAAATAGCGTATTAGCATTTGTTTTAAATATAATATTTAAAAAATCTAAATCATTTAGCATAGTAAGTTTATTATTCTATATATCTTATTTAATATTACTAACATCATTAATGTTTACATCAAAAGATTTAATTGTAACAATATTATCATTATTACTTTGGGCAATTTATTATTTATATAATATAAAGAAAAAAATATTCCCAATATTCTTAATAGGAATGATCTATTCATTACTAAATATCTCAACATATTATAATTTAAATTATCTATATTATATTTTATTTATATCATTTATACTATTTGCTACATATGAAATAATAAAAAAAGAAGATTATTTAGTTGCTGGATCTGTTTTTATGATGACTTGTATATTTGGTGATTTTAATGAAAGAAAATTAATATTTATAGTAATTGCATTATTATTTGCATATGCATATACTAAAATAGCGAAACTAGAAAATAAAAAAGTATTAAATATACTAATTAATTATTATGGGCTATTAATGATTTATAGAATTATAAGTGAACTTATAAATGTGAGTGTAATTGTAAGTATTATTACATTATTTATATATTTTGTTGTATTAGTAACATTTTATTTAAGTGAAAAAGAAAGTAATAAGAATATATTATTATATTCGCTAGTAACTCTTATTCCTTATTATATGTTTATTAATAATATTGATATTTTAAGTTCTCTTCATATGCAATTATTACTTATTATTATAATTGTTTACTCATTTGCATTTGATATTGTATTTGAAATAAAAGATAAATCAGTACTTATCGTATTAAATATAATTGTATCTTTACTATGCATCTCAGCAAGTAAAATGGGTATTATTTTCTCAGTATTATTATCTATATTTTATTTAATATATGGTTTATGTACAAAAAGAAAAGAATTTATAATATATGGTATTGTATATCTAGTAATAACTATATTAGTAGGTTTATATACTATTATTAATAATTATGTATTATTAATACTTCTTATAATTGTTGGTGTAGCATTTATTATATATGCAATATATAAAGAATCTAAAAAGGAGAAGAAAAATGAGATTAAAAAATAGTTTTTTCTATACACTTAGAGAAAATGCTAAAGATGAAGAGAGTATATCTGGAAATTTATTGATTAAATCAGGAATGATTAAAAAAACATCATCAGGTATTTATATGTATATGCCTCTTGGATTTAAAGTGCTTAAAAATGTAGAAAAAATAATTAGAGAAGAAATGAATGATGCAAATGCAAGTGAACTTGTTATGCCATCACTTATAAATGAAGAGTACTTTGAAAAATCAGGGAGACTTGATGCTTTTGGAAAAGATATGTTTTCTTTAGAGGATAGATATCAAAAAAAATATAAACTAGGACCAACTCATGAAGAATTATTTACTTTTGCGGCATTAAGTAAAGTTAATTCATTTAAAGATTTACCTTTTACTTTATATCAAATACAAAATAAATATAGAGATGAAATGCGTCCTAGATATGGCCTTATAAGAGTAAGAGAATTCTTAATGAAAGATGCTTATTCATTTGATAAAGATCAAAAAGGATTGGATGAAAGTTACGATAGAATATATAATGCATATAAAAAGATATTTGGAAGACTTAAAATTGATTATAAAATAGTAAAGGCAGATACCGGAAGTATGGGTGGTCTTTTATCTGAAGAATTCCAAGCACTAACTGATATAGGTGAAGATACAATTGTATTTTGTGACACATGTGATTATGCATCAAATATTGAAATAAGTGAATCAATGATTAGTTTAAATGAATCTAAAGAAAAACCACTTGAAAAAGACTTAATTTATACAGAAAATGCTAAAACTATTGATGAAGTTGCTAAATATTTACCTGAAGCTAAAAATAAACTTGTCAAAACATTAATTTATACAATTGATAATAAAGAATATGCATTATTAGTAAAGGGTGATTCCGAAGTAAATGAATCAAAAGTACTAAAACTTTTAAATGCTAAAGAAATGTCTTTAACTGAAAAAGAAAAAATAGAAAATAAATTTAAAACAAAAACTGGTAATATAGGACCTATTGATTTAAATATTCCAATTATTATGGATAATGAAGTAAGTATTATGGTTAACTTTGTAGTTGGTGCAAATAAAAGTGGATATCACTACAAAAATGTAAATTTATCTGATTTTGAAGTATATTTAACAGCAGATATTAGAAATGTTAAAGATGGTGACATTTGTCCTAACTGTGGTAATAAATTATTATTTAAAAAAGGAATAGAAATAGGAAATACATTTAAACTTGGAACTAAATATTCAGAAATGTATGACTTATCATATAGAGATAAAGATAATACATTATCATATGTACAAATGGGATGTTATGGGATAGGACTTGGAAGATGTATATCATCAATAATAGAACAAAATAACGATGAAAAAGGTATTATTTGGCCTATGAATGTTGCTCCATATAAAGTAGCAATAGTTGTTATTGATGTATATGATGATGATCAAATGGAAGCTGCTGAGCATTTGTATCAAGAATTAAAAGAAGCAGGTATTGAAACAATACTAGATGATAGAGATGAAAGAGCAGGAGTTAAGTTTAATGATATGGATCTTATAGGTATTCCAATTAAGATAACAATTGGTAAAAAAATAAAAGATCATATAGTTGAACTTAAGAAAAGAACAGATGAAGAAAATACCGATGTATCTATATTTGATGTAATATATTCAGTACAAGATATAATTGCAGAAGAAAAGGTTTAAAAAGCCTTTTTTTCGTTTTTTTACTATGATATAATATAAAACTATATGGTGGGTGAGGTTACTTATGAATTTTAAGAAAATATTTAGTTATATAGTAAGATTTTTATATTTAATATTATTCTTAATATCATTTACATTATTAATAGATAAAATAAATAATTTATTTATAAAAAATGATCTATATATAAAATATATATTAATTAGCTTTTTTATATTTTATATAATATCAATAATTAATATAATTAAGAAAAAAAGAAATTTCTTAAAATATATATCATTTATATTCTTATTTATATTTATTTGTATAAATACACTCACATTTGCAAATATTAGTTATGTAGAAAAAATGATTAATAAAGCTAATGATAAAAGTAATATAGAGTATAAAAAATATAAAGTAATCGTTCTTAATGAATCAAAATATAATTACTATAAAGATTTAAAGAAAACTAAAATTGGTTTTATAAATGAGAATAATTATAATAACTCAAAAAAAACTTTAAAAGAAAGAACAAATATTACATTTAAAAGTAAAAAATATAATGATTTAATAAGTTTAATTGGTGGCCTTAACAATGATGAAATAAATGCTATAGTAATAGATGATAATTATTTAAGTATGCTTAAAGAGAATAAATCAAAAGCATTAAATAATACAAAAATAATATATGGATATAAATCAGTTATTACTAAGAAAGAAAAAAAGATAAAAAAAGATAATAATGAAAAATCAAATACATTTATTATGTACATAAGTGGAAGTGATTCAAGAGATAGTATTAATACTGTATCTAGAAGCGATGTAAATATAGTTGCTGTAGTAAACCCTAATGATAATAAAATATTATTAGTAAATATACCTAGAGATTATTATGTACAACTTCACGGTACTTCTGGTGTTAAAGACAAATTAACTCATGCTGGTGTATATGGTATTGATATGAGTATAAAAACTATCGAAGATTTATTAAATATAGACATAGATAATTATTTAAAAGTAGGTTTTAACACAGTCATTAAAAGTGTGGATTTAGTAGGTGGAATAGAGATTAATTCTGATTCTGAATTTGTATCTAGTATAAATAATAATTGTTCTTTTAAGAAAGGAATAAATGAAGTAAATGGTGATTGTGCACTAGCATTTGCTAGGGAACGTTACGCTTACTTAGAAGGAGATAGACATAGAGGACTTAATCAAGAAGAAGTAATTAGAGGTTTTATTGATAAAATAAGTAGTCCTAAATATCTTTTAAAGTATAATAAAATACTAAAAGAAATAGATGATACATTTGAAACTAATATGGATTATAATGATATAGTTTCTTTAGTTAAGGAAGAAGCTACTTCTTTAGCCAGTTGGACTATCGAATCATATAATTTAGATGGAGAAAATGCATCAATGCCAACATATTCAATGGGAAGTCAAAGATTATATGTTATGATTCCTTATGAAAGTACTATAAAAGAAGCAAAAGAAAAAATAAAAGAGAATTTAAATAATGATGAAGAAAAAGAGCAATAAGCTCTTTTTAATATGGTCTATATGGATAATAGTATGGATATGGATAATAATAAACTGGTCTATTATTTTGATAAAACAAAGGCGAAATAAGACCACCTGTTATACCACCAAGTATAAAAGGACCTAAAAATCCACCAACTATTCTTTGATCGTTATTATAGTTTTGATAATTATTATAATTCATAAATTCCTCCTTATTATATATTATGTATTTAATAAAAATTAGTTATATTTTTTAAAATTATAAATATAATTTATTAGGGAGAATATTATGAAAAAAATGTACTATAATTTAAGAAGAATATTTAGTAAAAAAAATAAAATATTTTATGTTATATTATTTATATTTATAATTGGTCTAATTAGTGGTAGTTTATATATTACCATGCTTAACAATAAAGATAAGTTATATATTTTAGGAAAAATTACTAATTATTATAGTAATTATTCTAAAATAACCTTAGATGATAAATTATTAATATTTAAAAACAGTTTAATAAATAATATTTTATACATTATTATAATATGGATACTTGGAATAAGTGTTATTGGTATTCCAATAGTTTTAATACTTATTTTTTTTAAATCATTTGTACTAGGTTTTTCTATTAGTTCTATTTATGCTAAATATAAATTATCATCTTTTTTAAAAATAATGCTTTATTTATTTCCTAGCAATATTATAATTCTTATTTATACACTATTTTTATGCACTTTTAGCATACTTTTATCTATAAATCTAATAAATAGTGCTTTCTATAAAAAAAGCTTTAATTTTGGCTCTTTTATGGGTAAATATTTATTTATATTATTAATAGGAATAATTATATCAATAATATCATCTTTAATAGATGCTTTTATTATGCCACTTTTATATTAACTTTTATTTAAAAATAATGTATAATATATCAAAAAGAGGAAGATATTATGAAAAAAGTAATTGTTGGTGTTAGTGGTGGAGTAGATAGTGCAGTAAGTCTATATTTACTAAAAAAAGAAGGTTATGAAGTAGAAGGTTTATTTATGAGAAACTGGGATTCATCCATTAATAATGATATTAAAGGAAATCCTACTTTAAATAATCACATATGTTCTCAAGAAGAAGACTATAATGATGCACTAAAAGTATGCGAAAAACTAGATATTAAACTTCATAGAAAAGATTTTGTAAAAGAATATTGGGATTATGTATTTACTTATTTTATAGATGAACTAAAAAAAGGTAGAACACCAAATCCTGATATTATGTGTAATAAATATATAAAATTTGATATGTTTAAAAAAGAAGCAGATAAACTTGGAGCAGATTATATTGCAACTGGTCATTATGCAAGAATAAAAGATGGTAAACTTTATAAAGGAATTGATTCAAATAAAGATCAAACATACTTTTTATCACAAGTTTCAAAAGAAGCCTTAAGTAACGTATTATTTCCAGTAGGAGAAATAACAAAAGATGAAGTAAGAAAAATTGCTAAAGAACTAGATTTAAATGTAGCTGAAAAAAAAGATTCTACTGGTATATGTTTTATTGGTGAAAGAAACTTTAAAGAGTTTTTAACTAATTATCTTCCTAACATGCCTGGAGATATAATAGATATTGATACAAATAAAAAATTAGGTACTCATATTGGTTTAATGTACTATACAATTGGTCAAAGACGTGGTCTTGATATTGGTGGTAATGAAAAAAGATTATATGTAGTAGGTAAAGATTTAGAAAAGAATTATCTATATGTTTCACTTGGAGATGATACTAAATATCTTCAAACAGATGAAGCAGTAATTAGTGATCTTAATTTAATATCTGATTCATGGCCTAAAAAAGCTAAAGCAAAATTTAGATACAGACAAGAAGATATAGATGTTACTATAACTGAAAAAGATAATGAATTAATAGTTAAATACGATAATGTTAAATCAGTTACACCAGGACAAGCGTGCGTTATATATGATGGTGATGAATGTATTGGTGGAGGTATTATAAAAGAAGTTAGAAAAAACGGAGAAAAACTTTGGTATTTATAATACCTTTTTTATATGCTATAATTAATATAGAGGGTGATAGGAATGTATGTTGATGATTTTGATTTTACAAAAATATTTAATGATGAATATAAAAACGTTAAAATAGAAGAAGATGGTAAAGTAGTAAGTAGTGGAACAGATGCTGTTGGAATAATTACTAGAAATCAGTGTGTTATTAGAACTAATGATGCAAGATATGATAAAGAAAAAAATAAAATGATTCCAGGATCATGGCATCACTATATAAATGAAAATGAAATATAAACAAATATATTCATTTTTACCAGAAGACTTTAATTTTATGGATGAAAAGACTTATGAAAATATAAATAAAGACTTAGTAAGAAGTATTTTCACATCTAATATAAGAATAAGAATAGTCAACAATGAAGTAGGTAATTTAATTACTGTAGAAATACCAATTGGTGGATATATAGACTCAAAACAAGTAATAATGCTTGAAAAAGTATCAGATATGATAGAAGAAGCAGCAAAAAAGCTGGATAAACCTATTAAAATATATACTTTAGTACCAGGTCGCAAACAAACAGACGAAGAAAATACAATGAAAAATAAAATACTACCAGAAGTAAGATTAGCTGTAAATGATTCATATGTACCACTCATTGAAGATGATATTATTATAGCTAAAAAGATTAATGAAAAATCTCATACTCTATGAGGTTTTTTCTTTACTTTTACTTGACATATAATAATGAGTATTGTAAAATTTAATTATACTAGGAGGAATATAATGAAAAGAGTAAACGAAATTATTAACGAAATAGGTATTTCTAAAGTAAAACTAGCTAAATATTTAGGTGTGTCAAGACAAATGGTATATAATTATCTAGAAATGGATGATATAAATGAATTACCACTTGAAAAGAAAATGAAATTATTTAATTTATTAAATGTTTCATCTAAAGAAGAAATAGATGAAATTAAAGTAGATAATGAATTTATAAAACATACTACATCACTTCTTAATTCTGATATATCTCATTCAGGAGGGAAGGGGAGTATAAGTTTTTCAGAACTAGATAATAATGATAGTGATACATTAAATAATATTATTTTATTATTAAAAGATAGATTACTTGATGACAATACAGAAGAGAGCAAGAATATATTAAAATATTTATATTATTTTTTACAAGCTATTGATGGAACACCTGAAATTAAATATATATTAGCATACATAGCTAAAACAACTGGTTTTGTTAACCCTACTGAGTATTTATTTGAAGAGGCGAATCAATACAAATTTGAAAGCTTATTCTACTCTGCTATGATACTATATAATAATGATCAAATATCTAATGAACGTTTAGTTGAATTCCATAAGAAATTCGAACACAAAATTGTAGAAAAACAAGAAGAAAGATTATCTAGAACTCAAGAATTAAATACTGCTAAAGAACAAGCTTTAAAAGAACTTGGCTACGATGAAATTAATGCAGAGAATGCTACAGAAGTTCTAGAAAAAATAGCTGAAATTGAATCAAGAGGTATATAAGCCTCTTTTTTTAATGTAAGTACTCTACTTCATTTAAGATAAAAAAGGGGAATTATAAGCTTTAAAAACGCATTAAATAACACATTAAATTAATGAATTCTATTACTATTAACAATTATATAAATATGCTACAATAGAGTTAATTTAAATATAATATAATCATATATAATTAATAATAAATATACTTAATTTATAATTATATTTTATAAGTATTTAATTTCATATAATAATTATTATGTTAACTAAGCGATTTTAAATAAAAAAGAAGACTACAATTAAGCAGCCTTCTTATTATTATCATCTTTTCTAAGTATAAGCATCTTTATACCTTTTTTTCTTTCTTTTTCTTTTTCTTTATCTTTTAATTTAATTTTATTGTGTTCAATTACCATTAAATCACTTTCGAATTTAACTATTTCAGGAATACTAAGTATTTCTGTTTTATTTTCTTCATATTCTTGGATAACAGTAATTGGTTTTTCTTCACTATTATTATTAGTATGTTCAATAGTATTAAGTATAACAGGATTCTTAAAGGTATCACTCAAATATCTAATAATAGAGTTATCGAATGAATAAATTTCATTCAAAAGATGAACTTCTTCATGAAATTCTTCTTTATCAGGAAAAATAACATATTTTTTACCATAATAATGTTTTTTGCCAGCAATATAAAATCTAATTTTTTTTATATTATATTTTTTGTTGTCTTTAGTTGTTATTATTGCATATTTGTCAAAATATTTATTTTTCATTTAGATACCTCCTTCACCCAAATGAGAAATATTATACTACATTTTTATAATTATTGTCAAGTAATATTCCCTCTCCCCTCCTCTATTAAAACATAATAAAAACAAGGATTTATAACCTTGCTTTTATTGTTATGCATTATATTCATCTTTATTAAAACCAAGCATTAAATAGCCAATTGGGAATAATACAAGTAAGAATACACCAAAAGCAGTGCTTCTACCGAATTTTTTAGCTATATTAATACCTACTAAGAAATAGAAAACTATATTAACAAATGGAACTAATAGTAATAAGAACATCCATCCATCATAGCCAGCTATTTCAAATAATACATATTCATTATAAAATGGAACTAAAACTGCCCATCCTGGTTTACCAGCTTTTTCATACATTTTCCATAAAGCTATGATTGCAACAACCCAAAAAGCTATATAGATTAACCAAAAACCAATACCAAGTGAAGCTAATAATCCAAAATTTGAATATCCATTATCATATGTAGTGTAATAAGTCATACCGCTATACTCCTTTCTAATATAACTATAACATTAAAATAATAGAATTTCAATATTAATTATTTAGTGTAAGAGTATTATTTTTTTCATATGAAACTGATGATAAAGCACATTTTAATCTCTCAGTCATTTTATCATCTTCGTCTATCATAAGATATTCTATGCCCTTTTCTTCAAGTATTTTAATTATTTTACTTAAAGTTGAAACACTTATTATACCTGTTTTTGATATATCATTTAATGATACTTTTTTAAAATCACTTATAGTTTTAATATTACATTTTTTAAGATCTTTTACTACTTCAAAAGATAATTCTAAATTATCTATATCATTTTTATTAAGCAAACTTTTATTACAATAACCAATTGAATATAATAATTTCTTAAATTCATAATTTAATTCTTCATCTTCTTTATAAAGGATATAGTTTATATTTTCTTTATTAAATGCATCTATTATTTCAAGAAATGCTCTTTTACCAAGACCAACACCAAAAAACTTATTAAAATAGTAATTTAATGAATTTTTAGTAAAATCTTCAACTGTGATTAATTCATTTCTATTAAGAAAATTAATTGTTCTTTTAGAAAGATTTAATGAATCTAATTTATTTAATTTAGAAAAATTATAATTACTTCTTTTCAGATTTGATTCAAAGAAATATTTAACTTTAACATCTTTTCTTATTTTAATAAGAGCATCTTTATATATTTGTCTTATTCTTTCTTTACAATAACCTAATTTAATTCCAATATTTTCAAAAGTGTATTCCTTATTATTATAAAAACCAAATCTATATAATAATACCTCTTTTTCTATTTCTGATAACATATTTGATTTCATAACTGTATCAAATAAAGTTTTATCTTCTTCTCTATCTAGAATATCTGATTCAATTTCATATGACTTATTATCTTTATTTTTACCATATTCGCAGTCTGTTAAAAGTGTTTTTTCATATAATTTAATTGAACATGCCTTTGCATTTGGAAAATTCTTTTGAATATTTACAAGTATATTATAAATATATAATATTTTATTATAATTAATATTGTTATTTTTTAAGAATTGTTTTTTATATAATTTATCAGTATTTATTCTATTTTTAATAAAGTTAATATAATCATTATATAAAACAAATTCACTATTATTAATTAACATATAATCATAAAAGAATACATCTAAATCATTATAATTAACAATACCAAATAAATTACTATGCATTGTATTATAATTATTAATTAAAAAACTATATAATTTATTATAAAAATTAATATTAAATACATAATAGTTTACATCTTTATCCATGTAAAAATCACTATCAATGTAATCATACCAAACCATAATAGCTGAATTAATAAAGTCTCTTTCATCAATAACACTATTTTTTATTATATCTAGATCATTATTCTTTAATCTATTTAATAGTAATGATAAAGAACCTAAAAAAGCATCATTTATTAGTTTTTTTCTTTTTTCTTTGTCGTTTTCATTATTTATTCTAATTACTAATTCATGAAATTCTTCATTTGATAATTGTCTTACATTTTCAATTAATTTAAAGTATTCATCTAACATATTCATTTTAATCCCTCTTTTTTCATGAGGACTATTATTACATTATTTAGTATTTTAGTCAACTAAAAAGGATTTTATATTACTTATTCAAAGCAAACAAAACCCTTTTTTTAAGACTTTCCATCTTTTCTAATGATTTTGTAGGTTCTTTATCAAAAGACGTAAAATAAAGCTTTATTTTAGGTTCTGTGCCACTTGGTCTAATAATAAGAGATGTTTGATCATTAAAGATATACTTTATTGCATTAGTTTTTAATTCTTTTCTATTTAAATAATCAATTTTTTCTTTATATAAAGGAAATATTATTTTATCATTTCTAAGATCATCCATTATCTTATTCATTTTATTAATACTATTTAATCCATCATATTTAATATTTTCAGATAAATCATAATAATAACCTACTTCTTTATATATTTTATTAATATAATCATTTAATGACATATTTTTACTTTTTAAATAACATAATATTTCTATAAAGAATAATAAACTAGAATAAGAATTCTTATCGTTTATATCTATATTAAACATATATCCAAGACTTTCTTCAAAACCAAACAAATAATTCTTTTCATCTTTTTCTTTTTGAGCCGCTATATTTTTACATCCTGTTAAAACTTCTTTTACTTTTACATTATATTTTTTTGCAAGTGCATCAACCATAGTAGATGTAGGAAGACTTCTTACAATATAATGATCTTTGTGAAGTTTTGAATTATTTAAAATATAATACGTAAAAATAATACCAACCATATTACCGGAAAGACGTCTATAGCCAAGTTTATCTTTTATCATGATACCAATTCTATCAGCATCAGGATCAGAGGCAATTATTATATCCGAATTATTTCTTTTAGCAGTTTTAATAGCTAAATCATATACTTCATTTAGTTCTGGATTAGGGTTTTCACAAGTTTTAAAATTTCCGTCATAAATACATTGCTTTTTTACATAATTAACTTTAATCTTATATTCATCAAATATCTTTTTCATAAGCATAATACCTACTCCGTTTAAAGAAGTATAAGTAATATTTAATGTATTAGAATATTTAGTAATTAAAGTATCATTAATTAAGCATCTTTTATTTTCTTTTATAAATTTATTTCTATATTCATTATCTACTAGTTTAAAATATTTATTATTTACTTTTTCTTTATTAATCATATCAAGAGATGTAATTTTATTTATTTCTTTTAAAATTTTAGCATCTTCAGGAGAAACTATTTGACTTCCTAAATGATTATATACTTTATATCCATTATATATTTTAGAATTATGAGAAGATGTAATAACTATACCAGATGATGTTTTTAATTTTTTTACTAAATATGAAACCTCAGGTGTTGATGCATAATTATCAAATAAATATGTTGTAATATTATTATAGTTAAGTACAAGAGCAGCACAAAGAGCAAATTTTTTTGAATTATTTCTAGTATCATAACCAATTACAACAGATGGATTTTCATAATTTTTATTTAAGTAATTAGCAAGTCCAAGTGTTACTTTTTCTATAATATATTCATTTATTTTACTTGTACCTAAACCCATAACACCTCTAATACCTGCTGTTCCAAAAGTAAGATCATTACTAAATGATTCTATTATTTCGCTTTTTTTCATTTTCTTAAGAATCTTTTTATCAGATTTACTTACTATTTTACTATTTAAAAAATCTAAGTATTTTTCATTCATATTAAATCTCCTTTGTACTCCTTGGGTGATATTCTTTATAATTTTCTTTAACATAATTATTGGTAACATGAGTATAAATCTGAGTTGTTTTTATATTTTCATGCCCAAGCATAGTTTGAATACTTCTTAAATCAGCGCCATTATCAAGTAAATGTGTTGCAAAAGAATGTCTTATAGTATGTGGCGATATATCTTTATTAATACCTTTTTCTTTTGCTAAATTTTTAATTATTTTAAAAAATCCAACTCTACTTAATTTTTCACCTCTTGAATTTAAAAATAGTATATTATTAATATGACCTTTAAGAAGTATATTTCTATATATATTTATATATTCATTTAAATAATAAAGTGCATAATCATCAATAGGAACAATTCTTTCTTTAGCTCCTTTTCCATATACTCTAACAATACAATCATCTAAATCAATATTATTTATTTCAAGATTTAAAAGTTCACTTACTCTAAGTCCTGAAGAATACATAAGTTCTAACATAGCTTTATTTCTATAGTCATATTCATTATTAAGAGTAATATCAAGAAGTTTATTTATTTCATCTATATTAAGTACTTTAGGTAAATTCTTATCTGTTTTAAGTCCTGTAATATTATCACATGGATTTTCTTTTACTTTTTCTTCTTTTATCAAAAACTTATAAAAATTTCTAATAGATACAATATGTCTATTAATACTTTTACTATCTATTAAATCATTTAAATGAATAATATATTTATTCACATCGCTACTACTTATTTTATTAAAATCTTTTTTTATACATTTAAAAAAATCCTCTAAGTCTTTTTCATAATTATAAATAGTATTATTACTAAGTTGTCTTTCTAATCTAATATAACTTATATATTCATCAATAATAGCATCATTCATATTATTCACCTATAATAAATTATAACACAAAAAAAGCATTAAAATCTCTTTTTTAATACTTTTTCTTTTTTATTAGAATATTTATCTATAAATAAATTAATATTATCTTTTATATCAGGAAAATAATCATATAAGTTATAAAGTATGCTATTAACCATATTATAGACTTCTCTTCCTTTTTTATATTTATTATCATTTATACATTTATTAAACATTAATACATAATCTTTATTCTCGTTTAAAAAATAAAATGACAAAAATAATCCAACTAAATATCTATTAGATACAAATACATATTTGTCTAAATGTTTAAATATATTTTTTTCAGTATTATTTTTATGAATTAAACTTGAAATATAATCTATATCATTTTGCATTTCAAGTAAATCTATTGTACCTTTATACCTTCTTAACATATTATTATATGCTTTATCTGATTGATTAATAAATAGATTGTATTCATTAATTAATTTTAAATAATTTTCATAAGAAACTTTTCCATATTTATTAGTAAGAACAAGAGGAATAAACTCATAAGCACTTTCTAACTTCTCTTTTGATATTTGAAGTCTCCATAATGTATCAATTTCATCTTTTTTTGAATAAAGATGATCAATAACATACATCATAGAATAAAACTCATAGTAAATAGATATAAATTCTTCGTAAATATTACTAGTTACATGTTCTTCAGTATAACTATTAGTGTGATGCATAAATTCATGAACAAGATCAGTTACATCATTAAAATTATATCTTCTAGAGATAATAATTTTTTCATCTTTTGGTATATACTCAGAATATAGTTTACTTATATTTTTTATTTTTTTACGTGATAACTTAATTTTTTTACTTCTTTTTAATCTTTTATACTCATTTAAATAATTAATATCAATTGTATTTATTATTTCTTCAGCTAGCGTTAAAACTTCAAACTTAGTTAATCTCATTTCATTAACACAATAATCATTATCAATATCATTTATTAATCTTTTATATTCACTAACGGTTCTCATATAAGAAAAGATTGCATCAACTTTATCTTTCTTAAGTTTTTCAAGTATCTTAAGAGAAGTATTTGTAGCATCCCCATTATTACTTTCATATAAATGATCATAAAATTCAATAAAGTTTTTATCATCCAAAGTAAAACCAAACATATTTATCCCCCATTTTTTCTTACTATTATACTTTTATTATAATTAAAGTCAATAAAAAGGATTAGTTTCTAGCTGAATAAACTAATCCTTTATTACTTTTAAAATATTGATTTTGTAGTTCCTTTAATAGAACTTTTGCTTTTTTTTCATTAAAACTTTCTACTTTTTTTCTATTATGTGAAATATGATCATTTTGTTTTATAGAATGGTTTAATTTAATAGATGAAGTTAATATTTGAATAGTATCAATTATTTCATCTTCATTTAAACTACCTATTTTTTCTTTATCAAACATATCTACAAACTCATTATTACATAATAATAAATCAAGAGTTGTGTTATAAGCTGTTTCACTAAATGTTCCTATCTCTTTTTTATTAATCTCAATAATAGCATCATATAATCTATTAAGATTTTCTTCAAAAAGATTAATATCATATTTCATTATATTAGAAATTGTTTTTCTATGTTTTTTATTCTTAAGAGCAAATCCAAGTAAGAAATTATCATCTATTGTTTTTTTCATAAAATAATAGATTCCAAATAATACTTTATTATCTGCATTTTTTAAATTTTCAAAATCACGAGAAACAAATAATAAAAAGTCATTACTAAGCTCATATTTTGAAAATATATCATCTATATAATAAGGAATTTTATCATAAAATAATGATTTTGGATTATTATGTAATTCATAATAAAATACATCTTTATGATATCTTAAAAATAATTGTATTTCTTTGTTCATTAAACTCACCAAGTAAAAATTCTATCATTAAATTTATTTTATGTCAACAAATACTTTCTAGGATCAGCTTTATTACTAGATGTAATATCTTCTTCAACAGAAATAATATCACCTAAAGTTTTTCTTATTTCTTCTTTTATTTTTTCATAATATGAAAAATCTTTAAAATAAAGTCCCATAAATTTTTCCTCGTCTGTTATACCAGGTATTACATCTTTAAATATTTTAAATTCAGTAGGAACATTATTTTTATTATAAGCTTCTGGTTCTGCTAATGCAAAATATAATGAATTTAAAAATGCTAAATCTTCAAATAATAATCTTGAGTTTTCTTTTTCATCACCTGCATCATTAGATAAATAAAGCATATATAAAGTACTTCTTAAAGTAATTACATCATTTTTTGAATTTATAATAGATGAATAAATATCATTTATAATTTTATAAATGTTTTCTGGTTCTTTAAAATAATGAATAAGTAAATTATCATATTTCTTTTTATCAGAATAATTATATAAATAATTTAATTGTCTAAATAATAAAGCTTCTTCTACATAACAACTAACTTTATCTACATTATCAATATTTGAAATATGTTTTGATTTTTCAAATAAAGCCATAGCTCCATCTTGAATAGCAATAGTATTTACTAGTTTTTTATTATCTGTATAAAAACAGTCTCTTACACCAATAAATGCATGACCAAGTTCATGAAAAACCACTTCTTTTGAGTTTTTATAAATAGATTTTTTTATAAAAATTATTTGATACTCAGGCAAATACATACCTCTACTTGTTTTGTGTAATCTCTCTTCGTATTCTTCATCATCTATATAATAAATACCTTTAAAGTCATTTTCTTTAAATCTATTAATAATTTCACTATATGTAAATTCTCCATCTAGCATATCATAAAATTCCTTTATCAAAGAGTTTTCTACAATAACATTTCTATCATATTTATCAATTAAATATTTAACATCTTCATCTTTCATAATTTACCTCCATATCAAGCTAAATAATCAAATTTAATAACTTTAGTATTCTTTTTAATACATTTTTTCTTAAAAGTTAGTTTATTTATTAATTCTTTTGCCTTTGCTACATTAAAATCTTTTATATTATCTAAACTTTCAATCGCATATCTTTCAAATGTAGAATCTATATTATTAAAATATATATTAATTGATGTATTTAATATATTAATAATATTATTAATAGTTTTTACTTTCATATTTTTTTCAAGTAAAATATACTCAATTATATCTAAAAAGTAATTATTACATACAAGAGAAAATAATATAACAGTTGATTCATAATCATATATATTTAATATATATGTATCACTAAGTGGGTTATCATTTTTAACCTTATTAATAACTTCCTCTGCTGATTTAAAAGGTTTTACATTATGATCATATCTTATATTTATTTCTTCTTCTAAAAGTCTTATACAATCATAAGACAAATCAAGATCATAATTTTCTATTTCTTCTTTTTGATTTTTAAATAATTCACTATATTTTACTCTATATTTAAAATGTTTTAATATATCTTTATAAGTATGTTCATTTTCAATTTCATTTCTAGTAATTTCATAAGCATCTTCGATAATACTTTTTAATAAATTAAGATCATCATAGTCAAAATCTTCTAGAATTTCATCTTCTGTTTCAAAAATAATTAAAATTAGTTCTAAAAAATCATTATTAAACATATATTTTTTTACTATTTCTACATCATAAGTATCTTCTTTTTTATAAAGAATATCTTTATAATTATAATAAAATTTATTCATTAAAAAATATCTATATAAATTTTCAGATTTAAGTTTATTAAAAAACTCATACAAATTTTGCATAATAACCCCCTTATGTAAACAAAATGTATTCTAATATATTTAACATAAAAAGTCAATGTGATATAATATTTTATAGGAGTTATGTTATGAATGAACCTTTAGCAGTAAAATTAAGACCAAAAACTCTAAAAGATATAATTGGTCAAGAACATTTAGTATCAAAAAATGCACCTATTTATAATATGGTTAAAAATAATAGGATTTTTTCAATGATTTTATATGGTAATCCTGGTATTGGTAAAACAAGTATTGCTACTGCTATTGCAGGAAGTACTGATTTAAAATATAGAAATCTAAATGCTGTAATTAATGATAAAAAAGATTTAACAATTGTTATAGAAGAAGCTAAAATGTATGGAGGAATTGTTCTTATACTTGATGAAATTCATAGATTAAATAAAGATAAACAAGATATCTTGCTTCCTCACTTAGAAAGCGGTTTAATAACACTAATTGGTCTTACTACATCAAATCCATATCATAAAATTAATAATGCTATACGAAGTAGATGTATAATATTTGAATTAAAATCACTAGAAACTAAAGATGTAATAAAAGGACTTAATAAAGCTATTAAATCTGGTTATTTAGAAAATATTAAAATAGATAATAAAACTATTAATTATATTGCAAAACTATCATCAGGTGATTTACGAAGTGCATATAACCTACTTGAAATATGCTATTATACATCTAGTGATAAAAAAATTGATATTGAATTTGTTAAAAAAATAAATAATAAACCTGTTTTAATGAGCGATAAAGATGAAACAAATCATTATGATCTTTTATCTGCATTTCAAAAATCAATAAGAGGTTCAGATGTAAATGCCGCACTTCACTACTTAGCTAGATTACTAGTTATTGAAGATATGGACTCAATATATAGACGTATGAGTGTTATTGCTTATGAAGATATTGGTCTTGCAAACCCATCAATCGGACCTAAAGTTGATGCATGTATTAATGCTTGTGAAAGAGTTGGTATGCCAGAAGCTATTATCCCCCTTTCTGTAGTTATAATTGAAATGGCACTGTCTCCTAAATCAAATAGCGCATATACTGCTTTAAATTCTGCATTAAATGATGTAAGAAATGGTAATAATTATCCTATTCCAAATACTATTAGAATAAATTCACAAACATATAAATATCCTCATGATTATAAAGGAGGATATGTGAAACAACAATATATGCCTGATAATTTATTAAATAAAGAATATTATCATGCTAAACTAACATCAAAATACGAAAAAAGTATTAACGAAATATATGAAAAGATAAAAAAAATAAACAAGGAAAATTAATTCCTTGTTTTATTTATTAAATTTAGCTTTATTTAAATATAATTTTTTATTCTTTTGAAGTTGTTTATATAAAAGTGGACATTCATTTTTAATATCATCTTTTTCTTGTTTTAATAATTTGTTAGCAAACTCTTCAAATCCATTTATATAAAGAAGTGCTATTATTGTAATTTTTCTTTCATATCCACTAATATCATAAATAATACTTACATCATTTAATTTACCAGATTTAATTATATTTTCTACTTCTTTATCATCTAAATTAATATCTTTAGTTCTTTTGTCCATTTTATCTGATGGATTTGAAAATAAATTAGCATCTTTTATTAGTTTAATTTTTAAATATTTATATAAAAATTCATTTTCATACACTTTTTGTTTTTTTAATTTAATCTTTAAATTCTTATTTTCTTTAAAATCTAATGTTTCATAATGATTATTTATTTTATCTTGATAACATTTAAACAATAAATAATAACCTTCGCATAAAAACATATAACTATATTTAGTATATTTTCTTAAAAACATTATAGTATTTTCTAGATCACCTTTTGAATAATAAGTATTCGCAATATAATATAAAAACAATTTGTTTCCAGTTTCTTTAAAACCTTCATTATATATTTTAATAGCTTTTAAGTAACTTTTATCATTAGTTAAAGCACTATTAGCTCTTTCTAAATATGAATCTATTTCATTTTTATTTAAAAAGTATTCTTCTTTTTCTCTTAAATAATTACTTAAAAATATTATTTGTTCTTTTAATTTATTACTTGTTGCAGGTATTTTTGATAAAGATATTCTTGCTTCTTTAAAATTATTTTCATTTATTCTTTCAAAGAATTCTTTAACATTTAAATTTACCTCATCTTTACTAATGTACACTTTAAAGCCTCCCTTATGCCTGTATAATTATATCATAGTATAAATGATAAAAAAAGATAAAAATACATAAAAAAAGACCTATAAAGGTCAGGGACTATAAAACCTACACATATGTGCAGGTGGGCATCCCATAATAGACTTTAGGATCCTTGAACAAGCAAGTATTCAACACCATCTATTAATTCTGATTCCCTTATAATAATTTTGTCGGTTTTTTTGTTCACCTGATTGTCCTCTATAGGTAATTTAATATTAACATATAAAAATAAAAAAGAAAAGACTTTTTTAAAAAAAAGTCAATTAAGGTTCTAATCTATTTGGACCACGGAATAAGAACATTTCTTCTTTTAATGAAGGAATATTAAGTAATAACATATTAAGTCTATCAACACCTATTGCAAATCCTCCATGTACTGGACATCCATATTTAAAGAATTTTAAATAAAATTCAACGTCTTTAGTAAGTCCTTTTTCTTCACATTGTTTTTTTAGAATTTCATATCTATGTTCTCTTTGTGCACCTGTAGTAATTTCAGTACCTCTCCATATTAAGTCATATCCTTGTGGTATATCATTTTCTCTCATGTGATAAAATGCTCTTTTAGTTTTTGAAAAATCAGTTACAAATATAAATTCAGATCCATAAACTTCTAAAGCAAATTTACTAGTTAGTTTTTCTGCTTCTGCATTCATATCACCTACATCTTCTTTTGGTATTTCATAACCATATCTTTCATGTAATTCTTTATATAAATCATTTAATTTAATTCTAGGAAATGGTTTAACTGGAATAATTACTTCAGTATCAAATATATCATTTATTTTATCTTCATATTTTTCTTTTACTTTTGTTAATGCATAAATTAATATATCTTCTTCAAGAGACATTATATCTTCGTATGAATCAATAAAAGCCATTTCAACGTCAAAAGAAGTAAATTCTGTAGTATGACGGTTTGTATTAGAATTTTCTGCTCTAAATGCTGGAGCCACTTCAAAAACTCTTTCTAATCCACTTGCAAGCGCCATTTGTTTATAAAATTGAGGACTTTGTGCAAGATAAGCTTTTCTATCAAAATATTTTACTTCAAATACTTCAGATCCACTTTCAGATGCAGTTCCAAGTAATTTTGGTGTATGTATTTCTGTAAAATCATTATTATATAAATATTCTCTCATAGCTCTTACCATTTCACTTTGAACAGCCATCATTAATTGATTCTTTTCGCTTCTTAAATCAATCCATCTAAAATCGAGTCTAGTATCAATATTAGCATTATTTTCAAGTGGAAGTGCTTCTGCACTTGAAATTACTTTTAATTCAGTTGGTAAAAATTCTTTACCACCATTTTTTACATATTCAGAAAGTACCATTTTACCTTTGAATTCAATAATTGAATCTGGTAATACTCCTTCCATTTTTTTAACAAGTTCTTTGTTATTTTCTTTATCAATTGAAACTTGAATAGATGAACTTCTATCTTGAAGAACAATAAAAATCATATATTTAGTGTCTCTTATTTTTTTTGCCCATCCACTAATAATTGTTTCTTCGTTTTCTTTTAAATTATTTATTAATGTTCTCATATTTACTCCTCTTTTCTGTTTACTAATTTATATTGATTATTTTTTTGTTTTTCTTTATCACTTTTTTGTTTTAATAATTCTAATTTTTTTCTTTTAGCTTTATTAATATCAATACATAATTTTGAATACATTAGATATCCTTCTTTCTAACTAATCTTTTTTCTTCTTGTAAAACCTTTATATATCTATTAATTAAATCCTTGTATTTATATTTATTATATTTAAGAGTAAGTTTTAAAAGCATTGCTTTTAATAATTCTTTTTTATATGCTTTTAATAGTATTATTTCTTGATTAGATAGTCTTTTATAATCATCTTCATACATATTTTTTCTTATATATGCAGTAGAATTACCTTTTGTCATTTTTCACCTCAAATTTACATATTTCTTTTAATTTACAACCATCACATAAAGGACTTATAGATTTACATTTATATCTACCAAATAGTACAAGTTGTAAATGTCTTTTATTCCATGTTTCTTTTTTAAATTTTTTTCTAAGTTTCTTTTCAGTTGTTAAAACATTATCATTCTTATTAATTAAACCAAGTCTTTTACTTACTCTAAATACATGAGTATCAACTGCGATATTATCTTCATATCCAAGTTCAGAAAACACTACATTTACTGTTTTTCTTCCAACACCAGGAAGACTTTCAAGAATTTTTCTGTCATAAGGCATAGAAGAATTATATTCATCTACTAAAATCGTTGCTATTTCTTTTAAATAATATGCTTTTTTAACAAATCCAAGTTCTTTAACTATATTAATTAAATCATTTATATTAGCGTTTTTTATATCATTTAATGATTTATATTTACTCCATAAATTCTTAGTTACTACATTTACTCTTTTATCTGTAGTTCTTGCACTAAGCATAACTGCTATTAGTAATTCATAATCTTTATTATAATTAAGTTCACATTTAGGAAATGGAAATATTTCTTCTAAATATGAATCTATTAAATCTATATTATTCATTATAAATTTATATCTAAATAATCAATTAAATCATCTTTAGATACTTTTATTTCTTCTTTAGTTAAATTATCTCTAACAGTATAAATTTCTTCTTTTACTTCTTCTTCACCAATTATTATAAGATATTTTGCTTTATATCTATCAGCTTCTTTAAATTGCGCTTTCATATTTTTAGATGTAATATTCATATCAACTCTATATCCATTTTCTCTTAATGTATTAACAAGATTAAATGCATATTCTTTTTGATCAATATTAAGTACATATACATCTATTTCATCAGTTTTTGGAATTTCAAGTTCTAGTTCATTAAGTACATCAACTATTCTATCAAAACCAAATGCAAATCCTACAGCTGGAACTTCTGGACCATCTAAACTAGATAATAAATTATCATATCTTCCTCCTCCACCAATAGAACCAATATCTTTATATGGTGTAGTAAATTCATATACTAAATTAGTGTAATAATCAAGTCCTCTAACTAGTCTATTATCTACTTCATATTTAATATCTAAATCATCTAAATATTTCTTTATCTTTTCAAAGCTTTCTTTTTCTTCAGCATTTAGATAATCTAATATTGATGGCGCATTTTTAACTTCTTCTTTATCAGCATCTATCTTACAATCTAATATTCTAAGTGGATTTTTATTTAATCTTTCTTTACAATCTTCACAATAGTTATCAATATTTTTAGAAAAATATTTTATTAAATCCTCTCTATATTTTTTTCTTGTTTCAACTCCACCTATTGAATTTATTTTAACTACTACATCTTTAAGACCTAATTCTTTTAGGAATGTAGTGGCTAAATTAATAGTTTCAGCATCAGCCATTTCATCTGATGAACCATATAATTCAATACCAAGTTGTCTAAGTTCACGATATCTTCCTTTTTGAGGTCTTTCATATCTAAACATAGAACCCATATAAAAAAGTTTTAAAGGAAGCGTTGTATACATTTTATTTTCTATTACTGCTCTTGCAATACCCGCAGTACCTTCAGGTCTAATTGTATTATTTCTTCCACCTCTATCAACAAAATCGTATGTTTCTTTAGTAACTATATCACTAGTTTCACCAACACCTCTATGAAATAATTCACTTCTTTCAATTAACGGAGTTTCAATATAGCTATAATTAAAGTTTTCACATACATTTTGAAATAAAGATTTAATATAAAGATGTTTTAATGATAAAGATCCATAAACATCATAAGTCCCTTTTATTTTTTGAATCATATTCTTCTCTCCTTAAATATATTATATCATTATTTTATTAATAATAAAATAAAAAAATAGATTGACTATTTTTTTAAATTTAACGTTTTGTTCGGCTTTAAATTACCTTTACAACGGCTTATATAATCTTTAGCAGCATCTAGTTCATCTAAAGATATTAATGTATTTAATATAAGTGAATGAACTTCTACTGGTAAGTTTTTAGGGAACTCATATGCTTTTGTAAAAAATGTAAGTTCCATTGGTAAATAATCATAATCTGCTTTATTACATAATGCATCAATAATTGCTTTATGAGTAAATGATATTGCAAGAGAATCAACATCATGAAGGTTTGTTAAATAATTTATTTTATCTAATCTTTCAGAAATATATGTTTCTCTTTTTGAATATTTTTCAGTTGTTTTATCTAAATTTATAATCGAATCAATAACATTACCATTAGTAAAATTATATAAATTTGTATTATATATTTTTCCTTGCTCTAACTCTTCATTAATTTTATCTATAAAAATTTTAAATAAATGTCTATCTCCGTCATATGAAATAATTTTATTAATTAAATCCATATCATCAAGTATATCTTTAATACTACCTATTTCGTTTAATTTTTTTATTAAATCCTCATATTTTTCTTCTTTTTCTTTTTTATTTTGCATATTACTTCTCCTTCGAATCAATAATTATTGTTACAGGTCCATTATTTATTAAAGATACATCCATATCTTCACCAAACTCACCTGTTTTAAATTTAATATTTGTTTGGTCTAAATAATTAATAAAACTATCATACAACTTTTTAGCTTCATTAAACTTCATAGCTTCTTCAAAAGATGGTCTTGTACCATTAGATGTATTAGAATATAAAGTAAATTGACTAATTAATAAAATTTCTCCATTTATATCTTTAACTGATAAATTAAGTTTATCATTTTCTTCGAAAATTCTTAAAGTAACAAGTTTATTTACTAAATATTTAATATCATCAACAGTATCATCTTTATGAATGCCAAGAAGAACAACAAGTCCTTCATTTATTTTATTTTCTTTATCACAAAAAGTTACTTTTGCTTTTTTTACTCTTTGTATTACTAATCTCATTATTCAAATATCCTATCTACATTCTTTACATAAGGTAATTGTTCAAGCGATAATATGAATTTTTTAAGTTCTGTACTATCTTTTATTTCAATTGTTAAATCTACAAATCCTTCATAGTTTTTCATAACAGATTTTATTTCAACAATATTTACATTATTAGTTGATGAAAAAGTAATAATATCATATAAAATATTATCCTTAAGATCAGTTGTAATAAGTAATTTTACTTTAAATAATCTTGTAATATTATTATTCCATTCTACATTAATAATTCTTTCTTCACCAACATTTTTACAATTTTTATGATGAACAATTATTCCATTACCTTTTGAAATATAACCAACTATTTCATCACCTTTTATTGGCTTACAACAATTTGCAAGAGATACTTTTATTTCATCAATACCACTTACAAGTATATCGTTTTTAGCATCTGTATTTTTAATTACATCTTTATTTTGTATTCTATCAAGAAGAAGTTCTTCTTTTGCTTTTTCTTCTTTATAAGCCATATTTATTATCATAGTTGGTGTGTATTTACCAGTACCAATATAATAATATAAATCATTTTCGTTATCTATTTTTATTTCATCATATATTATTTGAAGTCTTTCGTTAAAATCTAAAGCAGATACTTTTTTTCTTCTTAAATCTTTAGCTAAAAGATCTTTACCTTTTAAAATAGCATCTTCTTTCTTTTGTTTTGAAAAATAAGTTTTTATCTTATTTTTAGCTTGATTAGTTTTAACAAAATTTAACCATTCAAGAGATGGTGTTGAATTCTTATTAGTATTAATTTTAACAACATCGCCAGTTTTTAAAACAGTATTTAATGATGCAATATTATCATTAACAATAGCACCAACAATAGTTTCACCAACTTTAGTATGCACTCTAAATGCAAAATCAACTGGTGTTGAACCTTCAGGAAGTTCAATTACATCTCCTTTTGGAGTATATACATATATACTAGTTCCAAGTATTTGATTTTCTACTTCTGAAACAAACTCATCATTATCAAGATCCATAATATTTCTAAATACTTCAAGTTTATGTTCCATAGAAAATTCTACTTTTTTACCTTGCTCTTTATATGACCAATGTGATGCAATTCCTTTTTCAGCCACTTCATCCATTTCTTTTGTTCTAATTTGAACTTCAAAGGGTTTACCTTCTGGTCCAAATACTGTTGTGTGAAGTGATTGATACATATTATTTTTTGGATTTGCAATATAATCTTTAAATCTCTTTGGATAAGGTTTATATTTAGAGTGAATTAAACCAAGTACTTGATAACATTCACTTACTTCATTTAAAATTATTCTAAGAGCGTATATATCATAAATTTGAGAGAATTTTTTACCTTTTCTTAATTTATTATAAATTGAATATATACTTTTAACTCTTCCTTTTATTTTATACTCTATATTATTTGAATCAAGTAAATTTTCAAGTTCACTCTTCATATTATTAAGAAGATTTTCTCTTTCTTCTTTTGTATTATCAAATAATAATTCTACTGATTTATACGCATTTGGTTTATAATATTTTAGAGATAAAACTTCTAGTTCTGACTTTATTTCAGAAAGACCAAGTCTATGAGCTATTGGAACTATTATTTCAAGTGTTTCTTTAGCTTTTTCTTTTTGTTTATTTTTATCTATTGCCCATAATGTTCTTAAATTTTGTAATCTTTCAACGATCTTTAAAATAATAATCCTAACATCTTCAGTTAAACCAACAAGAATCTTTTTATAATAATTTACATTACTTTCACTATCAGCAGAAAGAGATATATTATTTATTCTTGTAATTCCATTTAAAAGTTTAACTATTTCATCATTAAATTCTTTTTTTACATTATTTATATTGTCATTGCCTTTATTAATTACATCATGCAAAAGAGCTGTAGCAATAAGATCACTATCAGCATCTAGACTTGTAAGTAAATAAGCAACATTTAAAGGGTGAAGAATATAATCTTCACCACTAAGTCTTTTTGTATCTTTATGAACATTATATGAGTATTCATACGCTTTTCTAATAGTATTTAATTCTTCTTCGTTTGTTATATATGATTTTACTTTTAATAATAATTCATCAAAAGTTTTAATCTCATTATATTCCATATAAATCAAATCCTTTTTTAAGCATTAATCCCCTTTACAGTAAGTTCTGTAGGTCTTTTTTTAGCTTCTTTTTTCTTTTTACCTTTTTTAGGAGGCATATTCTTTTTATTTTCTTTTCTATTAATTTTAATTAATTCAAATTTACTAAGTATTTGACTTGATAATAATACAGATGAATAAGTACCTGCAATAAGACCTATTAAAATAGCTATATCAAATGCTAATATTTCTCTTGAACCAAGAGTTATTAAGCAAATAATTGGAAGCATAGTTGTAATTGTTGTATTAATAGAACGAGTAATTGTACTTCTTAAACTTTCATTAACAATAACACCCATTAATTCTTTTGTTTGTTTTTCATTTTTATGATTTTTATGAATCTCACGAATTCTATCAAATATTACTATAGTATCATTTATAGAGTAACCTATAATAGTCAAGATTGCAGCTATAAAGATTGAACTAATTTCAAATTTAAATAGTAAGAATAATGCAATAATTATAAATACATCGTGTAATAATGCAAGTACTGCACTAATTGCATATGTTCCAGCATATCTTAATGAAATATATACAATTATACCAATTACAGCAAAGAATAATGAATAAATTGCATTTTTAATTAAATCTTGTTTAACTAAGTTAGATACAACTGCTATTTCAGTGTTAGCATTATATTTCTTTTCAAAATATTTATTTGTACTCTTTACTTCATTTTCATCAAGAGTATTACTAACTTTAATGTAATATGAATTATTATCTTTATCTTTTGTAAATTCAGTCATATCTAGTTTTAAACTAGCAAGATCTTTTTTAATTTCACTTTTAGAAATATCTTTTTTAGTTGATATTGTAATATCACTACCACCAGTAAAATCTATACCAAAGTTAACACCTGTAGATATACCAGCAATAACACCAATAACTATAACAATTATTGATACTGTTAAGAATTTAGCAAAATGTTTAATAAAATCAAATCTAATTTCTTTTTTCTTTTTATTTTTATCATAATTAATATATAATTTTAATTTATTATCAAAGAATCCTGTATTAATAAAGATTTTAGTAATAAATCTAGTAATAAATATAATTATAAGCATTGTCATAATAATATTTATAATAAGCATTGTAGCAAATCCTTTAACAGAACTTTCACCAAACGCAAATAAGATAACAGCAACTATAAATGTAGTTACGTTTGAATCTAGTATTGCACTAAATGAATTTTTACTACCATTTTTATATGATGTTTTAAGACTCTTATTATTTCTTAGTTCTTCTTTAATTCTTTCACAAGTAATAACATTAGCATCAACTGCCATTCCAATACCAAGTACCATAGCAGCTATACCAGGAAGTGTTAAAACACCATCAATCAAATAAAATACAAGTAATGTTGCAAATGTATAAATAAGAATTGCAAATGATGCAATAGCACCTGAAAAACGATAATAAGCAACCATAAAAATTAGTATTAAGAATACACCAATAACACCGGCTACTTTTGTTTTATCAAGAGCACCTTCACCAAATTCAGAACCAACTGTTTTTGATGAAATCTCTTTAAATTTAACATTTGTTGAACCACTATTAATTAAATCAACTAAGTTTTTAGCATTTTCTTCAGAAAAATTACCAGTAATAATTACATTAGAAGAGAATCCTTCTTTAACAGTTGCAGCAGATAAACATTTTGCTTCATTTAAATCTTCAAAATCACCACATTTGTCTTTAGATGCAGCATAACTATCACCTTCTGATTTATCATAATCAAGCCAAATAACGATCAATTTATCTTCAGTTTGACTAATTTGTGATGTTACTTCATAAAATTTATCTTTATCTGCAATATTAAGTAAAATTGCAGGATTACCACTTTCATCTTGTGATACTTTAGCAGCGCTTCCATTTTTTAATACGCTTTTATCCATTAATTTTTTATCATTACTATCTCTAAATGATAATTCACCAGCTACTGTAATATAATTTCTAGCTGAATCAGGATCAGTTACACCAGCAAGTTTAACTCGTATTTTATCAGTTCCTTCGATTGTAAGTTCCGGTTCTGTAACACCTAGTTTATCTATTCTTCTAAGCATTGTTCTATAAGTATCTTCAAGTTCTGATGTAGTTAATTTTTTCTTATCAGCACTTTTTACTTGATATAAAATTTCAAAACCACCTGCTAAATCTAACCCTTTAGTAATATTGTTAAATACTGTTGGTATTAATAATGTTAATGCTGCAACTACAGTAAGAACTACTGAGAAAATATTTGCAAACACGAAATTCTTACTTTTATATGTATTATTAGCATCATATTTACTTTTATCAAGCGATAATACTAAATATCCTATAACTGGTAAAAAAATAAGTAAAACAGTAAAGGCTTTAGTTCTATTAAATCTTTTACCTACCTTTATATTTAAATAAATCCATAAAAGTATATTAGCTGGGCTAATTAAAAGTCCAATTAAATAATACCATTTTAAATCTAATAAATCTAAAAACTTTATATATCTAAATACAGGTATTAAAGCTATTCCTTTCTTAGTTTTTGTTTTGTTAAATATATTAACCAATATAAAACTAGATAAAAGATAATAAACTACTACAAAAATTATACTTTGAATTAATGTATTATATTCCATAATAACTACCTCCTAAAAAATTAATAAAATGTTAAAAACCCTCTTTTTTCTTTTTTTAGCCTTATTTGATTTTATCTTTTTTCATTTTTATTGGCTTATACATATTAATTATACAAAAAAAAATTAATTTTTTAAAGTAAAAAACATATATTTAAAATAAAAAGAGGAAAAAAATGAATAATAAATTTATTAAGTCTACGATTTTATTAATTATTGGTGGTTTTATTACAAAATTATTTAGTATTTTTATAAAAATTATTCTAACAAGAAACTTAGGAATGATAGGTCTTAGTAAATATATGCTTATTATGCCTACTTTTAATTTATTTATAGTGCTTGCTCAAAATAGTTTTGATATATCTGTAAGTAAACTTATTTCAGAAGAAAAAATAAGTTCTAAAAAAATAGTATATGCATCATTGTATATTTCTTTTTTTATTTCAATTATTCTTGGAATAATACTTTATTTTACTTCGCCTATTATATCAAATTTACTTCATTGTAATGATTTATCATTCGTAATTTTTTCTATTTCTTTTACTCTGCCTTTTATATCAATTTCGCTGATAATAAGAAGTTATTTTTTTGGAAAAGAAAAAATATGGCCGCACATAATATCTAATATAATAGAACAATTAATCAGACTATTATTATTTGTTTTTCTTTTGCCATATTTTAGGAATATAAGTGTAATAAATGGAATATTATTTGTAGTACTATCAAATGTAATAAGTGAAACTTCATCAATTGTTATTTTATATTTCTTTTTACCTAAAGATATAGATTTTAATTATAAAAAAATTGAAAAAGAAGTATTTATAGATATACTTAATATATCATTATCTAGTACATCATCTAGAATTATTGGTACAATTACATATTTTTTTGAACCTATACTGCTTACTAATATACTTTTATACAAAGGATTTTCTATTAATTATATAAATACCGAGTATGGTATATTAACTGGATATGTCTTTCCTCTTTTACTTCTTCCTTCATTTTTTTCTATGTCTATTTCACAAACAAGTATACCTTTAATTACAAAAGCCAAGAAAACTAAAAATAAAACTTATTTAAAAAAGAAAATATATGAATCAATTGGTTTTTCTTTATTAATAGGCTTATTTTTTACAATTAATTTTATAATACTTGGTAAAGAATTATTATTCTTTTTATATAAAACAAAACTAGGAATTAATTATTTAAAGTTATGTGCACCATTTTTTATTATGTATTATGCAGAGGGTCCAGTTAATTCTATAATGCAAGCTCTTGGAAAAAGTAAAAGTGCACTTATAACTACAATAAATGGATCGATAATTAGAATTCTTTTATTAATAATATTATGTTATTTAAAATTTGGAATATATTCTTTAATTATAAGTACAATTGTTAATATATATTATATTACTATTATAAATTTTCTTAAAATAAAAAAAGAAATCAATCTTTCTTAATTATATATAAATCACCATTATTATAAAACGCATAAAAAATTTCATCTAATTTAATTTTTTTCTTCACTAAAATATCACTAATCCATTTAATATTTTTATTAATATAATTAAGATTATCCATTTCAATTTCACCATCAAGTATTATCGGTAAAGGAAAAGATTTATTTTTATCATCTTTTTTAAATATAGATAATGAACCGTTATTTTCAAGTACTGCATAATCTATATCCTCTATAGATTTAACAGATTTTTCTCTTAATTGAACAAATAAATCAGATAATGAGTATCTTAATTTTTTCATTTCACTAATATTAAGTTTACCTTTATTAATAATAACACTTTCTCTACCATCAAGTGCATTTCTTACTTTATTATTTTTTAATGCTAGAAATGATAAAAAAACTTGTAGTAAAACAAGAATAATAATGGGTACTACAACATACATAATAGTTGTTTTATAATTTTCAATAGATAATGCTATTAACTGAGAAATCAGCATATTTATAATTAAATCAAATGTACCAAGTTCACCTACTTCTCTTTTACCCATAATCTTATACGAAATACCAACTACAAAATAAAAGAATACTGTTCTAAAAATTATTCTGAAAATCATATTATCACCATTAATATTATTAATAATTAGAATATATTTATACTATATGAATAATATTTATTAGGTGATATTATGAAATATTTAAAGATTATCCTAGTATATATAGGATTAATTATATTATTTAGTTTAATTAATACATCATTATTTTATGTTAATATTATTAATGAAAATATATTAATTACTTTAAATTATATATCTTATATACTTACAATAATTATAATAAGTTATCATTATACATTAATAAGTAAAAATAACTACAAAAAGAATACTATAGTGCTTAGTTTATTCTATATTATTACGAGTTTTATATTTCTATTAATATTTAAAAAAGATTTAAATATAACAATCATTTTTAAATACTTAATGGTATTATTAATAACTTATTTAACTTGTAAAACAAAAAAAAGAAAGACAAATTAATTTGTCTTTTTATAATTCTTAATAAAATCTTCTTTAAACTCTTTAAATGTATCATTTTTAATATTTTCTCTGATATCCTCAGTTAGTTTTATTAAAAATCTAATATTATGAATAGATAATAATCTACCATAAAGAGATTCGTTAGATGCTATTAAATGTCTTATATATGCTTTTGTAAAATGAGTACATGTATAACAATCACAGTTTTGTTCAATTGGAGTAAAATCTTCCTTATACTTTTGATTTTTCATATTTATTCTACCATTTCTAGTAAAAGCATTACCATGTCTTGCTATTCTAGTTGGTAAAACACAATCAAACATATCAATTCCTCTTTCAGTAGCCTCTAGTATATCTATTGGTTCACCTATTCCCATTAAATATCTTGGTTTATCTTCTGGTAAATATTTAATTGAATAATCAACTGCTTTATACATATCTTCTTTACTTTCACCATCATTAGCAACACCACCAACAGAATAACCATCAAAATCCATTTTAACAGTTTCTATTGCTGAAAATTTTCTAAGGTCTTCATAAGCTCCACCTTGAACTATACCAAATAAAGATTGATTAGGATTATTAAATACATCTTTACCTCTTTTAGCCCATCTTAGTGTTCTTTCAACACTATTTTTTAAATATTCATAACTTGCACTAGCAGGAGGACATTCATCAAAACTCATAGCTATATCACTATCAAGTTTATTTTGAATCTCAATACTTTTTTCTGGAGTTAAAAATAATTTACTACCATCAATATGACTTTTAAAGTGAACTCCCTCTTCAGTAATATCTTTCTTTTTATTTTTAGCTAGAGAAAAAACTTGAAATCCACCACTATCAGTTAAAATAGGACCATCATAATTCATAAATTTATGAAGACCACCAGCTTTAGCAACAAGATCTTCACCTGGTCTTAACCATAAATGATAAGTATTTGATAAAATAATACCACTATGCATACTTTTTAGTTCTTCTGGAATAAGAGTTTTAACATTAGCAAGTGTACCAACTGGCATAAACATAGGTGTTTCGAAAGAACCATGATTAGTATGAATTATTCCATATCTAGCATCAGTATTTTTATCTTTTTTTAGTAATTCGTATTTAATTTTCATATAATCACCCTTTTCTATTTAATAAACATAGCATCGCCAAACGAGAAGAATCTGTATTTCTCATCAACGGCTTCTTTATACGCGTTTAATATTATTTCTCTTGAAGCAAATGCACTAACAAGCATAATTAATGTACTTTTTGGTAAATGAAAATTAGTAATTAATCCATCAATTGCTTTAAATTTATATCCAGGATAAATAAATATATCAGTGTATCCACTACATTCTTTAAATTCATTAAATAAAGAGTAAACTGTTTCAAGCGTTCTTGTAGTTGTTGTTCCAACAGAAATAATTCTTTTATTCTTATTTTTAGCCTCTTGTAATTTATTTGCAGTTTCTTTATCAATCATATAAAACTCACTATGCATTTTATGATTTAATATATCATCTGTATTAACTGGTCTAAAAGTACCTAGTCCTACATGAAGAGTTATTTCTAAAATTTCAATACCTTTTTCATTTAATTTACTCATTAATTCATCAGTAAAATGAAGACCAGCTGTTGGTGCAGCAGCACTACCCATTTCTTTTGCGTAAACTGTTTGATATCTATCTTTATCTTTTAATTTCTCATGTATATATGGTGGTAAAGGCATTTCACCTAGCATTGATAATATTTCATAGAATATTCCATCATATATAAATTCGAATACTCTAATTCCTTCATCTTTTTCTTCAACACATTTTGCTTTTAATTTATCTGAAAAATTAACTATAGTTCCAACTTTAATTCTTCTAGCAGGTTTACATAAACACTCCCATGTATCATCTTTTATATTCTTTAACATAAGAAGTTCTATAACTGCTTTTGTATTTTCTTTTTCACCAATTAATCTAGCAGGTAATACTTTAGTATTATTAATTACAAGTACATCACCTTTATCTAGATAATCGATAATATCAGAAAACTTTTTATGAATAATATCACCATTATTTCTATCAACTATCATAAGTCTTGATGAATCTCTTTTTTTAAGTGGTGTTTGTGCAATTAATTCTTCTGGTAAAAAATAATCAAAATCACTTGTCTTCATATTAATCACTTCCGTTATAAGATTATATCATAAAAAAAATTATATTTAAAATATAATTTTAATTTTTATCAATATTTAAATGTTTATATGCTTTATCTGTAACCACTCTCCCTCTTTGAGTTCTTTTAATATAACCATTTTGAAGTAGATATGGTTCATATACATCCTCAATAGTAGAAACTTCTTCACCAATAGCTGCTGAAAGTGAATCAATACCAACTGGACCACCATTAAATTTATAAATAATTGCTTTTAAATAGTTATGGTCAGTATCATCGAGTCCTTCACTATCAACTTTTAATCTATCTAATGAGTTTCTACATATTTCTTTTGTAATTATTCCATTACCTTCAACTAAAGCAAAATCTCTTACTCTTTTAAGTAATCTATTTACTATTCTAGGAGTTCCTCTTGCTCTTCTTGCAAGTTCAATTGCTGCTTCTTCTTCTATTTCAATATCTAAAACTTTAGCACTTCTTTTTGCTATAAGTGTTAAATCTTTAATATTATAGTATTCTAATTTTGAAATAATACCAAATCTATCTCTAAGCGGTGAACTTATATCACCAGCTCTTGTTGTTGCACCAACTAATGTAAATGGTGGTAAATCAATTTTAATTGATCTTGATGATGATCCTTCAGAATTAATCATAATATCTAATGTGAAATCTTCCATTGCTGGATAAAGAATTTCTTCAATTATTCTTGGCATTCTATGTATTTCATCAATAAATAATACATCACCTTCTTCAAGTGAAGAAAGCACTGAAGCTAAATCACCTTGTTTTTCAATTGTTGGACCACTAACAGTTTTTATATTTCTTCCAAGCTCATTTGCAATAATATATGCAAGTGTTGTTTTACCAAGTCCTGGAGGACCATATAATAATGTATGATCTAAAGATTCATCTCTCATTTTAGCTGCTTCAATGAATACTTTCATGTTTTCTTTAACAAAATCTTGTCCAATATATTCATCAAGCATTTGAGGTCTTATTTGTTCTTCAAATTCATCTTTTTCATTAGGATTAATAATATCGTTCATAATTTCTCCTTTCTATTTAAGTAATAATTTTAATGCTTCTTTTATTTGATTTTCAATTGTGTCACTACCATTAACATTTCCAATAACTTTAGAAATATCAGCTTGTTTATATCCAAGTGCTTTTAATGCGTCAGATAGCTCACTATTAATATTTTTTTCAACTTTTGGAGCTAGTTTACCTTTTAAATCAAGAATTATTTGTCTAGCAGCTTTTTCTCCAATTTTAGGCATTTTCTTAAGATAATTAATATTTTCACTTTCAATCGCATCCATAAGCGCACTACTGCCCCCATTTGCAAACATAGGAAGGGCTGTTTTTGGACCAAGTCCTTTAACGTTTATAAGTTTTAAAAATAAATCTCTATCTTCTATATTCTTAAAACCATATAATGACATTTCATCTTCTCTTACATATTGATATATAAATACTTTATTTTTTTCGCCTATATTAAATGAATAAGGATTGCTTACAAATATTTTATATCCAACATTATTGTTATCAATAACGATATAACCACTTTCAAGAGAAATAATTTCTCCAACTATATAATCATACATATTATCTACCTTCTTTATTCAATTTTAACATACATTAGTTCGCTAATCAATATAAAATAAAAAAAATTTAAAAATTTTACTTTTTAAACTTTTTTAAAAATTCTTTATGTTTAGACTTTTCTTGCGCTTGTTCTTCAAGAAAATTATGTACTAAACTTCTTGATTTATTAATAAAATCTTTATCTCTTACAGAAACTCCATTAATCGAGATTAAACTTTTTTTATTAAATTTAAAATGAATAGATTCTTTTTTTCTAAAAATACTAAGTTCACAATAATCATTATCATATTTAATCACTTGATTCTTTTTAACAAATTTAGAAAAGAAATCATAATATTTATCATTAATAGTAATAATAAAATCATCTTCATATATTTCACCAAATGATTTCATGCATAATGATACTCTATCTTCTTTAAATTCTATTAATAACGCATTTATTTTTTCCTTGCTATATGTAGTAAAAATAATCTTATTATTAATAACTAAATAATACATCATAATTATTTCCTTATACTTTTAATCTTTTCCTTTATTTCATTAATTTCTTTATTATCTATATCAATTACTCTTTCTTCTTTATTATATGTATATGATTTTCTATTATTAGCATTACCAATTAAAATTACATCTTCATTATTTTTTATAAAGAAGAAATCATTTTTAAATATATCAATCAATTCTTGATAATTCAAATTACTTTTTACATGATTCTTACTATAATCTAATATATCATCATATTTAAATAATAAGTTTTTACTAAATAATTTAAACTTAAATGAATTATATGCACTCTTATTCTTTTTAACATCATCATTTATATATTTATAGAAATTTTCTCCATCTAAAACTTTATTATTTAATTCTATACCATTTAAATTATTTACTGTTTTAACAACAAAATCTTTATCTACTTTTAAATAATAATCTATATTAACATCAAGTAATTGTGCTACAGAATTAGTATATATAAATGTTCCATAATTAAGTGTATATTTAAGTAATTCTCTTTTTCCTGGTGAATTATATAAATTAATATATAAATTATTAGGCAAAAATACTGTCATTGTTTTTTTAGTTTCTTTATTTACAATTAATAAAATATTTGCAATAGAATCTTCATCATATTTAGCGTCTGATGAAACACTTATTAAAATAACATAACTATCCTTTCTTTCATTAATATTATCAAATGATGTAAGTTTTAAATCATAATTATATACTTCCTTATAATCTTTAAAATTATCTGAATCCTTTAAAGAAATACTTGGAACAACAAGTGCGTCTACATACTTTTTATCATAAGCTTTTATTAATGAAGAATAACTATCATAATCAGATGTAATAAAACTATATGATAAATTTTTAGTTAGTGCTACCTTTGACTCTGTTAAATTAGGAAAAGTTATAAATCCCAATTTTTTATTATCTAAATCTTTTATTTTTATATCTTTATCTTTTTTTACAATAACTGAGTATTTAATTAAATCATTATTATTACTAGTTACTTTTTCAATAAAATTAAAAGTAGATATTAAATAAATGATAAGATTAAAATATATAATAATAAATATAAAAGAAATAAATGTTAAAATACGTCTTTTTTTTATATTCTTATTTTTATTTTCAATATAATTTATTAATAATAAATCAATAAGTATTATTAATGAATCTAATACAACAGCATACATTAATTTAATAATACTTAGTTTATATATAGAATACATAAGAGATATGCTCATTACAATTAATATCATAGATGTTATTGATATTGCTAAGTTATGAATTCTATTTTTTTTCATATAATCACAGCCTTTTATTGATAAATATTATATAATAAATTAGCCTAAAATTCAATATTTATAAAAAAATAAAAGACACTATTTTGTGTCTTTATTTTCACTACTTTCTTTCTCTAAAACATTTTTACCTTTGTAAAAACCACATTCTGGACAAGCTCTATGAGGTTTAATTGATGCACCACAGTTTTTACATTTAACAACTGAAGCTGCTTCTATTTTATAATGAGTTCTTCTCATTCTTCCACTAGTTTTAGAAACTTTTCTAAATGGTACTGCCATTAAAATCAACTCCTTTCATGTTACTCTTTTATAAAATCTTTTAATTTTTCTAATCGAGTATCTTTTTCCTTTAATTCTTTTTCATCAGTTACAAGTCTCCACCCATCACCTTTATAATTAGATCTATCGATGTCATCTTTTGTAACCTTAAGCGGAATTTCTAACAATATATTTTGCCATATAATTGGAATTAAATCAATACTATTATTAATAATTTTTATATATTCTTCGTCTTTAGAACCTAAATCTTCATTAATATTAACATCAATGTCATATATAACATCTTCAAGTGTAACAGAACATGGTAAAATTAGTTTTGTTTTAATATTAAGATTAAGTTCAAAAGATTCATCACCATGATAAACAATATTACCTTTTAAATAAACATCTTTTATATCTTTAATATCAAGATTTGAATAAAGATCTTTATCTAAAGTAATTTTATCATCAATAATAATTTCTTTTACTTGATTTAATTTTAGTTTTAATAAATCTATTACCATAATTACACCTACGAATAAGATTATACTAAATATTTTATTAAAAATCAATATTATATATTTAATAAAAACATTTCAAAACCTAAGAATCTATCAATATTACCACTTTTTATTTTATAATCTAGTTCTGATAAATTTTTAATAATCATTATTAATTTATCTTTTGAAAAATTAGTTTCTTTTGAAAGTTTTATTCTATATGGATGCTCTTTTATTTCTTTTACCATTTCATTATCTGTATAACCTTGTTTTTGCATTAATTTAACAGATAATAACAATCTAAATTGATTAGATAATATAACAAGTAAATAACTAGGATCTAGGCCTGCTTTTATTAAATCATTATAAATATCAAATATTTCTTTTTTATTATTATTTACAATAGCGTTAGTAAGTGAAAAAACATTATCTTCTAAATTATTTATTATTATTTCATTAATATCTTTACTAGTTATATCTTTATCATTATCTTTATATATAAATAATTTATCTATTTCACTTATAAGTAAACTTAAATCAAGCCCTACTTTTTTTATAATAAGATTTATATCATTATTAGAAATCTTATAACCATTATCAGTTATATATTTTTTTAAATAATTATTTAGATCATAGTTTTCTATTTTTTTGTGTTCTGAAACTTTACATAGTTTTTTCATTTCTTTAACTATTTTTTTTCTTTCATCAAGTTTAACATTATGAACTACAAAGATCATATAAGAAAAGTCTGATGGATTATTTAAATAGTTTATAAGATAATCTAAATCATGATTCATATCTTTTTTTGAATCACCAGTTAAAAAACTAGAATTATCACAAATAATTAATTTATTATTCATAAACATAGAAATAGTAGATGCATCAATTAAAGCATTATCTACTTTATCTTTTTCTAAATCATAATAAATAATATCATCATTTGTGATATTATTTTTTTTAATTATATCCTTTATTTCTTTATTAATTAAATATTCTTCATCACCAAATATTAGGTAATTATGCATATTAATAATTTTCAGCCTTTAATTCAAAATAACTTTGTGGATGATTACATACAGGACATACTTCTGGTGCATATTTACCAATAACTACATGGCCACAATTACGACAAATCCAAATGGATTCTTCATCTTTAGAGAATACTACTTTATCATCAATATTCTTTAATAATTTTCTAAATCTTTCTTCGTGATGTTTTTCAATTTGACCTACTGCTCTAAATTTTTCTGCAATATCAGTAAATCCTTCTTCTTCAGCTGTTTTAGCAAACTCTTCATACATATCTGTCCATTCATAGTTTTCACCATCAGCTGCAGCTTTTAAATTTTCTTCTGTAGATGGAATAGCACCATCATTAAGTAATTTAAACCACATTTTAGCGTGTTCTTTCTCATTTCCAGCTGTTTCTTCAAAAATAGCTGCAATTTGCTCATAACCGTCTTTTTTAGCTTTAGATGCGAAATAAGTATATTTATTTCTTGCTTGAGATTCACCTGCAAATGCTTTTAATAAATTTTCTTCTGTTTTACTACCTTTTAAATTCATAATTCTACCTCCAAAAATATTATATCATGCAAAACTTTTTAAGTAAATTACATTTATAAAGATCCTATAAAAGAATCAAGTGATATTCCATCATTCATTCTAACTCTAGGAAGTGCTAGTTTTTCAAGACCTCTTGATGCTTTACCATAGGCTGTCGTAAAAGCTAAATTAAACCCTGCTTCTCTAACTATACTAATCGCATTATCGTTTGAATCACCACAAGGATATGCAAGTGCATCGGCATTGCCTAATTTTTCAATAGACAGTTTTAAATCTTTAACTCCCTCATCATGATTTACACATAGTAATGCACCACCATGTTGTTCACCACATCCTCCATGATGAAGTGAATCAGTATGTGATAAATAATTAATATAACCTGTATTTTTAAGTTCTTGTTGATATTCCATGCTTGTATCAGTCCAACTAGTTACAACAAACCAATATAACGGCACTTTATATTGAACAGCTAGTGGATATGCTATTCTATAATTTGATTCTTCACCATCATCAAGCGTTAAAATAACACTTTTACTAGGAAGTTCTATTTTACCATCTAAATACAAATTAAGTTCTTTCATAGATGGAAAATAATAGTTATTTTCACTTAAATATTTTAATTGCTGTTCAAAAGAACTCTTTCTCATATAGTTTGAATTTGATCCGCTTTCACCAGCAGTATCATCATAAAAATAATGATACATTAATACTGGTATACCATCAGTATCAAGATCTGTTACTTCAATAATATTTACTTTTCTTGTTACTTTTTTATTTCCATATTGATAAGTTATATTTTGTTCACCTACTTTAGATGTATCAATTTTTCCTTTTATTTTAATATCTTTTGACTTATCTTTTTTATTCACTATAGCTTTAGCCCCATATTCTTCATATACACCATTTTTTACAATAGTCATTTCTTCACTACCAAGCAATGTTAATTCAGCATTTTCTATAGTTTTATTTTTTACTTCTTTAACATTAAGTTTATCTTTTTTATTAGTGTTTTTATCTTTATCACCTATATTTATATTAGCTAGTACTAGTACTAATACAACAATTATAAATATTAATAATTTAGTTATTTTTTTCATATAAATCTCCTTAAAACAAAAGATAGATTTAATAATCTATCTAATCTAAAATATATAATCCGTATTTTAATTTACCATTGACTGATTTTTTAACAATTATATAATTTCTATTATTTTCTTCATTTGAATATATTTTAAATATTAAATTATCTTTAAGTTTTCTATATTTATTAGATTTTGTATTAATTAGTTTTAAATATTTTTTAGATTCATTATTAACAAAAACAATATTTCTAAATGGAACTAAATTTATATTATCAGAACTTTTAGTTATTTCTTTATCCCCTAATTTATAAGTATATATTTTACCAGTTTTGATGCTATATACTTTTACATCTTTGTTACCAAACGAATAAACAAAATCATTAGAATAAGATAATGTATGATTTTTAATTGCTGAATAAACTTCTTCACCTTTTCTATTTACTAATTTATTATTAAACAGATAATAATTATCACTTACTTTTTCAGCTAAAGTACTATCAGTATTAACCATTTTACCTTTTTGAGTATTATAAATTAGTAACGATTTTTCTTTTTCCTCGCCTAAAAGCAAGAATGAGTCAATTACAGATATATAATTTTCTGACTTTTCAATTTCTTTATTCTTTTTATCATATAAAACATATTTATTTTTATATTCTTCATCTTTAGAATTATTTGAATATTTTAATACTTTATATCCATTATTATATTGATGATATTCTGATGCTAATTTATCAGAACCTTCAGTATGGAATAATATAGTACTTTCTTCAGTAGTATATGCATATACATACATTAATGAAGTCTTACAATAAGGTTTAGCACATGATACTTGAAAATAAGTTTTTCCATCTAAACTTGGAATTACATTTATTTCTGTATTAAATGCACTTGATGTATAATCATATAATTTTCTATATGACTTTTTAGTAGTATTGTATATACCAAATGAATTATTGTTTTTATTATCTACAAATATATTTTCTGTAAATTCATCAACAATACTTTCTAAATATATATCATATTTATTTGAATCAATATTTTTTTGAATATCACTAATATGATTGTATAAATATGCTTTATTAACATCTTTATTTTCTCTACCATTTTTTGCAATAGCATAAATAACTGTTGTATTATTTTCTTTTCTTGCAACTTGCAATGAATCATCATCTTTAATTACATATGTTGAAAAAGCTTCATTCATTATTTTTTGTTTTGCTATATTAAAGTAATAATATGAATCTTTAGATGCTGATTTAAGTACTAAATAATCATCTCTTTCATCAGCAACTGTATAACCATCAAGTAAAATCTTACCTGATTTAGATATTATATAGTTATGAGTATCTTTAATACCATATAATATATTTCCATCATTATAACTTTCAAATTCAGTTATATTTGTTATTATTTCTTTACCTTGATAATTAATTATATTATATACATAATCAATTTTTGCTTCTTTTGTTTCTAAAACTAGATCATCATTTATTTTGCTAAGCACACCTTTTGCTTTATATTCTTCTTTTGCATTTTTATTATTAATTGTGTATTCAGCTTTTTTTGAAGATATTTGTTTTTTCATAAGTAAATATTTTTCACTTAAATAAAATGGTTCTTTTACTTTTTTCTTAGTTTTTTTATAGTCATATCTACCAACTATATTACCATTTTCATTTAATAATTTCACATAAATAGTATTATTTTTTTCTTCTTCTGCATAAATACTTTTACAATATTTATCAATACATTTAATTGAGTCATATTTATCAGTTAATATTTTTCTTACATTTACTCTATTTGAATAAAAATAAGATGTAAATAAACCAATTACTAAAACAACACCTACTATTATAAGTACTTGTTTAGATTTTTTGTTTTTTAATAATTCTTTCATATCTATAATCTCCTTATTCTATTATCTTAATTATAGTATAAAAAGCTTATTTATTCAATAAAAAAAAATAGTTTTTGTAAACTATTTTCTTGAAACATATTTTCCATCTTTAGTAGAAATGATTATTTCATCACCTTCATTAATAAATAAAGGTACTTTAACTTCTAGATTGTTTTCTAAAGTTGCATCTTTTTGAGCATTTTGAGTTGTATTACCTTTAACTGCATCTGAAGATGAAATAACTTTATAATCTATTTTTTCAGGTAAATTAATACCTATTAATTCACTTTGATTAAAGTAAATAAGTTCTACTTCAAGACCTTCTTTTAAATATTTAATATCATCACCAATATTGCTTTCATCAAGTTCAAATGTTTCATATGTTTCTAAGTCCATAAAATTATATTTTCCGCCAGCTTCATATAAATAACTTGCTTTTTTTCTTTCAATATTAGCTTTTTCTATTTTTATATTAGTATTCATAGTTTTTTCTAATGTTGTACCAGCTCTTAAATTTTTAAGTTTCATTTTCATAAATGCAGAACCTTTTCCTGGTTTAACATGAAGAAATTCAACTATTTGATATATTTGACCATCGATAATAACAGTCATACCATTTTTTATATCATTTATATCTATCATCATATTAGATTACCTCCAAATTAGAAATTGTATTATTTATTATTTCTTTACTTTTATTATATAATTCTTTTTCATCATCATTTAATGAGATACCTTTATATTTAGCACCTTTATTACTTAGTGTAAATATATTTGAAATACATATATCATCATGTAAAACAGATACAGGCATATCCATTTCTTCTTCATTTAACAAAATATATGTAATATATGATAAACAAGATCCAATACCAAATGAAGTTTCACCTTTCAAACTAATTATTTCATATGCTTTTTTATGAATAGTTTCTAAGATTTCATTTTTTTCTTCATTATTTAAATCTATATCAGACCAAATAATTAAACTTGAATCTCCATGTTCACCAATAACTAATGAATTATTTTCAATATTATATTTATTCTTAAGAATATTTTTAAGTCTAATTGTATCTAAAAAAGTTCCACTACCAATAATTTTATTTGAACTTAAATTTAAGAATTTATTAACTAAATAAGTACAAACATCAAGTGGATTTGTAGCAACTAAAACAATACCATTAAAATTAGTTTTATTTATACTATCACATATTGATTTTATAATAGCTTCATTATTATTAATTAAATCTAATCTTGTTTGCCCTTCTTCCTGATTTCTTCCAGCAGTAATTGTTATAATATCACAATCATTAATATCATCATAAGTACCAATACTTAGTTTAATATTTTCAATTGTAGCTGAATCAGATAAATCTAAATAGTTTCCTTTTAATTTATCAGTATCAGGATCAATTAATACTATTTCATCTACTAAATGTTTATTAATAATTGAATAGCAATAACTCTTTCCAACAAATCCAAGACCTATAATAGCAATTTTACTCATTATTTCTTTTCTTTATGTGCAGTATGTTTTTTACATACAGGACAATATTTATTAATTTCTAATTTATCTGGTGTATTCATTTTATTTTTAGAAACAAAATAATTTTCTCTTGAAATTTTAGAATTTTCTTTACAAACACTACATTCTAAAGCAACATAGTTTCTTGCACCTTTCTTTGCCACTTAAAATCCCTCCTTTGATTAACTCTTAAATTATACCATATTATTTTAAAATTTCAAATACTTTATTTGATACTCTTTTACTAATATTATAATTTACAGGAGAAACATAATTACTAACTGATGAATATCTTACATTTGGAGATAATATTACAATAGAAAATTTAGGGTTATCACTTGGTGCATAACCTATAAATGCTTTAGATAGTGTTTCAACATCAACATTACCATCTTTATCAATGTCATAAAAGCTTTGTGACGTTCCAGTTTTACCAGATGGATCAGGAACATCTCCCATATATCCGCTACCAATAGCATTCATTACTTCATGAAATTCTTCTTTAATTCTAGATAAATATTCGAAATTAGCATTAACTTTACCTATTAAAACTGGGTCATTTTTTTTAATAATTTTTCCAACTTTATCATTATTTGTTCCTTTTCTTACTTCTTTAAGTAGATGAAGTTTATATTTTTCACCATTTTTTGCAATTGCATTAATATACTGAAGAATTTGAAAAGATGTATATGTATCATATTGACCAATTGAAAAATCAAGAAGTGTTCCTGGATTATCATTATTTCCTTGTTGACCTGTGCTTTCTACTGGTAAATCAATATTAGTTTTTTCACCAAGTCCAAATTCTTTAAAAGTATCTCTGTATTTATTAAAAGCATCTGTAACATCACCTAGTGCAACATTGTAATAATAATCTTTACCTGCTACTTTTATAGCTGTTTTAAATTGATATGAATTTGATGAATATGCAATAGCATTTATATCATCTAAATATCCAAGATAAGTCCAAGAACATTTACTAACAGCACCAGAAATCTTTACACATTCATCACTCATTCTTTCACCAATAGAAATAGCATTATTTTTATATCCTGTCATAATCGATGCACCTTTTACTATAGAACCTGGCGTGACCGGATTAGTTAAAAGTGATGGCGTATTATCATATATCTTACCATCTTTTATATTTCTTGCAGACATAGCAAGAATTTCACCAGTATTTGGATCACTAACAATTACCATACTACCATCATATAATGATGTATTTAAATCATTTTTTGCATTCATTATTTCTTCATCTAAAATCTTATCAATTTCTTTTTGAAGATTTATATCTATTGAAAGGACAATATCATTTCCCCTAACTCCTTTTTTAATTACTTTATAAGTATTATCTTTATTTAATTTATATATTTCCTTTTCACCTTTTAGATATTTCTCATACTCATACTCTAAATAAGAAGTTCCTACTCTATCATTTAAATTATAACCTTTTTTTAAATAATCATCTTTTAGTTCTTTTGGAACTCCAGATTTTTCACTAGAAACAGTTCCGAGTATAACTTTAAAAGTATCACCATACAAATATTTTCTTTCCCAATTAAGTTTTATATTAACTCCTTTTAATTTATTTAAATTCTCACCAACAAATGCATATTCTCTTTCACTTGCATATTCTTTAATAACTTTTTCATCATAATAATATCCTTTATTCATTAAATAATAAATGTATGAGGCTTCTTTATCAATATCACCATAACTACTTAACATTTTATCTGTTATTTTACTTAGTTTTAATTGATATAGTTTTTCATTAGTTATTTTTCTTTCTTTGTATTTATTTCTTTCTTTTTTAGTAATTAGTTTATCTATTTTATTTTTATTATTTAGGTAATAAAAATCTTTTAATATATTAGTATTTAATAACGAATAATCTACATTTATATTTTTTGCTAAAGTATAAGCTATTTTTATTTTACTTTGAGAACTTTGATTATAAATATTTTTATAATAAATGGTTTTAACGCCTACATTATCTACAAGCAAATTATAATTTCTATCATAAATTCTACCTCTAGGAGTTGAAGTGCTTTTTGTAGTTTTAACAGTTAAATTATCAAGTTTTTTCTTGTATTCATTAGAATTTACTATTTGATTTAAATATAAATTATATGTAATAAACAAAAAATAAAAAAGTAAAAAAATTAGTATATTTAAAAATCTATGATTAGTTATATCATTTAATTTATTCATAATTCCTCCATTATTATTTTTAATCATATTATATAAATTAATACATATATTTAAGTATGAAAGAATTAATAATTAAATATGTTACTAATGAAAATATTTTAAAATTTGCTGAAAAAGAAAATGTAAAACTAAGTACTAATGAAATTTATTTTATACACGATTATATATTAAAAAATTATAAAGATATTTTAAATAATAAAATTGATTATGAATTAATAAAAAATAATGTTAACACTAGTGCATATAATAAAATTATTTATTTAATTAAAAAATATAAAAAGATTAGTTTTTCCTAATCTTCTTTTACAAAAAATACAGTATGTGTTTGTTCTTTATATGTATACTTAACAAGTACTTTCATCTTACATTTAAAATTACTAAGTTTACCATCATATGGAATATATCCAACAAGTACTAAACCTTCTGGTTTTTTTCCTCTATATAAAGATTTCTTTTCTTCAAAAATACCCAAACTTGGAAATATATCATCTGTTTGTTTATTATGAATTGCAATTACTTGAAGAGATGATAAATCATATTTAGGATTATCAATTATAACTTGATATCTTACTTCATCTTCAGTTATTCTATCGTAAACAACATCTATATCAAATGGTATATCATCAGATGAATAATTTCGTTGTTTTAATTCTTTAACATATTTTTGATATGTTTGTTTTTCATGTTCTAAATTTGTTTCTTTTTTTACTACTTTACAACCTGTTATAAAAAGGATAAAAGTAATAATAATTAATATTTTTCTAAGTTTCATTTTATTACCTCTGTTAAATAATTTTCTAAAATATTCTTTATTACTACTGGAAGATTTTCTTCATAAACCTCAACTTGTTCATCAAATCCATCTTCACTATTAAATACTTTGTCTGTTACCCCTTTTATAATAGTTAAATCAACATTATTCATTTTACATACTTTAGCTACTGCTGCTGATTCTGTATCAGAAGCAATTATTTCAGTTTCATCTTTTAATTTTAAAAAATCTTTATAAATCATTAATGCTTTATCAGATGTTCCAAGAAGTCCAGTTACATAATCATTACCTACAGATACTTTACTTAGTTCAATAATATTTTTTTCTAAAACTAATGGTTGAACTTCTCTAACAGTTAAATCATATTCAACTACTGATGATGGCACTATAATATCATTATAATCAAGATCAGAAACTAGTGTACATGTGCCAACTAATATTATCTTTTCAAATTTAAATTTATCAATCATATATTGAATACTTGCTGCTGCATTTACTTTTCTTTTTCCTATTTTAAAAAATATAACATCATTATTTTTAAAAACAGTTCTATAAAAACTACCATAAATATATTTTTCAGTATATTCGCTGTTTATATTATATAATTCAAGTAAAATTTCCCATTCTTTATTATCACTGACAGCAATACCTATCATAATTAAGCACCTTCTTTATATCTAGATTCAAACAAATCAATTTCTTCATCTAATACTTCAACTTCTTCTTTAAGTTCAGGAAGCTTATCAAGAGAAGCTAAATTAAAATAATCTAAAAATCTATCTGTTGTTTTATATAAATTAGGTTTACCAGGTTCATCACTTTTACCAGCAACTTCTACAAACCCTTTAGAAACAAGACTTCTTATCATATTAGAAGAATTATTACCTCTTATTTTATCAACTGCTATTCTTGTAACAGGTTCATTATAAGCAATAATTGCTAATGTTACAAGTGCAGTTTGTGATAAATTATTACTATTTTCAAGTGATAGAGCTTCTAAGTACTTTTTATTTTCTTTTTTAGTTACTAATTTATACTTATTACCTAATATTTTAAGTTCAATACCACTATTTTCATCTTTATATTTTTCATTTAATTTATCAATTAATTCAGTTACTTTATCAACTTCAATTTCAAGTATATTTGATATATCAATTAAAGTAAGCCCTTCATCACCTATAGCAAAAAGTATACTTTCAAGTGCACTAATCATTGTTTTCACCTCTTAAATTTACTGTTATTTCGTTAAAATTATTTGATTGTTTAATATCGATTTCACCTTTTTTAGCCATTTCAAGTATTGATAAAAATGTTACAACAACATATTCTCTTGTTTTTACTTCGAATAGTTCAAAAAAAGATACTTTCTTTTTATTTTTTAATATATTTCTAATATCAATAGTTCTATCTGTTACTGATAGTTCTTTTTTAGTTATTTTAGTTTGTTTTGGTTTTTCATCTTCTTTTTCTTTTAAGAATTCATTTAATGCATTTAATAAATCAGTTAATGTAATATCACCATTATTTTCTATTTCTTTTTTATATTCACTTAAATCATCTTGTACTTTTGTAAATATTTCTTTTCTATCGCTTTCCATTTCTTTAAATGTTTCAATCATTTCTTTATATTTAGCAAACTCAAGCATTCTATTAACAAGATTTTCTCTTGGATCTTCTTCATATTCATCATCTTCACCCATTTTTTCTCTAGGTAAAAGCATTCTTGATTTAAGTTCAATTAGTTCAGAGGCCATAACTAAATATTCACTAGCAACATCTAAATTTAATTCTTCCATTTTACTTATAAAATCAAGATATTGTTTTGTAATAACTTCTACTTTTATATCATATATGTCCATTTTTGAAGTTTTTACTAAATGTAGTAATAAATCAAGTGGTCCTTCAAAATCATTTATTATAAAACTATAGTTCATTTTTGCCTCCGTTATTATCAATTATACCATAAATATTAAAAAAATAACACATAGTGTTATTTAATTATACAAATTAATATAGTAATAAATAGTATAAATACTAATATTGTAAGAAATAAAGCTAAACTAAATCCATAATTTGATTTAGATGAATAAATCATTTTCATTCTTCTTGCTTTTCTAAATGCTGGATCTGCCATATTTATTTCACTTGTTTTATACTCATTAATTATCTTTTCTCTTGTTTCTTTATTTGGTGCAACATCTAAAAATGTTATTGTTGATTGAAATATTGGATCTGTTTCCATATATTCTCTTATTTTTATTACTGTTTCATTTACCTCTTCATTATTATCAGCACCATTTTTTGAACTGTCTAAATAATTAGAGTATTCTTTTAATAGATTTACTTTTTCTTCTATATCCATATTCTTCACCTACTTTAATAATAGTATATCAAATATAGTTGAAATAATCAATTATATAAAGTATAATTTAAATATGAAAAGATTTAATATGATTGATGAAAATTTTATATGTGAGAACTGTCATAAAGAAGTAAGTAAGCTTAATTATACAGCAAGAGATCATTGTAATTATTGTTTATATTCTAAACATGTAGATATTAATCCTGGAGACAGATTAAATGAATGTAAAGGACTTTTAAAACCTATTTATGCAGAAAAATATAAAGATACTTATAAGATAGTATATAAATGTGAAAAGTGCGGAGAAACACATAAAAATATACTAGCAAGTGATGATAATTTTGACTTATTACTAGAAATAATAAAAGATAGCATTAACTAGCTATCTTTTTTATTAATAATATAATAATTAAAAATAATATTGAAACAATTGTTATTAGAAATGGTGCACTAATACCTTTATCTGTTAGTGTTAATTGATTTTTACTATTATTTTCAAGTCTTTGTCTTTCATCTATTTTTTCTGCAAAAATAGTAGTTAATTTTTCATAAAAATCTTTTTCATTTCCTACCAAATTATCAAGTTCTTCTGGATGCTTATAATATCTATATATTTTATTAAATATAGCATTAACATCAATATTAACATTTACATAATAAGTCTTATATTCTGCAGTAATAAGTTCTTTCATATCCTCATATTCATTTAGATAGTTTTCTTTTATTTCAGAATTTAATTCTTCCACATCTGCACTTAATTCTTCTTCTGATTTAAAATCATATAATTCATCATTTTCGTCGAATTCATTAATAGCATCGCTATTATCCATAACATCTTCATTATATGAATAACTCTCTGGAGTTTCAGTAGTACTTTCTCCCTTTTTAACATCATAATATGACTCGTAAATATTACCATCCTTATCAAGAGCTAATTGATTATCAATATTAATATAAGTTAGATTCAATCCCTCAGCTTTTTTCAATAAAGATTTTAAACTATTTAATTCTTCTTTTGATAAATTTGCGATTAGATTTTGATTACCTTTGTCATAAATATCATTAATATAAATCATATTTAATTCATTTTTATTTTCATATGACATATCATTAAGTATATTATATGTATTATCTTCATATTTATCTGTTTGATATTTTTCATTATCATTTTGTTTTTCTTTAAGAGTACTTATAAGAGACTGACTATCATCATTACATAATATTCTCTTTCTATTTAATTTTTTATCATAAAAAGCATATATTTCTTTTCCATTATTTAATAATTTATGATCGATATCCGTAATATCAATACCATATACTTTTGATATTAAATCTTTTTCTTCCTCTTTCTTTTCTTTTTCTTTATCAATAAATTCATTAACAATTTTTTTCTTTTCTTCATAAGTTGTCACATTATCAATATTGCTTAATAAATCGTAATAAATACTATTGTTTTTAAGTTCATTAATTGCATTAAGTTCTTCATTTGAATAAACATACTGACTATTATGTTTATTAACAGAATAATTAATGTAATGGTTTAATTTGTCTTCTAAAGTCATAATATTGCCTCCCTATTATATTTAAATTATAGCAAAAAAAATACTTTTAAAAAAGTATTTACATTAATTTTTTGCCTTAAATAAAATAGATGTTATAAATGCAAAAACAATAGTTGCACTTATACCTACAGTAGTGTAATTAAAAAAACCATTTAAAAATCCTATAAAGCCGCTTTGTTTAACTCCTAAAAAAGCACCATGCATAATTAAATGACCAAAACTAGTTATTACAATACTAGTTCCAGCGCCAAAATTATCTTGAAAAAAATCATAAATTTTAAAAGTATCAAGCATTGAACCAAATATAACAAATAAGCAAATAATATGACCTGGTTTTAAGTTTGTATTATTTAAAATAATCTCTGCTATCAAACAAACTACTCCAGCAAATATAAAAGAATATATATAACTCATATTACCTCCAAAGAAACTGCATGTGAAATACTTGGAATACTCATTTTTTGATTAACAGATGTAACAGACATAAGTGCTCCTGTTGCAATTAATAAAACTCTCTTATATTTTTTACTAATCATTTGAGGAATAACATAAGAATTAGTCACTAAATTAATGCATGCTATTCCAGAACCTCCAGCAAGAACTCTTTTATCATTATTATCATAAATCATGCAAGCAGAATCTTCATAATTACTTAAATAGTATCCAAAATTTTTATAAAAAAGTTCATTAAAAATAGTTTTTCCGTATTTACCTAAATCACCTGTTAAAATTAAATCATAATATTCTGGTTTTAAATTTAATTCTTTTAAATGAGTAATAAAAGTTTCATAGGCAGATGGTGCCATAACTTTACCCATATTAAGTGAATCTTTAACATCAAAGTCTACTACTTTTCCTATAGTTGCTGTAGTTATTTTTATATTACTCTTCTTATTTGAAATTAAACAAGATGCAGATCCAGTTACTGTAAAAGTTTGATACTTCTTTTTTTGATATCCATACTCTACTGGATTTCTATATTGTCTTTCTGCTGTTAAATTATTTGATGATGTAGCTGTTATAATATTATTCATTTTTTTACTATCTATTAAAGTGCTTGCTAAAATTAATTCTTCACAAAATGAAGCACAAGCATTATATACTCCAAAAAAAGGAATATTAAAATGATTCATCATAAAATTTGATATCATTAATTGATTAAGTAAGTCTGATGAAATTATTAAATCTATATCATTTTCACTTTTATTACATTTACCTAGTAATATATTAATACATTTTATATAGTTTTTAATTTCACATTTTTCAAAAGTTTCTTCATTATCATAATAATCAGTAAAAGTTTCATCATATTTAAAAGGTCCATAAATAACATATGGTCCTGCTACTGTAGACACTTCATTTATATATGAATTATTGTATTTTAGAGTCATATTAAATCTCTAATAGTAAATACCTTATTAGTCCAAAAAAGAATGAAGAAACAACAGCATACAATATTACAGAACCAGATAATTTAAATATATTAGAACCTATACCAAAAATAAAACCTTCTTTTCTATATTCTAGTGCACTCGACGTTGTTGAATGAGCAAATCCTGTTATAGGAATAAATAAGCCTGCACCACATATTTCAACTAAATTATCAAAAACACCAAGTCCAGTTAAAATACTAGTTATAAAAATGACTATTATAAGCATCAAACTAATAGAATCATTATAAGATAAATAAAAATAATTAATAAATATATTTGTAAGTAGTTCAGCAACAAATCCCATAAGTCCACCAATAAAAAAAGAAATAACATACCTTTTTAAATGACTTTCTTTTGGCATTACTTTATCACAAATATTATTATATTCTTCTTTTGTCATAATTTCACCATTTATATTTTTAACTAAAAAGAAAAAAATATTCAAAAAATGAATATTTTATTCAAAATAATTAATACCAATAGCTTCTTTTACTTCTTTTAAAGTATTACTAGCAACTTTTCTAGCATTTATAGTTCCTTCTTTAAGTATTTCTTTTACTTTATCAATATTTTCTTCATAGTATTTTCTTTTTTCTCTAATAGGACTTAAAACTTCTTCAAGTATATTATATAAAACTTTTTTAATAACTACATCACCAAGTCCACCTTGAGTATATTTTTCCTTCATTTCTTGTAATGAATTAAAATCAGAATATTTCTTTATTAATTCGTCATTTGAAAATACATCAAGATACATAAATACAACATTACCATCTACTTTACCAGGATCATCTACTTTAATATGATCAGGATCAGTATACATACTCATTACCTTTTTATATACATCTTCTGAGTTATCACATAAATATATACAATTTCCAAGACTCTTACTCATTTTAGCTTTTCCATCTAAACCAGGAAGTCTTTGTGATAATTCATTTTTTGGAAGTAAAGCTTCTGATTTTACTAATACTTCTTTATTATAAATTCTATTAAATGAGCTTACTATTTCATTAGCTTGTTCTATCATAGGTAATTGATCATTACCAACTGGTATAAGATTTGCTTTAAAAGCTGTAATATCGGCTGTTTGACTAACAGGATATGTTAAAAATCCTACAGGAATTGATTTTTCAAAACCTTTTTGTTTTATTTCATTTTTAACAGTTGGATTCCTTTCAAGTCTTGATAAAGTAACTAAATTCATATAATAAAATGTAAGTTCTGTTAGTTCAGATACTTCAGATTGTATAAAAATATTTACTTTTTTAGGATCTATCCCAACAGATAAATAATCAAGAGCAACATTTAAAACATTTTCTCTTACTTTCTTTGGATTATCAAAATTATCAGTTAATGCTTGAGCATCAGCAATCATAACATACATATTATATTTATCTTCATTTTGTAATTCAACTCTATTTTTTAAAGAGCCAACATAATGTCCTAAATGAAGATGACCAGTGGGTCTATCCCCAGTTAAAATTGTTTTCATATTATCACCTATGCCTTCCTTTATATTCTATTGTTTCTACTTTCATCATTTGTTTTAAATTAATTTCATTTCTAAGTAAATCTATTTTATTTTGAATGAGTGAAACATAATCAATATCTAAATATTTTGCATAATTATGAAGAAGCATACTTTCTAGTCTATCTAGTTCACCTAAAACATAAGCTGTTCCTTCATCATCTGTTTCATCATCTAATACTATTTTAACTTGTTTTAATAAAATATTCAATTTTTTATTAATATTATTTTTAGCAAGAGACTCAATAAATGTTGGTTCACTTATTGCTACTTTGCTTACAGATGACAATTCTTTTCTATTTACTTCTTTTTTTGGCATAAAATTAAATTGATTTGTAATATTAAATATTACATCTTTCTTTACACTTTTATCATCTATTAATGCGTATTTACCAATTTTAATTACTTTTCTTTCTTCTTTATTACCCTTTACATATTCATTTTCTTTTATTTCTTTTACTAGTAAATCTGGTCTTTTTTCTTTTGTTGCTCTAATTGCTTCTGCTTTTCTCCATTCATCAATTTTTTTATGATCACCAGATAAAAGTACATCAGGAACTTTCATTCCATTAAATTCTCTTGGTTTTGTATATGTTGGATAATCAAGTAAATTATCTTCAAAAGATTCTTTTTCGTGTGATTCTTCTTCAATAACACCAGGCAGTAATCTTGTAATTGAATCAGTAATAACCATACTAGGAAGTTCGCCACCAGTAAGTACATAATCACCAATACTAAGTTCCATATCACAAATACTGCTTATTCTTTCATCAAAACCTTCATAATGACCGCAAATAAATAATAGATCTTCCTCTTTTGCAAGACTTTTAGCAAGTCTTTGAGTAAAAGGAATTCCTTGAGGAGATAACATGATTACTTTAGTATTATCTTTTTTAAGTTCATTAATTGCATTAAAAACAGGTTCACACTTAAGTACCATTCCATGGCCACCGCCATATGGAGTATCATCAACATGTTTATGTTTATCAGATGTATAATCTCTTAAATTTTTAATATTAATTTCAACTTTTTTATTATCAATAGCTCTTTTAATAATTGATTCATCTAAAAAGCCATTAAACATATTTGGAAAAAGTGTTAATATATTAATTCTCATAATAATCCCCCAATATTTTTAATAGTTATTTGTTTGTTTTCTTCATCTATATTTTCTACAAATGATTCAACATATGGTATTAATACTTTACCTACTCTAAGCACTTCATTTGCGGGTGTATTCATTATTTCAGTAACTTTACCAATAATTTTACCATCTATTATAACATCAAATCCAATTAATTTATAGGATAAAAATTCATTTTTTAATTTAATATCATCAATATTAACAAAAACACTTCTTCCCTTTAAAAATTCTACTTCATTAATATTTGTTATTCCTTTAAAAATAACCATATCAAATATTTTGTGGTGTCTATATGAATTTACTATATACTTATCTTTATTTTCTCCAACATAAAACTTCATATCTTTTTTAAAGACAGCCTCTTTTTGTCTAAAGTCAGATATGATTCTAAGTTCTCCTTTTATTCCATGAGTATTAACAATTTTACCAATTCTAATATATTTCATATTAACACCTTCTTTTATTATTTATTTAATTCATATAATATTATAGAAGTAGCAACAGCAACATTAAGGCTTTCACATTTATCATTCATAGTAATATATATATTAAAGTCAGATAAATCTTGTAAATCAGCACTTACACCATTTCCTTCATTGCCCATTATTATAGCATATTTTTCATTAGTTTTAACATTTTTAACGTCATTTCCATTATTAACATTTGTTGAATAAATTTTATATCCATCTTTTTTTAATAAAGATACAAACTCTATTAAATCTTTTCTTATTATATTTATATAAAAATTATTTCCTTGAGCTGCTCTTAAAACTTTAGAATTATATAAATCTACAGATTTATTATTTAAGACAATAGTATCAACATTAAATGCAACAGCACTTCTTATAATAGTTCCTAAATTACCTGGATCTTGTATATTATCAAGCAATAATACTTTATTACCTATTTCATCATTTTCTTTTATATTACATATTCCAATTACATTATAAGGAGTTTCAAGTTCACTAATACTTTTAATCACATCTTTTGTAACAAATATTTTATTAACATCCATATCATAATCATATCCATCACAAATAATTAAAGTTTCTAAATTACCACTCTTATAAGCTTCTAATGCAAGATGTTCTCCTTCAACTAAAAACTTTTTTTCTTTATCTCTATGTTTTTTTTCTTTTAATTTTCTAATTTCTTTAATTCTTTCATTATTAACTGATTCTATAACCATATTAACTCCTCATTTCTTTTCTTATTTTTTTGTAATTAGGATAGTTTTCTTCAACTAAATTCCAAAAATCTTTACTATGATTAAAATGAATAAAATGTGATAATTCATGAACTATTACATAATCAAGCCAAGATATATCATGATAAATAAGTTCACTATTTAATGTTACTTTTTTATCTCTTTTATTATTTACTCCCCATCTTGTAGTCATCTTTCTTATAGTTAATTTGGGATAAGGAATTTTCATAGAAAAATTATCATACCAGTAATCAATCTTTTCTTTATATATTTTTTCTCTTTCTTTTTTATAAAATTTTTCTATATCTTTTTCATTTTTAACATATAATGTGTCATTTTCAATATAAGGTTCTTTTACAATATTAATTATTACAACATTTATTTCTTTTCCAAGATAATAATTCTTTTGACTATTTTCATTTTTAATAAGCATTTTATCTATCATTTTATTTATTGATACTCTATTATTTTTTATTAAATTATCAATCATAAAATTTGGTGTTAATTTACTAGTTGTAACATATATTTTTAAATCTTCTTTAACTCTTATATATGTATTCTTTTGATTTTTCTTTAAAACAATAACATCAAAATCTTTATTATTATAATTATAAGTCATAATAATCACCAAATATATTTTATCATAAAAAAAATTAAAACTTAAGTATTTATACTTAAGTTATTTATTAATAGTAAGTCTTTTTGTTCTTTCTAAAGTATTATCACTAGTAATATAATATTCTCTTTCATATGAATTACCTAAACATACTAGTGTATTTCCTACTTTTATATAATCATAATCATCAAATACTAAATGAATATTTTTAGTTAATAATTCGTTTGCTGACTCTCTATCTATTTCTCCAAGAAAAACAGATGGTTCTTTTTTATTCGAAACTAAATCTATTTCATCTATATTAAGTGAAAAATCAATTAAATATGTCACATCTTTATTATCTTCTTTATCAAAAAATGAAATTATATTAAAAGCATGATTGGTTTCTATATCATTATCTTTCTCTTTTCCAATAACATAAATAATATCATAGTCAAAAAACGATAATATATTTTGAGCTAAAACAGCATATTCACTACATCTAGCATTACCTTTATTTTTAAATAAACTAAATCTATTTTCAAATGTTTTATCATATACATTATAATCATTTTTATATATCATACTAAGCATTTCTTCTCTATCTTGTGTACTAATAACTTTAAAATAATTACGAATAAATTTTAAAACATAATCAAAAAATACATAATCATTTAAAACTTCTTTATCTTTAATATATTTACAAAAATCTAAAATATAATCATCAGTATCTAAATAATAATAAGATCCATTATTTGATACTAATTTAGTATAATTATATGAAAGTCCATAAACAATTTTCATGTTCTTTTTTATATATCCCTCATAACCACATATTACATCTAAAGAGAAAAAATCACCATCACTATGATTATTAATATCGAACTTTGGATTTTCATCAAGTTTAAAACCAATTACATTTGTATTATTATTGTAATTATCACTTTCAGTTGAAATATAATCTATTTTTTCTTTTACTAGACTTTCAAGATTATTATCAGAAATATTTTTTATTTCATTTAAAAAATCCATTTTAATCACCAACTTCTTGTTTTGTTATATTAGCATATTAAAATAGATTTATCAATTATTATAAATTAATCTTATTTATTATTTACAAAATCAACTAATTTAGCATGAACAACAACTCTATATTTACTACCCGAACAAGTAGATAATGTAATTATTTTATCATCTTTTGATACTTCTTGATTAAAGTTAAATATACTTCTTGATTTTAATGTATTTATAAAATCGTAAAAATCTTCATCTGTTAAAAATTTATTATTTAAATAATATTCTTCTGCTTCTATTCTATAAACAGAAAAAATAGTATATTTATAATTACCTTCTTCAGTAATATAAATCATATCAAACTTATTTTGATTATACCAATCATCAGTAAGTACTTGATATAAATTACCAAACATACTTTTATTCTTCATATTATGACCAAATAAGGTAATATTCTTATCGGTACCATCTAATCTATTAAGATAATTAGCAAATATCCATCCACCTTTATTATATTGTTTATTAAAATTATGATTTAGATAATAATCATTATCATTACCTTTAACTACTGGATATTCTATAGATGGATTTTTCATTATAAAGTATCCAACTGTTTCTGAATTTTCTTTCTTCAAAGCATCAAAATCAACTTTGATTACTTCTTCACCTTTTTTATTTTTCTTTTTAGTTACTTTTTCTTTTACTTTATGAGCAATAGTATCATTATTTTTATTATCAAAATACCAAGATGCAATATTATAAATTGAAATACTAATAATTATTGCTAAAATAATTTTTATTATAAAAATAACAACATTTTTTTTATTTAATCTTTTATGAATCTTCTTTTCATTTAAAGGTTCTTTTTTTTCTACTGTTTTATTTTTTTTATTATTCTTTTCGGATTTTTTCATAAAACATCTCCTTAATATAAAACTAGCATTTTAAATGCTAGTTATTTATTATTTTAATGTAGCTTTTTTTCTAAATAATTTAACTGCTCCAAGTCCAATTATTGAAGACATTAATGCAATAAAATATATTCCTACATTATCAGTTGTTTTAACATTTTTTGTATCTATTGTTCTAGATGCGATTGCATAATTTGAGAAACTGTCAGTTACAAATGTAATTGTATGTTTAACAGGATCAAATACAGTTTCAATTATTTCATAAGTTCCATCATGTTTTTCGTGAACAATAACAATATCATTACCATCAACATCATCTGCAAGTTTTAATGTTATTTTTGCTTTATGTTGAAGTTCATCTACTTGTTCATCCCATGATTCATTAGCTTTTCCTTTATATATAGTATTAAATAATTTAATATCTAAATAAGTTTTTACACTATAATCTCCAGCCGCTTCTTTGAAATTACTAATTTTAGCTGGTTCTAAATCTACATTAGTGATACCAAGTTTTGCAGTACCAACTTGCATACTTTCTTCAGCTCCACCAAGTTTAATACTACCTGAAGTTATTGCATCAGCTCCATCTGCATCTACTTTATTATTTACTTTTGTAAAATGAGCTCCTAAGTGAAAATTACCTCTTGGTACTGTAAATGTATAAATACCAACATGATCATCATCACCAGCTTCAAATTCTCCACCATTAATAGTAAATGATGTTAATTGATAGCCAGCATCTGGAATTAATCTAACAGTTAAAACTGCACCAGCAGGAAGCATTGCTCCTCCTTCTTTTTGATGAGTTTCATTATTAATCCATTCATTCCATTCAAGATATCCTAAATCTGCATCAATAATATCTTGAAGTGAATAATCAGTATTATTATAATGAACATTTACAAGTTCAAATTGTCCATGTCCAACATAATCATCTGTTCCTTTATCAACATCCATATATGACCATAAGAAATTTCCTACTGTCATATATTCACCTTCATTTTGAACTGTTGTAGTTGAAATTACGTAAGTATCTGCTTTAGCAACAGTAACTTCATAATGTATCATTTGTTGTCTTGTATTTTGTAATAATTGTGCAGGTGTTCTAGTTACATTAATAGGTGTACCATTAATTGTTAAAGCTGATAGTCTAAATATAAATAATGTATCAATAGCAATTGTAACATTTCCTGAATCATATCCATATTCAAAAGGTCCTGTAAAATGACCACCATTTTGGTTACCACTTCCACCAATTGCTGGATTATTTACATCGAAGTATTCACCATTTATTGTTATTTCTGCTCTTTCGTTTGTGTATGTATAATCTACTACAGCATCAACTCTATTAGCAGAGCCAAAATTTTCAGCTTCAATATTTAATGGTCCTGCTACTACACTAGCAATATTATAAGTTGAACTATTTGTTGCTGTTCCATCTACTCTGAATTTACCATTATTTGTTGCACTCATAGACACACTAGAACCAAGTGGTGCATAAATAGATGTTCCATCAGAATATAGTCCAGTACCATTAACCGTTACTGTTCCGCCTGCGTAAGTAACATTAACAGATGTAGCATTACTTACATCCTGTACAGTTGCTCCCCATTACTAAATGATAATATACCACAGCCACTTTGATCACCTGGTTGAGCTGCAAAAACATTTAATGCTGGAACCATAAACCCCAATAATAAAGTTACCACTAGAAGTATTGAAAAAATCCTTTTCCTTGTCATAATATTCCTCTTATTTAATAATATTATATCATATTTTTTTATTAATCAAAACTTTTTTTAAAATAAACTTAATTGATTTGACTCATCCATTCCATCTAGTATATGCATGTTTTTCATTGTTTCTATTAGAGTTTCAGATATTTTTGCTCTAACTTGAAGTTCTTCAATTGACAGAAATTTTCTTTTTTGTCTTTCTAAAACTATATTTTTAGCAACAGTATCACCAAGTCCTTCAATTGAATTAAATGGTGGTATTATTTCATTATCACTATTTACAACATATACAGATGCTTCAGATTTATAAAGGTCAATATTTAAGAATTTCATTCCTCTAGCTGTAGCCTCTAAACATACATGAAGTGATTCTTCTACATCTTGTTCTTTTTTAGATGCATCTCTTCCTTTATTATGAATTTCAATCAATCTATCTTTTATTGCATCATAACCTTTTATCATAGTTGTTACTTCGACATCAGCAGCCTTACTAGTTAACCATGATGCATAATAATGAACTGGCATATGTACTTTATACCATGCAATTCTAAACGCACTTGTTACGTATGCAGCAGCATGTGCTTTTGGGAACATGTATTTTATTTTATGACATGATTCGATATACCAATCAGCAATTCCTGCTTCTTTTAAAGTGTTTTCATATTCAACCCATTGATCATGATCTTTTGGTTTGCTTGCTCTACCTTTTCTAACAAATTCCATAATTTTAAAAGCAGTTATAGGCTTTAATCCATTATACATAAGATATACCATGATATCATCACGACATCCTATAACTTCACTAAATGGAACAATATTATTTTTTATAAGTTCTTGAGCATTACCAAGCCAAACATCAGTACCATGTGATAAACCAGATATTTTAATAAGTTCACCAAATGATTTTGGTTTAGTATCCTCAACCATTTGAATTGTAAATTTAGTACCAAATTCTGGAACTCCTAGTGTACCTGTATTACACATAATTTGTTCTTTTGTAACACCAAGAGGTTCTGGTGATAAAAATATTCCCATTGTTTCTTTATCATCAAGCGGAACTTTTGTAACATCTGTTTTTGTAGTATCTTGTATCATACGAAGTTGTGTTGGATCTGAGTGACCTAATATATCTAGCTTAAGTACATCATCCTCAATTTTGTGATAATCAAAGTGAGTAGTTCTCCAAGCACTAGTTGGATCTTCTGCTGGAAATTGAAATGGCGTAAAATCAAATACTTCCATATAATCTGGAATAACAACTATTCCACCTGGATGCTGCCCAGTAGTTCTTTTTACACCTGTACATCCTTTTGCAAGTCTTTCTATTTCAATAAATCTTTTATCAATCATTCTATCTTCAAAATAGCCCTTTACAAAACCAATTGCAGTTTTTTCAGCTACTGTACCAATTGTACCCGCTCTATAAACATTATCAACTCCAAATAAAACTTTAGTATATTCATGAATTGCAGCTTGGTTTAAATCTGAAAAGTTTAAATCTATATCTGGTACTTTATCTGCATTAAATCCAAGGAATGTTGCAAATGGAATATCTTGTCCATCTTTTAACATATCACTATCACATTTAGGGCATTTTTTATTAGGTAAATCAAAGCCACTAGAATAAGTAGCACCAAGTTCTTCCCCATCTTCTTCAAAAATACTATGTTTACATTTAGGACATCTATAATGAGCTGGAAGAGGATTTACTTCAGTTATTCCCATCATTGTAGCAACGAAACTAGATCCAACTGAACCTCTTGATCCAACTAAGAATCCATCATTATTAGATTTTTTAACAAGTCTTTGAGCAATTAAGTATATTGGATCAAAACCAGCACCAATAACACCACCAAGTGACTTTTTAACAAGTTTAGATAGTGCTTCTTCGTCCAAGTCTTCTTCTGATGTTTCTTTTAAATATTCTTTTACAACATTAATAACATTATCTTTACCCTTTAGAATTGTTTCATGAAGTAATTTATATATTTCTTTTTCATCAGTTATATTATCTTTTTCTAAATTATATTTAACAGCATTATAAACTATATCACCATAAAGTTCAGTTCCAAGTCTTCCTTCTATATTATAAGGAAGAGGTTCCCCATACCAATCTTGTGCTTTATCATAAACAAGATTAGTTACTTCTTTTGGACAATCAAGATAAGTTTTCCCATCATCAGCTTTTACTCTTGGTGAAAATGGAACACCACCTGTTTGAATAATAACATCAAATATTTCAACTTTATCAAGTATTTTATTAGGATTTTCTATAACTATTTCTTTAGCTAAATCTTCTCCTAAAAATTCAAAACATTCAAGCATTTCAGTTGTTGTTCTAAAATGTTGTGATGGTATTTTACCATTTGCTCTTGCTAAGTCATGTCTTCCTCTACCTGGTACTTTTTGATTAATTAAGATTTCTCTATAAATTTTATCATCTTTCTTTAAATGATGAACATCACCAGTTGCAACAATTAGTTTTCCTGCTTCTTTTGTAACTCTAATTACTTTTTCTATATTTTGAATAAGTCCAGCTTCGTTTTCAAATACACCAGGAACTAAATGTGCGTATTCATCAACTGGTTGTACTTCAACATAATCATAAAAATTAATGATATTAGTAAGTTCTTCATCACTTTTTGAACTAGCTTCAGTAAATACTTCACTTTGATAGCATCCACTACCAATTAATAATCCATCTCTATTTTCTTCAATTACACTTCTTAAAATTCTAGGTGTTTTATATAAGTAAGTTGTATTAGCAAGTGAAATTAATTTAAATATATTTTTAAGCCCTTTCTGATTTAAAGTTAAAATATTTACATGATGTGCTCTACCATATTTATATATTTCATCTTTAGGAACAAGATTATTTAAATCAGAGATTTTTTTCATATTTCTATCAACTAATTTATTAATCATTTTTGCAAGAACAAGTCCTGTTCCTTCAGCATCATAGTCAGCTCTATGGTGTGCATCTTCTGCAAAAACTACACCATATCTTTTAGTAATTGCACTAAGTGAATGACGAACTTCACCTTGGTCTAAAGCTCTTGATAATTCTAATGTATCAATTACAGAATTATTAAGTTCTCCTAAATTATATTTTTTATAAGCCATTCTTAAAAATGACATATCGAATTTTGCATTATGAGCTACAAGTGGTAAATCTTTAAACCAATCTTTAAACTTTTTAACTGCTTCTTCCTCATCTGGTTTTCCTTGAAGCATTTCATCAGTTATATGAGTAAGTTCAACTATCTTTTCAGGTAATTTTCTTTTTGGATCAATTAATTCATCAAATCTATCAATTACTTCACCATTTTTTATTTTTACAGCACCTATTTCAATAATTGAATCTGCGCCACCTGCATTAAATCCTGTTGTTTCAACGTCGAATACAACATATGTAGTATCAGAAAGTGAATCATCAGTAGGATTTATTACTATATCTACACTATCATCAATCATTGTAAGTTCACAACCATAAATGACTTTAAATGGTTCTTCACCCTCTGATAATTCTTTATTCATTCCTCTTACTAAATTAAATGCATTAGGAAAGCTTTGTGCTCCATCATGATCAGTAATAGCTATACCTCTATGGCCCCATTTTTTTGCAGTTTTAATTAAATCTTCAGCTGAAACTACACCATCCATTTGACTCATTAGAGTATGCGCATGAAGTTCAACTCTTTTTTCTTCTGCTTCATCTTTAATTTCAACTTCTTTTGATGGTATATCCATTATATTTACAGCACTAAGTACATAATCATTTGCGTATGTATCATACTTAACATTACCATTTATTCTATACCAATTGCCTTCTTTTAATTGAGATTTTATTCTATTAAAATCATCTTCATTTTTAAAGAATATTTTACATAGTAAACTATCTGACTTATCAGAGATTTTTAAAGTTATTATTTTAAATGCAGTCTTTGTTGATTCAAATAAATCTATTCCAAAAATATAACATTCTACTGTAACATCAGTAACCTCACTAGTAATAGATGTAAGTGGTGATATTTCTTTATCTATTTCTATACCTAAAATAGCATTTGAATTTTCTACTTTTTTGGTAGATGCTATAGGATTATTACTTCTTTCTCTTTTAACTTCCTTTCTTGGCATAACTACTTTAGACATATCTATTTCTATTTTTACATCATTATTTTGTTTGATAGTATAGTCATTATTAACATCTATTTTTATATTAATATCAAAACCTATTCTTTTATATTTTTCATTAATTTTATCTATATTATTTTTAAGTAAATTTTCTTCTGCTCTATTATCTACTGCTATAACAAGTCCATTTGTAGTATATTTAATCATTTTATCTAAAAATAAACTTGCCATTCCTTCGTTAAAGCCTATTGATGATATAACATATGAATAATAATCATTTATTTTAGTATTAATATTTTTATCTATAACAAGTTCATAATTAACACTTTTTAAATTATCAAATGAAGTACTAATATTTTCATCAATATATTTTAAAACATCTACTGGTAATATATCATCTACTTTTATTACAAATATCCAATTTAATTTATCTTTAGATGATTTTATTTTAAGAATCTTACCATTTTCAAAATATTTATAGTTTTCTTCATCTAATTTTATTTTCTCTAAAAAAAGTTTTAATTTACTATCCATTATATCATCCCCACTATATATAATTATATCAGTAAATCATAATTTCTTAAAGAAAAAAATAGTAAAAAATTACTATTTTATCTATATAATAAAAGACAAATTGCGAATCTTATAATCATTCTTATCATAGATGCTTTCCCCCTTTCATATATAATATTTGCATAAAAAAAGAAAAGTCCCCTAATAAATAAATTATTTATTAAAAACTTTTCCTATTAAATCTTCATGAACACCATTTAAATATGTTTTTGTATCCATTTTCTTTTTACCTTCTTCTTGAAGATAAGTAATTAATATTTCTCCATCTTTTACTTTAACACCAATTGAATCTTTATAAATATTTATTATTTCACCAGAAACTCCATCTTTATTAGATTTTCCTATTTCTGCTTTTATTATTTTTACTTTTTTATTTTCCAAAAATGCATAAGACATTGGCCATGGACATAAACCTCTAACTTTATTATAAACATTTAATGCTGTATCATCAAAACTAAGTAATTCATCTTCTTTTGATATATTATATGCATATGTTACATCTTCGTCATTTTGAGTTATTTCTGTAAAATCACCTTCTAAAAACTTTGGCATAAACTCATCTATAGTTTCTCTTGCAAGAATACTTAATTTATCAAATAACGAACCAACATCATCTAAATAATCAATATCTAATTTTTTTTGATAAAGTATATTACCACTATCCATTTTTTCATCCATATACATAATAGTAATTCCTGTTTCTTTTTCTCCATTTATAATTGCTCTATGTATTGGAGCACCACCTCTATATTTAGGTAATAATGATGCATGAATATTAATACATCTATATTTTGGATAGTCAAGAAGCTTTTTTGGAATTATTTGTCCATATGCACATGTTACTATTAAATCTGGTTCATATTTTAATATTTCTTCATATTCATTTCTAATATTACTTGGCTGAAAAATATCTATATTATTTTTAAGTGCAACTTCTTTTACAGGAGAAAACTTAATTTCTTTTTTTCTTCCAACTTCTTTATCAGGCTGCGTAACTATTAAACAAACATCATATTTTTCAATTAAAACTTCTAAAGGTTTTACTGCAAAATCTGGAGTACCCATAAATACTATTTTCATAATAAATTAAACACATCCTTTATTGTAATTAAAATCATTAATATTATTAAAATTGAAAAACCAATTAAATTAACTGTATTTTCAAGTTTTGCATCAACTCTTGAGCCTTTTATTTTTTCAATTATTAAGAAAAGAACATGTCCTCCGTCAAATGCTGGAAATGGAAGAATATTCATAAATCCTACATTAATAGATAAATAAGCAGTTAAATAAATAAGCATATATAAACTACTTTTTGCAATATCTATTACTTGGAATATTCCTACTGGTCCAGAAACACTTTCTACACCTATTCTATGAGTAAATAAACTTTTAATAACAATAATTAATTGTTTATATATATCACAAAATTTTACAAAAGCAAATTTTAAAGATGAAAAAATTCCTTTTTTATTAATTGTTTTAACACTTATTCCATAATAGTATCTTTTATCTTTTTTATCATATATTGGTTTTAACTTAACTGTTTTTTCTTTACCTTTACTTTTATAAGTTAAAGTTATTGGTTTCTTTTCACCATTTAAAGCAAGTTCAGTTTGAATATCATCATAATCTTTTATTTTTGCTTTATTTATTTTTACAATTAGATCACCATTTCTTGCACCTGATTTATATAATGGATGTGTTTTATCAATATTTGCAATTTCATTAGTTGCAAGAGTGCTTCCATAAATAAGTCCTAGAATAAATAATAATACAAAACCTAAAATAAAATTATTTAAAACACCAGCTACCATAACCATAAGTCTTGAAAGCCATGGTTTATTATATAATTTATTTTCTTCTTTTACTTCTTTATCATCTTCACCTTCACCAGAAAGTTCACCTGCAAGTGCAACATAACCACCTAGAGGTATTGCTTTAATTAAATATGTTGTTTCATCATTTTTTCTATTAAATGAAAAAAGTTTAGGACCAAATCCAATTGAAAATTCATATACATGAACACCTGCTTTTTTAGCCCATATAAAATGTCCAAATTCATGAACAAGTACTATTAATCCTAATATTATTATAAATAATATAAAAGTAATCATTAAATCATCTCCTTAAAAGAATATCATTATAATAGTGTATGCAATTACTACAAATATAAAACTATCAAATCTATCTAGTACTCCTCCATGACCTGGAAATATATTAGAATAATCTTTAACATTATTTAATCTTTTTATTTGACTAAAGAATAAATCACCAAGTAATGAAAATACTGATAATATTGCAATTTGAATAATTATACTAACTAAATTACAAGCAGGATCAACAAAGTACATATAAAACATACTGCATATTACCATTGATGCAATTAATCCTGCAAAAAATCCTTCATAAGTCTTGTTTGGCGAAACTTTTTCTATTAATTTTCTTTTTCCAAAGAAACGACCAATTAAATAAGCAAAAGTATCACTAGTAACAGCAATTAAATATAAATATAAAAATAAATTAATATCATCAAATCTAATATTTCTAATTAATGAAAAAGGAAATCCTATTAACATTACATTTAAAAATAAATAAGATGCTTTATTAAAATCATATTTATCCTTATCTAAAAATATGATTGGAATAAACATTAAAAGCATACTCAAAGATATAGCTTTATCAAGTTCAATATTAAATCTTTCACTAATTATAATAAAAACCGTAAGAGCACTTGGAACTATTTTATTATAAATAGTTAAATCCTTATTAAAATTAAGTAATTCATTTAGTGCTATAACAGATAAAATACTTATAGCAACATCAAAAGTTATACCTCCTATTAAAACAGGTGGTATTAATATTATTAACATTATAAAAGCAGTTATTAATCTTTTTTTCATAGTTATCCTCCTACTACATTATATAATAAATAAAGAATAGTTGCAATTAACTATTCTTTTTTTCAAGTACTTTTACATTACCTTTATCGCTATATTCTAAATTATTCAAATCAATTATTTCTTCAAATATTGATTCAGGAACATCATTTTCAATTAATTTATAATCTTTTAAATTTAGCTTAGTTTGCTCCATAGTTAGTTTAAGTAATTCATAATTTTCTTTTCTTACTTTTCTTTCTAAAGAATTAATTTCTGGAATAACTTCATCAAATAATTCTTTATAATCATCAATATAAGATTCTTCCATTAATATTCTTTCAATCATTATATAAATATTATATATAGGAATTAAATAATCTAAATTAGATATATCTTTTATTTGATCAAATAAGTATCTTTTTAAATCTTTTTTTATATCTTCTGATTCATAAGAAAGTTCTTCAAAATTTATTTTTTTACCTGATTTTTTCTCACCTAATTTATAATCTTTTACTTCTAGATATGTAGAATATATTAAGCTAGATAATATAGATGATATAACAAAGTTAATCATAAAAATCACCTAATTAAGTATATTACATAAAAAAAGAAAAAAAGTAAAGAATTTAATTTATTAAGTTTAAAATAAAACTCTCTACTTCTCTTGATTTACTAATTGATTTAGATAACTCATTATATTTATAATTCCAATATGAAAAAGTATTCTCTTTCATTTCTTTATTATTATTAATAAATTCATTTACTTTATTATCACTAACAGCTATAACAGCATCTGATAATCTTTTTAAATCTATTTTATCAATATTATAACTCATTATTGATGATGTAATAAATGATATATCTTTTTGATTTATTATATTAAATATAAGATCATTATATATTACTTTTAAATCATTTAATTTTTTATTAATTTTACTAACTTCATTATCATATTCTTCTTTTGAAATTAATTTTTCATTTAATTTATAATCAAATTCATTAATTTTCATAGTATATTGCATTTCTTTAATATCACGTTCTTTTGATAATGTATATATATCTTTTTTTGATCCATCAATATTATATTCTACTTCTAAAGGTGTATCTATAATTATATTTGGATTATTTTTTAATTCATCTTCTAAATACTTATTAATTAGTATTCCTGTATTTATTCTAATTAAATCATTAAGTATTTTTTCATTATCAGCTAGATTATTATTTTTTATAATATCATTTGCTTTATTTGTAGCCTCTTCTTTTATTTTAGATATATATTCTTTTACTATTTCTTCTTTTTTATTATTTAATTCTTTTAATGTCATTTTATTTCCTCTATTTTCATAAAGTTAGTATACTTAACATCAGATAATGGAAAACTTCCTACTATTATTACTTTATCTTTAGTGTTTAATTCAATTACTTTTGATGCACTAACTAAAGATAGATTAACCATTTCATCAGTTGATGATACCATAGGTACAAAAAGTGGTAATATTCCATAATTAAGCACTAAACTTCTTACTACTTTAACATCAGGTGAAATTGCTATAACAGTTGAACTTGGTCTAAAATTACTAATATCTTTTGCTGTTTGACCACTCATAGTTGAGCAAACAATAGCTTTAGCATTAACTCTATTAGCACAATCAACACATGAATATGATATTGCTTTTGAAATATCTTCAATATCAGTTCTTTTTATATCAAGTAAAATATCATTATAATCCATTTCTTTTTCTATAGCATCTATTATTCTATTCATAGTACTAACTGTTTCAACTGGATAGTTACCTATTGCTGTTTCACTTGAAAGCATTACTGCATCTGTTCCATCAATTACTGCATTTGCAACATCTGATACTTCTGCTCTTGTTGGTGTTGGTGAATTTTGCATAGATGCAAGCATTTCTGTAGCTACAATTGCTATTTTTTCTTGTTCTTTTGTTAGTCTTGATATTTTCTTTTGAAGTGATGGAATCTTTTCAACTTCTATTTCAATACCAAGATCACCTCTTGAAATCATAATTCCATCAGACATTTTTATTATTTCTTTTATATTATCTATAGCACTTTTATTTTCTATTTTACTAATAATTTGTATATGACTATCATTTAGTTCAATTAATAAATCGTTTACATCAAGTACATCAAGATGTGAATTAACAAGTGATAATGCTAAAAAATCCACTTCCATTTCAGATGCAAATCTAATAGTATCTTTATCATAATTTGATAAGAATTTAATATTAAATGATGCATCAGGTACATTTAAACTACAATTACTAGTTATAAAACCATCATTTAAAATATCACAAATAACAGTTTCATTATCATTAGCAACTACTTTTAATTCAACACTACCATCATTTAAAAGAATTCTATCACCTACATTAATATGATTAACTATTGCTGGTACTGTAATACTTATCATATTTTGATCACCAACAATTACATTTGAAATAATTCTAATCTTATTACCTTTAACAAGTTTAACAACACCATTTGCTAAATTTCCTATTCTTATTTCAGGACCTCTAGTGTCTATCATTATTCCAACTTCCGTTTTAAGTTCATTACTTATTTTTCTAGTTTTTAAAATAATATCTCTTGCAAAATCAGTTGATGCATGTGACATATTAATTCTAATAACATCAGCACCTGCTTTAATTATTTCTCTAATTGTATTTTCTTCTTTAGATGATGGACCTATTGTCGCAATCATTTTAGTCTTATTCATATCATATACCTCTCTATTATAATTATACAATAAAAAAATTATATTTTAAATATAATTTTTATAAACCAGTGTAACTTGAAACTAAATTATAGTTTTTATCAAATTCATAGAATGAAAAATTAAATACATGATCATAATCGCAATAACCACTACTTATAGAATAATTCATAAACTTACTATTTTCAGTTTCGCATTCTTCTTTTGTATAATTCTCGTCACTATAAAAATATACATTATAATGAGTATTACAAACAATATTATCTAAATTATCAGATTTAACAAAACATTCTTCAATATCTGTTGTAACATATGATACATTTGCATCTGTTTCTTGCTTTCTATTAACAACATCTTTTTTTATTTCTTCAGTGAATGAATTAAATACACTAATTAAACTATCTTCACTAAAGAAAATAGGATATGCATACTTATTTACATTATAATTTTTATTTTCCTCATATAATAAAATATAGTCTTTAAATACTTTTGCTTTTAAAACACCATCAAATATAATTGAATCATTTTCATATACATATTTACCTGTTTTTATTTCATAAGCATTTTTAGTATAATCAAGTCTTTTTCTTTCATATGTATTATCATATTTAAATAAAATATATTCATTATAATTAAGCATATATTTTTTACCAACTATTTTTATTTGATCATCTTTTTTTACTTCTTTTACTTCTTTTTTCTTAAAACCAATAATTTCTTTATCACATAATATATAACCTACTACACTACCAATTAATAAAGAAAAAATTATAATTAATAATATTTTTACCTTTTTCATCCTAACACCTCACAATTATAATTATAATAAAAAAAATAGTAATATAAAATGTTATTACTGTTCATTTACATTACTATTTACACTTAACAATTGTTTTTACTACAATCTGATAATCACTATTTCTTTTTTCTACATTACCAAGTACTTTTACTATATCACCTTTATTAATTGTATAATTATTTAAATATACTTTTGGAAATACAACAAGTTCTATTTTATTAAATTCATCACTTGCTTCATAAAAGCACATTTTATCACCTTTTTTAGTAGTTATTTCTCTTTTTTTATCTATTAATAAATATAATTCAATTAACTTATTAAAGTTTTCCTTTATGTTACATGTAGTAATTTTATTATCTCTTTTTAATTGAACTGGATGATAGCTTAGATAAAAACCAAACGAGTTAAATTCATCATTAATTAGTTCTTCATCATTTTTTTCTTTATATATAATCATTTCTGGTTTTTCAGTAATACTAGATGCTATAAATGCGTAGTTATATGCATTAAATACATTTTCAAGTAATGTATTATGATTAAAATTAAATTCATCAAAGCAAGAGGCATTAATTAATATTGTAATTTCTTTTTTACTTACAAAACTATTACATCTAAGTACAAAATCAAAGAAATCAGTAAATAGACCTTTTTCTCTTTCTTCAAGTATTTTACTTATTGTAACATTACTTAAATTTTTAATTGATGAAAGTGAATATAAAATAGTATTTTCATTAATAAGTTTAAATGTCTTTATACTTTCATTTATACTTGGTTTAAGTACATTTATATTATTATTTTTAAGTTCAAAAATATACTCTTTTATTTTTTTCTCATTAGAAAGTTCACTATCTAAAAGCGGTACTATAAAATGTGATAAATAATTTGCTTTAAAAAATGCAAGTCTATATGATATTAAAGCATAAGATACACTATGAGCTTTATTAAAACCGTAATTTGCAAATTTATATATTAAATTAAATATTTCATTTGCTACTTCTTTTGAATAATTATTATTGGTAGCACCATCTATAAATTTAATTTTTAAATTATCCATTATAGATTTATCTTTTTTACTCATTGCTCTTCTTAAAATATCAGCTTCACCTAAAGTAAAATTAGAAACAGTTTTAGCTATTTGCATTATTTGTTCTTGGTAAATAATTATTCCATAAGTACTTTCAAGTATAGGTTTTAATCTCTCATCTAAGTAAGATATTTTTTCTTTTCCTTCTTTTCTATTAATATATGAATCAATATTATCTATTGGACCTGGTCTAAATAAAGCAATTAAAGCTACTAAATCATCAAAAGACGTTACTTTAAATTTTTTTAATATATTTTTCATTCCAATTGTTTCAAATTGAAAAATTCCATCAGTTAAAGCTTTATTAAAAACAGCAAATGTTTTTTCGTCATTTAGTGGTATATCATTTAAATTAATCTTTATATCATTTTTTAATTTATCTAAGATAACTAGATTATCAAGCGCTAAAAAGTCCATTTTCAAAAACCCTAGTTTTTCTAAATAATTAACTGAATAACCAGCTACCTTTACTCCACTTTGATCATATACAGGAATATATCTATTTAAATTTTTAGATGAAATTATAACTCCTGCTGCATTAATAGATGTATGACGTTTTAAATTTTCTAAGTGAGATGCAATTAATGTTATTCTACTTAGTAAAGTATCTTTGTTTACTATTTGTTTTATTCTTTCATCTTTAAGATTATCATTTATTGAAATATTAGATGAAAATAATTTTATAAAATCTTCATTTTCTATATCAAATAATCTAAATAAATCTCTTAATACTTGTTTTGATTTCATAGTATTAAAAGTAATAATTCTAGATACTTTTTCATCACCATATTTTTCTTTAACATAATCTATTACTTTATCAATTTTATTACTATCAAAGTCTATATCAATATCGGGCATTGATACTCTTTCTGGATTTAAGAATCTTTCAAATAATAAATCATATTTAATTGGATCAATATCAGTTATGCCTAATGTATAACAACATAATGAAGAAGCAGCAGAACCTCTGCCTGGTCCAACTAAAATATTATTTTTTTTAGCAAATTTAACATAATCATATACAACAAGAAAATAATTATTAAAACCCATTTTATCAATTATTGACAATTCATAATATAATCTATCTATATATTTTTTACTTACTTTATTATTAAGTCTTTTTATAAGACCTTTTTCACATAACTTTTTTAAATACTCCTTTTCATTAAAGCTTTCTTCACTAGAAAAAGATGGATGAAGATTATCATCTTTCTTTATATCTATATTAATAGATTCATTAATTACTTTATAATTTATTAAATCAATATTAAGTATATCTTCATAAGTTAAATAATTATTTGAAAAATCATATTTATTTTCTTCACTTATTTTTTCATTATTTTTAATCATATAAGCATATTTAATAAATTCAGTTTCATATTTAGTAATTGCTCTTACTTCATTTAAAAAGATTGCTTTTTTACTTTTTATTTCTTCTCTTTCTTTTTTATTCTTATAAGAAATATATATGTCAGTAAAAATAGAAGAAAGTTCTTCATGTAATGACATAGACTCATAAGGAAGGATAAGTATTAAATCAGAATGATTTTCTTTTAATAAATCTAATGTTATTTCATTTGATGAAATATAACATAAATTAGAGTAACCATTATAATTTTTAGCATATAAAAGAATCTTACTTTCATTATAAGTTATTTCAAGACCAATAATTGGTTTTATATTATTATTTTTACATTCAAAATAAAACTCTAGTGCACCACATAAATTATCATCACATAAACCAAGAGTATTAATATTATTTTCTTTTGCATATTTAACAAGACTTTTTATATCAATTAAACTAGTTAGAAGAGAATAATTACTCTTTATGTTTAATGCTATATAATTCATAATATTCCCTCCTTTTATAATTATTTTACTACAAATAAAGAAAAAATAACATCATTTGATGTTATTATATATCTAAAAATAAACTTATATGAGCAGTTGAAAAAGAAGTTTTTTCCATAACATCAGTAAGTACATCAGTTGTATCATCTACCATTATAATATTTTCATCTGGTAATTCTTTATAATTTTCTTTAATTTTTTGTAAAACGCCTGCTTTTTCATCTTCTCTTTTTACATAAAATACATTTTCTCTTTTAATGTTATAAAATTTAGAGCAAAAATCAACTTTTTGATTATATTCATTTTCATTATTTACTTTTGTTATAACATAAATATTATCCATATTTCTTGTTGATATAAAATCTTTCATCTTGTTAGATATTATATCTTCAGTATAAGTATTAATATTATTTTTTGTTATATTTTCCCATTCTTCATCTGTAACAAAGTGATTTCTTTCACCAAATTTTATAACAGCAAGAACACCATCTACATCAAAAGCTATAACACTTTTTTTATTTTTTAATAAATCATATATTTTATTCATTTATTTCACTATCCTTAAATTCTTCAAGCGTTCCATCTTCTTTTAAAATTTGATTAATTTGTTTAGTTACAGTATCAAGTTTATCTGAACATTCTTTTGCTATATTCATAGCCATAGTATATTTATTTATAGCATCATCTAAATCTACTTCACCATTTTCAAGTTCTTTAACTATTTCTTCAAGTTCATTTAATCTTTCTTCAAATTTCTTTTCTTCTTTAGCCATTTTAATTCTCCTTTACTTCTATTACCTTTGATTTAATTATTCCATTATTTAAATTAATAGTAGCTTCATCATTAACTTTAACATCTTTAATATTAGTTATTACTTTATTATTTATTTTAGTTATTGAATAACCTCTTTTTAAAGTATTAAGAGGATTCAATACTTTTAATTTTTCTATTAAATGATTATATTTAATATCACTTTTTTCAATTATTTTATTTGGATTTTCAAATATAAAACTATCTTTAATCTTACTTAATCTAATACTATTAGTATTGATAATACCAAGCATAATTGTGTTTAATTTATCAATATCATTAGAAAGCATTTGTTCTTTAACTTCATAAATACTCATTGGATTACGAAGAACAAAACTGTTTTTAATTTTATCAAGTAATAATCTTTTATTATCTACTCTACTATTTATAATTTTACTACTTCTTATTACAAGTTGATTAATTAATTTTTTTAAACTTTCTTTATCTGGAACAGCCATTTCTGCAGCACCCGTTGGAGTTGGGGCTCTAAAATCAGCTACAAAATCTGCAATTGTAAAATCAACTTCATGACCTACTGCACTAATAATTGGCGTATTTGCATCATATATAGCTTTTGCAACTATTTCTTCATTGAAGGCCCATAAATCTTCAATTGAACCTCCACCTCTTCCAACAATTAATAAATCTAAATTATATGAATCTGCTATTCTTATTTTATTTGCTATATCCTCTTTAGCATTTTCTCCTTGAACAAGAGCAGGAAATAAAATAGTATCACATAGAGGAAATCTTCTTTTAATTGTAGATAGAATATCTCTAATAGCAGCACCTGTTGGAGCAGTTACAATACCTATCTTACTTGGTACTTTTGGAAGTGGTTTTTTATGAGCTGGATCAAAATATCCTTGTTCCTTTAATTTCTTTTTAAGTTGCTCATATAATTGATATAAATTACCAATACCATCTTGCATCATTTCGGTAACATATATTTGATAATTACCTGTTTGAGGAAATACGCTTATTTTACCTTTAACTAAAACTTTCATTCCATCTTCTGGAGTAAAATTAATATTTTTAGTACTTGATGCAAACATAATAGCATTTATTCTAGATTCTTCATCCTTAATTGTAAAATAAAAATGTCCTCTAGTATGATTCTTAAAATTAGATATTTCACCTTTTAAATATACTTCTTGTAAATTAGCATCATTATCTATTTTATATTTAATATATTTAGTTAAAGCAGCAACTGTAATATATTTAGGATTCATTATTTATTATCCTCATGATAAATACTATCAAGTGTTGCATTAATCATATTTTTTACTTTTTCATCAGAATATTCTTTAGCAAGTTCTACTGCTTCATTAATTGCAACTATTTCAGGTACATCAGTATAAACAAGTTCATAAATACCCATTCTAAGAATTGCTTGATCTATTTTACCAAGTCTATCAATTGTCCAATCTTTTAAATTTTTATTTGCTATTTTATCAATATCATTTTTATATTCAATAACTCCATTTACAATTTCATTAACAAAATCATTTTCAATATCCATAGTTTCTTTAATTACATCATTAACATCATATTCAATATTAGATGCATCATATAAAAATATTTGATATAAAATAGTCATTATTTTTTTTCTTAGTTCACTTCTATTCATTTAAATCACCTACAAATATTTTATCATATTTAATAATTAAAAAAAAGATAAGAATTTAATTTCTTACCTTTTTCTTTATTAATAGTAATATAAATGTCATTAAACCAATTATTATAGTTATTAAACTGTATCTAATTATATTATTTCCTGTTTGAATATTTACTATCATATCAGCTTCTGAAGAAGCAAGAAGATTATTTGGTGTATATTTATCATTTATATATGCTGTTCTAATACTTCCTGTTAAATTTCCTTCTTTATCAATTATAAATGTTGAAACACTTCCATTATCTCCTTCTAGTTTATATTCTCCATCAGGAATATTCATTATTGTTACATTTCCATTATAACTTCTTATTCTATCATTTGAACTTGTTGTTGCCACTTTATATCTTCCAGGTATACTTTCTTCTTCTATATCTATTTCTTCGTATACTCCGTTATTATTATATAAAAGTGTATATTCTTCAGAAGATGATAATTTATTTCCAGAATCATCATTATATATAACTATATTTTTTCTAACATTTATATTTCCTATATTAAGTAATTCTCTAATTGTTCCAAGTAAACTTGTTCCATTAGTATATCTTACTGCTATATTAGTTCCTGTAAATGTAAATCCATTTAAGTCTAATGTAAATCCATTTGTATCAATTATTATTGTTGCATTATCTGGAACTGTTACATTGCTTGATAGTGTTACATCTTTATAAAGAACTAATTCATTATCAGCATTACCAACAGCACTATTTAAAGCAGTTTGAATATTTGGATAAAATCCTCCATTTAATGAAACAATTCTTTCAACTGTTGCATCTATTGTAAGTGTTGCAATTTCATACCCAGAAAGATCATCTGTTCCATCATCTTTTGCTACTTTATAT
>CADANX010000003.1 GCA_902789425.1 uncultured Erysipelotrichaceae bacterium
GAATCGGCATAATGGCAAATGGTAAGTTAATAGATATTGGAACTTCACAGGAGTTAATAAAAAAGACTAAAGCTAAAAACTTTGAAGATGCTTTTGTATTTATTGCAACTGGAGGTGAATTATAATGAGAATGATTAATTTTGCTAATAGAAATTTTAAGGAATTAATTAGAGATCCGTTAAGTTTAATATTTGAAATAGCTTTACCATTATTCTTATTATTTATCTTTCAACAATTTAATATTCCAGCAGAAAATTATAGATTAGAAAACTTCACACCATCTATAATTCTATTTGGATTTTCATTTATTACAATGTTTACTGCTACATTAATTGCAAAGGATAGAACTTCTTCGTTATTAATTAGACTTGGAACTTCTATTTTAGGATATATATTATCATTACTACCTATAGTACTAATTCAAAATGTTTTATTCTTTATAACTGCAATTGCTATGGGGTTAGAATTTACAATTAGTATAATACCAACTATATTAATATCAATGATTATTTCTATTTTCTTTATATCATTAGGTATATTAATAGGTAGTTTAGTTAGTGAAAAAGGAACAGGTGGATTAGGAAGTATAATTGTTCAATTAGTATGCTTTACAAGTGGCATGTATTTTCCTAAAGAAGTAATGGGTGGAGTATTTGAAGTTATATGTAAATCATTACCATTTGAAGCGTGTTTAACTATAATTCAAGGAACGTTACATAATGATTTTAGTAATTTAACACTTCTTCATATAATAGTATTTTTAATTTATTTCATAACAGTTATTTTCTTGTCAATTATTACATTTAAAAAGAAAATGATTAGTGATAATAAATAGTTCGCAATATTTTGATTTATTTAATTGGATTTTTTTAGATAAGTAGATAAGTTCTACGAAAAAAACTTACAATAAGCGAATAAAAAATTATAAATTTAAAATAAAAAACACCAACTTAAAAGGAAAAAATTACCTGGTTGTTTTAATATTTTACCATGTGGCAGTGGTAAAAAATACAAACAATGTTGTGGTAAGTAAGAAAAGTCCCATAAAATAAGGGCTTTTTTGATGCCTAAAATTAAAAATATTTTTTAGATACCTTTTTGGATACCTTCCGCTGAGTATCTAAAAGGTATCTAGATACCCAAAAATGGGGTGAAAATACAAAATTTTTGTACGGCTAAAAATTGCATTATTTCCTTTATTTATAAGGCTTTGTAGGAATTTATTCAAGAAAAAAGATGAAATTGTGTCCAGTGCCAAAATGACATAGAACACTTATATTATTTATTGCTTTTTAATAAAAAAATAGTGGTTATTTGTGGTATAATATTTAAAGAAAGTGAGGTACATATATGGAAAGAGAAAAATTTCTATCTTCAATATATTTAATTATAAAAAACGACAATGGAGAGGTTTTACTACAAAGAAGACAAGGAACAAAATTGTGGCCAGGATATCTTGCATTACCAGCAGGACATATTGATGAAGGTGAAAATGCATACGAGGCTGCAATTAGGGAGTCGAGAGAAGAACTGGGAATAGAAATACAGGTAGAAGATATTATTGATACTTTTGTCGCAAATAGAAAAAACAAATCATTACCACCATATTATGATGTATATTTTGAAATATCAAAATATGATGGTGATCTAAAAATAGCTGAACCTGAGAAATGTTCTGAATTAGTGTGGTGTAATCCAAGTAATTTACCTGATGATATGATAGATTTTGAAAAAGAAGCAATGAAAAATAATGCTAATGGAATTAAATTTAGCGTTACTTACGCCGATAATGAAAAGAAGTTAGTAAAAATAAAGAGTAATTAAATATATATAGGAGGTTTTGAATGAATAGTATAGAGCAATACACTGAAAAGACTTTTGAAAATATTAAACATATTGACGAATATGGAAATGAATATTGGGAAGCAAGGGAATTGATGCCATTACTTGAATATAGTAAATGGGAGAATTTCCATAAAGTAATTAAGAGGGCTATGATTGCATGTCAAACCAGTAATAATAATATTTTAGATCACTTTCCTGAATTCAGGAAACCGATAGTAGGTGGAAAAGGCAATGTTCAAAATGTTATAGATTATCATTTATCTAGATATGCTTGCTATTTAATTGTACAAAATGCTAATCCTAGAAAAAAGTCAGTAGCGTTAGGCCAAACTTATTTTGCCATACAAACTAGAAAACAAGAGATTACCGAAATAGAGTATTCTAAATTATCAGAAGATGAAAAAAGATTATATACTAGAATTTTAGTTAATAATAAAAATAAGTATTTATTTAAAACAGCAAAAGAGGCAGGCGTAGAAAATTTTGGCAAGTTTAATAATTTTGGATATAGAGGTCTTTATAATGGTGAAACTGCTAAACAAATTGCTAAACGAAAAAATATAAATGAAAACGAAGATATTCTCGATTATATGGGAAGTGAGGAATTGGGTGCCAATTTGTTCCGTATAACTCAAACGGAGGCTAAGTTAAAAAAAGATAATATAGATAATGAAGCTGCTGCATGTCAAACTCATTATAATGTAGGAAAAACTGTAAGAAAGGCAATTGAAGAGCTTGGCGGTAATATGCCTGAAACACTACCAACTCCAGAAAAGTCCATAAAGGAATTAGAAAAAGAAGAATTGAAAAAAATAGCAAATTAATTAAAAAATAAGCAATACTAATTTTTCTCGAAAAAAGTCAATTTTCGAATTTTAGATACCTTTTTAGATACCTTCCGAGTAAATTCTTGGGTGCTGAGGAGTACTATCAAGTGCAAAAAAGTGCATTTAAACGCTATAAAATGCTATCAAGTGTACTCAAAAACCCCAAATCTTTTCTCCATGTGGCAGTGGACGCAAGTATAAACAGTGTTGCGGAAAATAAGCTCGTAAAGCCTTATAAATAAAGGGCTTGCGAGCTTTTTACTACTTACAATTTTTAGGTAATTTTACCTCAAAAAAGGCGTTTAGATACGTTTTAGATACGTTTTTTTGCCCCGATTAGCCTTAAAATGAGGTGTGTATGATATAATTAAAAAGGAAGTGATAATTATGGATAAAATTATAGATTTAATAATAAAAAACAATGAATTATTATTTGGAACAAATCCAAGAGTTGAAAAAATAAATGTTGGATTTACAAATACTTTATACAGGGTAAATGATTCTTACATAGTCAAAGTATGCACTGATGTGGATAATGAAGAAGAATTTAAAAAAGAAATTGCATTTTACAATTCCAATAAAGATAATAGTTTAATACCTAAGTTATACTATTCAAACACAGATAAGATAGATGTTCCTTATTTTTATGAAATTCTTGAAAAAGTAAATGGAGTTTCGTTATATAATGTTTGGCATACTTATACAGAAGAACAAAGAGAGGATATAATAAGACAATTATGTGACGCTATGAAACAAATGCATAGTATAAAAGGCGATAGATACAACTGGACTGAATATATGAAAAAAGAATTTAATCCCTTATATGAAAAAGCTAAGGAATTAAATATTTTTAGTGATGAAGAACAACAATTGTTAGAACAGGCATATTCAGATTTTGATAAATATCTTGAATCCGATGAGTTTGTTTTAGTACATAATGATCTTCACTTTGATAATATATTTATAGATAATGGAAGAATCAAAATAATAGATTTTGAAAGATCAATGTATGCACCAAGAGATTTTGAATTAGATATATTTTATAGAATGATAAGAAAACCATGGAAGTTTGCTAGTGAAGAAACAGAAGAATATACAGAAGCAGGTCAGTATTCAAATATAATGTCATATGTTAATAGATATTATCCGGAAATAGTTAATACTCCAAATTTGTATGAAAGATTAGGAATATATGATATAGTTTATTTTTTAGCACAGTTAGTAAGACATCCTGAATTAGATGAATTAAAAAAAGATGTATTATCAGCTGCTAAAATTGTTACTTCAAGGGATAAAAATATTATAAAAAAGTGGTGATGATATGAATCCTATTGAAAAAGAAATTATAGAATTTAGTATATTAAAAGAACTATCGTATAATTGTAATGTTCCAACTTCCAAAAATTATAATATTGATGAAGACTCTTATGTATCCTTATTTAGAGATATGGTCAATAAACATTTTATAAACCCCAAAAGAGTATTGTTTAACATTTTAGGTTGTGTACAAATTGAAAACAAACTTGATTTAGTTACAAGTATAGGGAATCAATTTATTGAATCACATGAAGGGTGGAATAAAATATATAATGATTTAAATGATTTAAATAAACTTCTAGACAAGGAGGTAAAGAATGATTGATTTTATACAAAGTAATTGGAAAGATTTGTTAGAAATCTTTATTAGTTTAATTATAGGATTTTTAGGTGGTATTACTTTTACAAATGTTAAAAGTAAAAACAGTTCTAAGATAAAAGGAAATAATAATACAGTAATTCAAAAAGGAAGTAAGTATAATGAATAAGAAAAATGAAGTTAACATTAAAGGCAATGATAATATAGTTAATCAAATAGAGAAGCAAGTAAATTTTTATAATTTTAATAATTCAAATGAATATCTTCCGGATGAATATGCTTCTAAACTTTTGAAGGAAACTATTGAAGATGAAAAAAATCCTACAATTATTTATGTAAAAACGCTTAGTGGTCGCACAATACAATGTGGTTCTGCTAGATTTTCAGTAGGATCATCATCAAAAACTGAAAGGGAAATGTCATACTGGGAAGATGCTTTAAGAAAACTTGAAGATTACAATTATATATCTGATGTTGGTTATAAAGGAGAAGTGTTTAAAATAACAAAAAAAGGCTATGATTATTATGATGCTTATTTAAATAAATAATTTTAGATACGTTTTTAGATACGTTGTACGAAAAAAACTTGCAATTATTAGATAAAAAATTATAGATTTTGAATAAAAAAGTCCACTTTAAAAGGAAAAAATTACTCGGTTGTTTTAATTTTTTACCATGTGGCAGTGGTAAAAAATATAAACAATGTTGTGGCAAATAAGCTCGCAAACACGCATAAAATAAGGGGAAACGCGAGTTTTTTCTTTGCTAAAAAATTGCGAGTTTATATGTTTTGAACCACTTTAGATACCTTTTAGATACCTTTTTCTGTTTTTTTTAAATGAAATTATGAATACAAAACATGATATAATAGTATTGGAGTTGATACAATGAGTAAATATGTTAGAGTAATGGATGGATTGAAATCTAATGCTGGTGGATTTGAATATAAAATTGATGAAGTTAATGTTACCGATAATTGTAATCCTAACAGTTTAGAAACTGAAGAAATGGGGGGATTTAATTTTGGTACTGAAGATAAGATTCTAAGATGGTTACATAGAGGAGACACTATTTATGATGTTATAATTCCTGATGATGCAGAAGTGATTAAGGTTGATGATGAAAAAGGCGTATATAGATCAAACAAAATCATTGTAACTAATCCAAGAAAAGTAACGGATAATATGGTAATAGAATTATACAAAAAAAGTACTTTATCAAATAAAATAGTTGCTCAATGTTTATTAACACTAATATGGAAAAATAGAATAGAAATATCTAAGTATATAATTAAAGATAGAGTCAAATTAGATAATGCTGATGAAATATTAGAAGAATTTGTTAATTATGCTGGTGACAAGAATTTAGCATATGAAAGCACTCAGGAAATATATAATATTTTAAAAGAAATACAAAGTCCAATTGATATAAGTTTATATGTTGATAAAGAACCATATATTAAAGATTTGACAAATGATAAAATCATCAACTTAACAGGACAAAGTGGATCAGGTAAATCTGATACTGATGAAATATTATCTGAACATAGATTTGAAAATAGCAATGGTATTAATAAAGAATTAGGGAAATATTTTAGAAGCAAATATAAAGAGTTACCCAATTGTGGGGATGATTTTGATCTAATATATACTGAGATATTAGAGTATTGTAAAAAATATGATAAAACAATTGTTATTGATTGCGCGCAGTTTCATTGCATTAAAGATATCAATCTTTTAAAGGGAAAAATAATTATAATTAGAACTTGCATTGATACTTGTTACAATAGGACTATAAGTAGATTTAAAGACAATAATCCGAATTATATAGATGAAGAATTAGAAAAATATATGGAGAGAAAGAAAGCAATATTTAAATGGTATAAATTTTCAAATGAATTTATAGAAAAAATTGATAAGATAAGTAGTTGCTAAAAAATTACGAAAAATCGTTAAAAAAGTAATTTAGATACCTTTTTAGATACCTTCCGGTCAAACTCCGGGGTGCTGTCGGAAGCTACCAAGTGCATTCAATAGCCAAAAAGTGCTACAAAATGCTCTCAAGAACTCCCAAAAACCCCAAATTAAAAGCCATGTGGAAGTGGACGCAAGTATAAAATGTGCCATGGTAAATAAGCCTACAAACCCGCATAAAATAAGGGATTACGGGCTTTTTCTTGATTACAATTTTTAGGTAATTTCACCTCAAAAAAGGTGTTTAGATAAGTTTTAGATAAGTTTTTTTGATCAATAGAAGCGCTTTTTAATCATAAAATTTGTATTAACGTGAACAAACATATTAATGTTAGAATATTAGTTGTTTGTGATATAATTATTAGAAGGAGGGATACAATGGAATTATTGGATGTCTATGATAGTAATGGCAATGTAACTGGTAGAAAAATAATAAGAGGTGATAAAACTACAGTATTAGACGAAAATGAACATATTGCAGTAGCAGTAATTTTTATTGAAAATGACAATGGTGAATTTTTAATTCAAAGAACATCGCAAGAAAAAGGCGGAGAATTTTCTTCCACTGGAGGACATGTTGATAGCGGAGAAACATCAATGGAGGCTATAAAAAGAGAAGTTAAAGAAGAATTAGGATTTAACGTTGACGATGAAAAAATAGAAGAATATGGCTTTATGTTATATGATAAGCCTATTAGATATTTATATTATTTAAAGAAAAATATTCCATTGGATAAGTTAGTTATTCAAGAAGATGAAGTTGCATATGTTGAGTATATGAGTGTTCCTAAAATTAATGAATTAATTGAAAGTGATCAAATGTTAAAATCTCATGGAATAATGTTTAACGAATTAATGGCAAAAAGAAAAAAATTAAAAAAATAAAATGATTGGAAGATTAAGATATAACGATATAGCTAATTAGATTTTTTAGATAAGTTATTAGATAAGTTGTACGAAAAAAACTTACAATAAATGAATAAAAAATTATAAATTTTAAATAAAAAATACCAATTTAAAAGGAAAAAATTATCTGGTTGTTTTAATATTTTACCATGTGGCTCTGGTCGCAAATATAAGCAGTGCTGCGGAAAGTAAGTAAAATCAAGGGTTTGCGAAAATCCGAAAGTGAAGAAATGTGAAAAAACGTGAATTAGATACTTTTTAGATACCCTGAAATTTTATAAAAAAAGACTATTCAAAGATATTTTGAATAGTTTTTTTGATCATAAAGTAGTAATCTTACGATGTAATTAAATTTTAACGATATGTGATACAATAGATTTATATAGGAGGAAATTATATGGAAACTGAAATAAGATTTTATTATTCAATAAATAGTAAGGACAAATTAATAGATTATTTTAAACAATTTAATGAACTTAAATATATAGGAAGATATTATGAATGTACAGATCAATATAATCATCCAATGAAAGAATTTGATTTTTATGATAAAAAAATTGATGGCCGCTTTAGAGTAAGAAAAACAATTGGGGAGAATATTTCTAAATGCATGATAACTTGGAAAAGAAGATTAAAGGATAATGACAAAGAATTGATACATAAAGAAGAGGAAATTGAAGTAAGCATAAATCCTGATGAATATGATAATTTATGTTTATTACTTGAAAATGTATTACATTTAAATATGGTAGAAAGTTATGAAAGATATCGTTCAGTTTTTAGTAATGAAGATGTAGAAATAGTAGTAGATGAATATCCATTTGGATTATGTGTTGAAATTGAAAACAAAAGTAAAAATAAAGATGCTAATAAAGTAATAGAAGAGTGGATAAAAAAAATAGGATTTAATATTAATGATGCATATAGATTATCTTGGGATGACAAGTATTCAGAATTATGTAATCAGCAAAATAAAAAAGTAGAAAATATAGTTAGATTTAATAAAGATATGCCTGTAATTGATACTATATTTGAAAAATAAAATGCTCGGAATATTAAGATGTTACGAACAGTAAAATTAGATACCTTTTAGATACCCTGAAAAAGTAAATAAAAAGACCAAAACGGTCTTTTTTGATTATTAATAATTATGATATAATTATTAATAATAAGAAAGAGGTTTATTATGATAAATGATTTATTAAATAAAATTGAGAATATGAATAATCTTGTTGAATTGCATCTACATTTAGATGGAGCTTTATCAGTTGATAATTGTAGAAAACTTGCTGAATTACAAAATATTAATATTCCATCAGATGATAATGAACTTTTAAGTATTATAAGCGTTTCTAAGAATTGTCATGACTTAAATGAATTTTTAACAAAATTTGAATTTCCTTTATCATTACTTCAAACAACTGAAAGTATTAAATTATCAATTAAGAATCTTCAAGAAGAATTGATAAAACAAGGATTAATATATGCAGAAATTAGATTTTCACCACAATTACATACAAAAAAAGGATTAACTCAAGAAGAAGTTGTTCAAGCCGCTATTGAAGGACTTAACTTATCAAAATTAAAATGTAATTTAATATTATGTTGTATGAGAGGAAAAAATAATAATAAAGAAAATATTGATACAATTAAGCTTGCAAGTAAATATATTAATAGAGGAGTTTGTGCAGTAGACCTTGCTGGCGCAGAAGGGTTATATTCTACATCTGAATATGAAAATTTATTTAAACTTGCAAATGAATTAAATGTTCCATTTACTATTCATGCAGGTGAAGCAGATGGAGCAAATAGTGTTTATGATGCTATTCGCTTTGGTGCAAAAAGAATTGGCCATGGTGTAAGATCATCAGAAGATTCTAAAGTGCTTGACTTAATTAAAGAAAAAGAAGTTACTTTAGAAATATGTCCTACAAGTAATATTTGTACATCAGTATATGAAAAAATAAGTGATATGCCAATTAAAATGTTTTTAGATAATCATATAAAAATAACTATAAATACAGATGATCCAATTATTTGTAATACTAATTTAAAGGAAGAATTAAAAAAAATAGCTGTCGTTTTTAATTTGAATTATGATAATATTATTAATTTTCAATTAAATGCAGTTAATGCATCGTTTGCAAGTAAAAAACTAAAAGAAGAATTAATTGATTTATTAAAGAATTAATCAAAAAAGGTTAATTCATTTTTTTTATTTAATATAAAATAACAAACGTTATTTAAATTTGACAAAAAAACCAATATAGTGTATATTATTAAATAACAAATGTTATTTTTAATATTTGTGAGGTGATATATATGGCTAGAAAAATTAAATTTACTAAAGAGGATATTCTTAATAAAAGTGTTGATTTTATTAAGAAATTTGGTTATTCAAAACTAACTGTTAGAGAATTATCAAAATATGTTGGATGTTCTACAGGTCCTATATTTAAAAACTATACTAATTTTGATGAATATAAGGATGATTTAAAAACTTATTTGAGAAAAGATTATACATCTTTTATTAATCAGTATATTGATAAAGAAGATTATCTTTTTACAATAAGTTTTGCTTATGCATTATATGCTAAAAAAGAACCTAATGTTTTTTCTTCGTTATTTATGACAGATCTTGCTGGTTCTAGAACAGTAAATGAAGTAATAAATACAGATAGAAATAGAGAAACAATTATGTCCATGGTAAGTAAATATAATATATCACTTGAAAAAGCTGAAAGAATATATCGTGAAGTAAGATTTTATACTCATGGTATTGCAACTCAGCTATGTGTTAAAAGTATAATTTTAACAGAAGATGAAATTAAATATTTAATCATGAATAATATAAAAATGAATTTAGGGGTGAATTAAAATGAATTTATATGAAAGAAATCAAAAACAAAGAGTATTCTTCAATGAAAAAATTGATTCGTACGATGATACACATCATACATATATGGATACAAAAAAAGTATTAGCTGATAATCTTGATAAAGATACTATAAAAATACTTGATTTAGGTGCAGGGACAGGTCTAGAATTAATTCATTTATTTGAACTATTTCCAGATGCTAGAGTGACTGTGATTGATATTACAGAAAAAATGTTAGAAAGATTAAAACAAAGAGATTTTTCTAATAAAGTTGAAACAATATGTGGTGATTTTTTTGAAGTGGATTTTGGAAATGAATATGATGCAGTTATCTCTACATCAGCACTTCATCATTTTAAAAAAGATGAAAAAATTAAACTATATCAAAAAGTATATAATTGTTTAAAAGAAAATGGTCAATTTATAAATTGTGATAAAATTGCTTTAACAGATGATGTTGAAGAAAACCAGTTACATGAACTTGAACATAATATTGATAATTATAAACATATAGATACACCATTAACTGTTGAACACGAAATAGAAATATTAGAAAAAATAGGCTTTAAAAATATTGCTTCAAGTAATGTTGATAAAGATGATTATAAACTTATCATGTCTAGAAAATAATAATTTAGATTTTATAAATTATTATTTTTTTTTCATTTATTTAACACATAGTTTTTTTCAATTGTTTATTATTAAATATAAAATGATACAATATAAGAGATAAAAGAATAATTATAAGATGATTAATAAGTAATATATCTAACAATTATTTTAAATAAAAGATAGGTTTAATCCCATTTTTATATTATTTTAATTCTTGATTTTTTAAGTTAAATTAACTATAATTATAAAAGAAGGTAAAATAAAAAGGTGTTAATATGAATAAAGGAAAAAAAATAGCAATATTTATACTACTTATTTTATTAATTGGAATAATAGTATTTGAAGCTTTATATTATACAGGTTTTTTTGAAAAAACATTTAAGTTAGACTTAGGTGAAGACGAAAAAACATACAATAAGGTTGAATTAGATGGATATAATTTTAGTTTGTCTAGTGATCAAAAATATAGATTAATTGATAATAAATATGTTGCATATGAAAATGAAAAAATTGGTTACTATGCCTACTTTCAACCAGTAGTTGAAGAATTTAATGAAGATAATTTTAATCTGTTAAAAACTACATTAAAGAATAATGGATTAATTGTTTCTGATGAATTTATTTATGAATTAGGTGAAAAAAAATATAATGTGCTTGAAGGCTCATTAAAAGGTATTAATGCGTATGTTATATATGGTACATTACAAGAAAATTCAGTTGTTGGATATTTTGTATTAGAAGATGGAGATACTATTGATAAAGTATATGATGATTTTTATGATATTATTTCAAGATCTAATTTAGATTCTCAAACTTCTACATCTATTCAAAACATTGTTTTACCTAACAACTTATATAATCCAATTAAATAAAACTAACTAATGTTAGTTTTTTATTTACAAAAAACCTGTATTATTTTATAATAATATATATAAAATAGAATAGGAGAATAGTATATGAATAGCAATTTTTATAAGAAAATAATTATTTTTATGATAGCATTTTTAGCTACTTTTGCATTTGCAACTGAAAATTTTACATATATAAATGCACATGCAGAAGAAACAACTGATGCAGAGCAAGCAGAAGCAGATGCTCAAGATGCCGCAGATGAAGATTTAGAAGATGAAGAGGATAATAATAGTTCTATAAATACTGATATAGGTGACATAGAAGATATTGATGATGTTGATTATCTAGATAGATTAGATAATGATATGGATGCAGATGGCGATGATATACAAGCGTTAGATATGGGAGCATCTGATTCAGATACTAAAGCATCTTGTTCAAAACCAAAAATCATTTGTCCTTCAAAATATTCCTATATTACAGTATCAGGACAACAAGTTAGCGTAACAAATAGGGTAACAATAGGAAAAGATAGTAAGATATTTCCTGTAAGATTTACAAGAGATTATAGTTATTTATTTTTTAGTGTTAAATCTGGTGGATCATCTTATGTAAGTGTTAATAGTTCCACTGGTCAAGTAAAAGGTTTAAAAGCAACAGGAAATAATAAGGTATATATAACAGTAAGTGCAACAGTAGATGGTAAAACATATTCAAAGAATTGCCAAGTAAGAGTTTATAAAGAAAAAAGTAAATATGCAGAAACAGATGAAGTAATAAAAACATCAAATGCAGCAGTAGATGCATTTAAAGTTGAAGCAACAGCTCCATGTAGTGGAACAGGTGTTGTAAACGATGGCGGTGGAAGTGTTACATGTAAAAATATAACAATTACAAAAGGTAAGACTAAAACAGTTTATTCTAAGAAAAATGGAGTAATAAAACCAAATGCAAAAGTGTTTACAACAAAAATTAAGAATAAAAATATTAAAAGTGTAACAGTAAAATTAATAAATAATTCAAAAAAGAATGTAGCTAAACAAAGTTCTGGTAAAAAACTAAAGGGAAATAAGGCTGGAACAATTAACTACCAAATAGTAGTAAAAAAGAAAAAAGGTAGTGAATATAGTAGTGGAACATGTACTATAAAAGTAAAAAAGAAAAGCTCAAAAAAATCATCTAAAACTACTAAAAAGAAGTCTAAAAAAACAAAGAAAAAAACATCTAAGAAATCTAGCAAGAAAACAAAGAAAAAATCTAGTAAAAAAACATCAAAGAAGAAAAAATCATCAAAGAAAACTACTAAAAAGAATTCAAAGAAAAATAATAAATCAAGTAGTAAGAATAAAACATATCCAGCTCCATCCGTTTCATATACTATAAATGAAGGTACTGGTGATGTAACTTATAAAATTAAATTTAAATATAATGTAAAAGATGCAACCAAAATGGTAGTTAAATGTAAATCAATTAAAACAAACAATTCTTGGATTTATCCTGACGCTAGCGGTATAAGTGGAAAAAATTGGCCAAAGAAAAGTAGTAGTAAAACTTATATTACAAGTGGAGGAGCAACAGCAACATGTAAATTTGTTGCTCATTATAAAGATGGTAAATCTGACCCAACTACATTAAAAATTTCGGCATCAAATATTAAAAAGAAAAAGAGTGGATCAAGTAAAACTTCTCCAAATTCTATAACTATAAGTCATTTAAGTTCAAAAATGAATGTTGGTGACAGAGTAACAGCTGTTGCAAATATAACTCCAACTACAGCTAGTCAAAAAGTTAAATGGTCATCAAGTAATAAGAGTGTTGCAACAGTATCTGCACAAGGTGAAGTTGTAGCTAAAAAAGCAGGAACAGTTAAAATAACAGCAACTTCAAGTAGTAATAAAGATGTTAAGAAAACTAAAACTATTAAAGTATCAAAATCAATAGCAGGATTATCTACAACTGATACGAGCGTAGTTCTTCCTGAAACTATAAATGTTAGTGTTAAAGGAACTAAAACAATTAATGCAAAACTAATGCCTTCTAACACTAGTGATAATAAAGTATTAACATGGAAATCAAGTGATAATAAAATAGTTACAGTATCAAGTAAAGGTGTAATAACTGGTATAAAAAAAGGAACAGCAACAATAACAGCAACAATTCCATCAAATGGATACAGTGCTTCAACAACAGTTACTGTTGGTGATACAGTTAATGTTTCAAGTGTAACAGCAAGCCCAAGCAGTATGAAAATTGGTGTTGGAGAAAACAAAACAATAATGGTAACTGTTTCACCTGCAAATTCTTCAACAAGAGCAGTTACATACAAATCAAGTGATAAAAAAATAGCATCTGTCTCTTCAAATGGACAAGTTTCTGGTAACAAAAAAGGAACAGCAACAATTACTATTACATCAAAAAATGATACTACTAAGAAAGCTAAAGTAAAAGTAACTGTTACTAAATTAAATACTGATGTTTCTGATATAACTGACTTTACTATGGATGAAAGCATGAATCTTGAAAGAGGTCAAAGTAATAAATTAACAATTAATGGTATAAATCCTAAAGTAATTACATTTAGTGTTGATAATAAGATCATAACTGTTGATAGTGACGGAACAGTAAATGCTATTAAAATGGGAACAGCAACAATAACTGCAAAAGCAGGTAACTTTGTGAAAACATGTCTTGTAACAGTATCTAACAAAGTGAATGTTTCTGATGTTACTGTAAATGGTTCGACAAACACTATAGGAAAGGGACAAAGTGTAACATTAATTGCAACAGTGGCACCAGAAAATGCAACAAATAATAGTATAAAATGGTCAACAAGTGATAAAAAAATAGCAACTGTTAAAGATGGTGTTGTTACAGGTGTTAAAAAAGGAACAGCAACTATAACTGTTACATCTAAATCTGATACTACTAAAAAAGCAACATTTGACATTAATGTAGTTAACGAGCAAGTTAAATTAGATGAAGAAGTAAAAGAAGAAGTTAATGATGGAAAATGGGAAAATAATCCAAACGATACAAGTGAATACACAACAACACTTCAAGTTGGTAACACAACTTATGCTCCATGGCATGAAGATGGAACATATAGTAAAATTGCTGATCAATTTGAGATTGTTGTATTAAATAAAGAAGTTGCAGATATAGATGATGATGATTTAATTTCTGCAAACAATGTGGGAACTGCTGTTATCGAATTAAGAAGAAAAGAGGTTACAACTACAGAAGAGGAAACAAATTTAACTGAATCAACAACTTCTGAAAGTACTGAACAAACAAGTCAAGAAACGACACAAACTACTACTAAACAAACAAATGATAATAATGTTGTTGAAAGATTAACAATTACTGTTGTAGAGAAAAAACAAGAAACTACTACGAGTTCAATTGATGGTACTACTGAAACTAATAATACAGCAAACACACCAAAATCTAATCCAAAATCAATAAGCATTACAATAAAAAGTAAAAAAATAACAGTTAAAAAATCAAGAACTGCTAAAGCAACAGTTAGTCCAAGTAGTGCTTCTCAAACAGTTAAATGGTCAACAAGTAATAAAAAAGTAGCTACTGTTACAAAATATGGTAAGATTGTAGGTAAGAAAGTTGGAACAGCAACAATAACAGCTACTTCAACTACAGATTCAAAAGTTAAGAAAAGTATAAAAATTACAGTTAAAAAAGCATCTAAAAAGAAAACATCTTCAAGTAGTTCAACTAGTTCTTCAACAGGATCATCTAGTTCTTCTACTGGAGGATCTACTATAACAACAACTAGTACAAGTACAACAACTGGCGTAGCATCTCCAACTTGCCCTGAAGGTGTTGCAGAATCACAATATTCTGAATATTGTAGTGTTAAAACAGGTTCAAAATATGTGTGTCCAAATGATTATTATTCTACTGGAGGAAGTACACCATTGTGTAAAAAGACTGAAGAAACAACAGCTTTAGTTGAACATTCAGAATTAAAGCCAATTTCTTCAGATGCAATAAGAATAAATTCAACAGGTAATTGGTATTATTGTAGTTACGGTAAAATTAAAACTGATAGTACAACAGGAGAATATAAATGTACTAGTGTTGTAACAAAAGGTTCTAAAAAAGAAAATACTTTTAAAAAAGTAAAAAAAGTTTGTTCAACAGGTACTTTAACACATAATGCTAATGGTGTTGTTGTTTGTCAATAAGAGATTATTATTTAATCTCTTTTTTCATAGACTTTTTATAGTATTTATGATAATATTATATATAATAAGGAGGCTTCTAAGATGAATGATAATATTGTTGTAGATGGTAATGTTTGTACTGTGTTAAATACGACTAATGTTGAAGGAAAAGATTATTTATATTTAGCAAAATTAGATGAAGAAAATGATATAACTGGTGATTTTTTTGTTTATGAAAAAAATGTTGAAACCGGTGAATTAAAAAAAGTAACTGATTCTGAAGAACTAAAGAAAGTGTTATTAGTAATAACATCTAATTTAATGTAAAGGAGATAAACTATGAATAATTTAACGATTGAAGAATTAGAATCTATTTTATCTTCATACACAAATGAAGATATATATCAAAATTTAATTATTAGATTAGAAGATGGAACAGGAGTAGGTTTATCTGAATTACAAGAAAGATATAATGAACTTTTAGATCAAAAGAATTCTAACAATATAAATAATACTAGTACAAATACTTTAGAAAATTTAACATTAGATGAACTAGGTGCAATACTAGATTCATACACAAATGAAGATATATATCAAAATTTAATAATTAGATTAGAAGATGGAACAGGAGTAGGTCTATCAGAAATACAAGAAAGATATAATGAACTTATTAATCAAACACAAAAAGTAATTAATCTAGAAGAACTTAGTTTAGATGAACTTATAAATTTATATGCATCTAATAGTATTAGAATTACTTCTATTACTGCAAATTCTGGTAGTCTCTTTTCTTACGGTTTAAGTAAAGCTGATGAAGAAGAATTATCAAATCTTAGAAAAATGCAAGATAAGATAGTAGATGAAATTAGAAAAAATATAACTATTTCAGATGTTTATTTAGGCTTATCTAATGATGAATTATTAGCACTTAGATCTAATGCATATTCTGAATTAGAAAGTTTATCTGTAAGTGTAATGGATTCAGGAGAAGCCTCTAATCAAGCATTAGATAATTTAAGAGATGATTTAGTAAAAAAACTTAAAGAAATTGATAATATCTTATTACTTAAAAATAAACAATTAGAAATTAAAAATAATATGGTAAACATTATTAAAGATGAAAAAGTAGATGTAAATAATGTTGTTGACATTGATATAAATGAATATAAAGAACAAAAGAATTTAACAGATGAAGAAATAGAATCATTTAATAGAGAAAAAGTTAAATTTGATTTATTAAATAGTTTTTTAACAAGTAAAAAAGAAAATGTTATAGATAATAATGAAAAAATAGATGAATTATTAATTAGATATGCAAACATAAGTGAAAAAATAGCTAATCTTATGTTTAGTGGTAATTTAACAGATGAAATCAAAAAAAATATAAGTGATTTACAATCAGAACAAAAATTAATAATTGACAAAATAAATGATTATTTTAGACTTACTGAAGAACTAGAAAAATTATCTATTGAAGAATTAAAGTCACTTGAAGAAAATACAATTCAAAAATTAAATGATTTAATTAATCCTGTAATGGATTCAGGAGAAGCAGCTACTGAAGAAGAACAAAAAATGAAAGATGAACTTACTAATACTTTAAAAAGTATAAAAAGTGAATTTGAATTTAGAAGAATAAAAGATGAACTAATGCAAAGAATGGCTGATTTATTAAATAATGCAGTAGATGTTGATGGAAATACTGTAAGTATTAATAATTATTCTAAAGAAGAAGCATTAAACATTGATCCAAATAATGCTAGTAGTCAACTAGATGAAAATGATAAAGATTTATTTAATAGAAATAAAACAATAGTTAGTTTATTAAATACATTAAACAGGGATAAGAAAGTACAAAAAGAAAAAGATAAAGATGTTGGTGTTGAATTTGATGATAAAAAAGAAATAATTCCAATGTCTGAAATAGTTGATGAGTCAAGATTACTTGATCCACCATCTGATGAAATAAAATTAAAAGAATCTTCTGATGTAGTCGAAGTTGATAGTACAGAAATAATTACAGTATCATTTATGAATTGCGGTAGAGCAATTGAGAATTATTATGATCTTAAAGTACCTGTTGGTCAAATAATACATGGACCAGTTTATGATCCTGAACCATTAAATAATGAAGGTAAACCTAAAAAAATAACTGCAAAAGTATTTGATTGTTGGGTAGATCAAAATGGTAATCAAGTAGATTTAAGTCAACCAATTACTTCCAATGTTGTTTTAAGTGCTCAATATAAATTTGATAAGAAAAAAGCTGTGTCTGTAGGACTAGGTGCAGCAGTAGGTACTGTAGCTTATATTTCAGACTTAGCTGTGCCAACTCCAGTCCCTGTTGTATCTATGGTAGGAGCTGCTGGTTTCTCATTTGCATCAAGAAAAGTAAGTAAGAATTTAAAAAATATTCAAACTGAATTAAAGGGTAAGGCAATGGAAATTTCTGCCTTTGAAGAAATACCAGAAGAATTAAAAGAAGAAATAGAAGAAGCAAAAAATACTGGTTATTTTAATACATTTTTAAAAACAGCAGCTATTGCATGTACTGTATCATCAGCAGCACATGGCATTAAAAATAGAATAGATGCATCTAATGCAACAAAAGTAGCTAATCCCAATATGGATGTTAATCATACAGTAACAATGGATGGTTCAACTAATCCACCTATAGATAATCCGGTAGTTGATACTTCATCTATTCCAACACCAACAACTGGTTCAGAAAATGTAACTCAAGTATTTAATGGTTATACACCAGATGGAAAAGTGTTTAAGACTGCTCAAGATGCTCTTAATAATGTTGGTGGACTTAATGCATATACACCTGCATTTAACGGAAATGAAACATTTGAAGTTTTATATAATGGAGTTCGTTATCCTATTGAAAAAGGTCAAAGTATCTCATCTATTTTAGAATCAATAGGTGCTACAGATCCTAGTCAAGTTGCGGTTAATGTAATGAACGCTGACGGTGTTCCATTAACATGGCAAAGTCTTGCAGATTTAACTGTTAATGCTGCAGATAAAGTATCAGGCATAATTAAATAAGGAGATATTATGGATTTAAAATATAAAAAAATAAAACTAGGTAATGGTGAAGAATATGTTATTCTTGATCAAACTGAATACAATAATGAAACATATTATTTAGGAAGTGAGTATATTAATAATGCTCTTGGAGATGATATAGCAGTGTTTACTATTAAAAAAGAAAATGGAGTAGATATGTTAGTCATTGAACCTAATATTGATATATGTGAAAAAGTAATAACTCAAATAAATTCAAAATAAAGCTATGCTTTATTTTTTTTATAAAGTATGATATATTATTCTTGGAGGATATATTATGGATTATATAGTAAATAAACTAAAAAGTATGTATAGAACTACAATAGTTTTATCAATTATTTTAATTTTTGTAGGTATATTTTTATTAATTAAGCCAGAAACAACTTTGCATGCAATTTCATATATTATAGGAACTGGATTAATTATATGGGGACTTGTTCCAATTGTTTCATTTTTTACTAATAAAGAATCACAAAACTATTTAGAATTAAGTTTTGTAGTTGGAATTTTTACATTTTTATTTGGTCTTGTTGTAATAATAGATCCTGAACTTATTGGAAGTATAATTCCATTACTTCTTGGTATTTGGATGATAATAAATGGTGCTATTAAACTATATTATTCATTCATTATAAATAATAAAGCTTTTTCTATAGTACCAGTAGTTGTATCATTAATAATATTATTATGTGGTCTTGTACTTGTAATAAATCCATTTGATGGAGCAGTTGTTATGACTCAATTAATTGGTATTTCATTTATTGTTTATTCTGTACTTGATTTAATTGAATGTTTTTCTATACATAAATCATATAATAATATTAAAACTGAAGAGCCATCAAAAGAAAATGTTAAAATAATTGAAGCCGAGTATAAAGAAAAAAAGGATAAGAGTAAAAAATAATTGCTCATGTCCTTTTTATTTTCGACAAAATATGTTATAATTTTTATGGTGATAATATGGTAGAGAGAATAAATCTTCTTGAAGATAAATTAAGTATTATTTGGAGGTTACTTTGAAGTAGATAATAATAAAGAATTATTAAAAAAACTTGAAAGTGAAACAATGGATCCTGGTTTTTGGGATGATAATGAAGAAGCAACTAAGAAACTTAAAAAAATTGGTGATTTAAAAAAAATAATAGAAAATATAGATGCATTAAAAAAGGAACTTAATTCATATAAAGAAATAGTTGATCTTGATGATGAATCTTTATATGATGATGTACTTAAAGGTATAATAGAACTTGAAGATAAAATTAATAAGCTTGAAATGCAAACAAAGCTAAGCGGAAAAAATGATAAATGTAATGCAATTTTAGAACTTCATTCAGGAGCAGGTGGAACAGAAGCTTGTGATTGGGTATCAATGCTTCTTAGAATGTATGAAAGATGGGCTGAAGAAAATGATTATTCATATGAAATATTAGATGAACTGCCTGGTGAAGAAGCAGGTATAAAAAGAGTAAGTTTACTAATAAATGGTCTTAATGCTTATGGATATTTAAAATGTGAAAGAGGTGTTCATAGACTTGTTAGATTATCACCTTTTGATTCAGCAAACAGAAGACATACATCTTTTGCATCTGTTGAAGTTACACCTGAAATAGATGATGATATAGATATTGAAATAAAAGAAACAGATTTAAAAATAGATGTTTACCGTAGTAGTGGAGCTGGTGGACAAGGAGTTAATACAACTGATAGTGCTGTTAGAATTACACATATTCCAACAAATACAGTTGTTACTTGTCAAAACGAAAGAAGTCAGCTTAAAAATAAAGAACTTGCTATGAAGGTACTTAAGAGTAAATTGTACGAATTAGAAGAAGAAAAAAGAAAAAAAGAAAATGATGAAAAAATTGATAGTCAATCTGATATAAATTTTGGATCTCAAATAAGAAGTTATATTATGCATCCATATTCAATGGTTAAAGATCATAGAACAAATTATGAAACAAGTAATGTTAATAAAGTTTTAGATGGTGATATAAATGAATTTATTGAGGCTTATTTAAGGAGGTAAAAATGGGGTTATTTAAAAGAAAATTAGTAGATGAAGATATACTAGGAATAATTGAGAAAAAAGATATTATTAAAAGATATATTATGTTTACAGCAGGAATATTTATATATGCAATTGCTTATAATGTGTTTTTCTTAAAATATAATTTAGTATATGGTGGAACAGGTGGCCTTGCAACAATTCTTCAAGAATATATAGATCCATCAATTACAATACTTTTATTTTCATTCATAATGTTTGTTATAACTTATATATTTTTAGATAAAAAATCAGCGATGAATACATTGTTTGGAATGATAATCTTACCAATATTTGTTAAATTAACTGCAGGATTTGAAATAGATATACCAAATGATGATTTAATGCTTATTGCAATATGTGGTGCTGTTATAGCTGCATTTGGAAATGGACTTGCTGGTAAGACAGGATTTAGTAGCGGAGGAATGGATGCGCTTGTTCATTTAATTGAAGTTAAATTTAAAGTACCATATGGAAAAGCTTTTTCCACAGTAAATGGTTTAATTGTAATATGTGGTGGATTTAAATTTGGGTGGAGAACTCTTTTATATGCACTAATCATTATTTATATAATGAGTATAGTTGCTGATAAAGTAATACTCGGTATTTCATCAAATAAAACTTTCTTCATTGTTACACAAGAAGAAGATAAAGTTAAAGAATATATTCATAAAAATCTATCAAGAGCACTAACAGTACTTGATGCTCATGGTGGATTTACAAATGGAAAGAAAAAAGTAATTATGCTTGTTATACCAACTAATGAGTATTACAAAGCGAAAGAAGGAATCTTAGAAATAGATCCAAATGCATTCTTCACAATATGTGATTCATATCAAGTTTATAATGCATTTAATAAAAATCAAAAGGAGGATAATAATGGAATTTATTAAATTAAGAAACGTTGAAAAAGTATATCCAACTGGAGTAACAGCTATATATGGATTAAATTTAGATATTAAAAAAGGAGATTTTGCATTTATTATTGGTGCATCTGGAAGTGGAAAATCAACACTTATAAAAATGCTTTATCGTGAAGAAAAAGCTACTAATGGTGAAATAATAATTGGTGGTGTTCAAGTAGGAAGACTTAAAAATAGAAAAGTATATAAATTAAGAAGAAAACTTGGTATAGTATTCCAAGACTTCAAATTGTTACCAAGACTTACAGCTTATGAAAATGTAGCATTTGCACTTGAAATGTATGGACTTCCAAAAGATGAAGTTAGAATGAAAACTTTAAAAGCATTAGACTTAGTTGGATTAAAAGAAAAAGTAAAAAGTTATCCTAATGAATTATCTGGTGGAGAACAACAAAGAGTTGCAATAGCAAGAGCAATTGTAAATGCACCAAAACTATTAATATGTGATGAACCTACAGGTAACTTAGATAAAAAGACATCACTAGAAATAATGAAAGTTCTTGAAGTTATTAATAATTTAGGAACAACAGTAATTGTAGTTACTCATGATAGTGATATAGTTAATAAAATGAAAAAACGTGTAATATTAATTGATCAAGGTAGAGTTAAAAAAGACTTTGAAAAAGGAACTTATGATAAAAATGATTTTACAAAGGATGAAGATGTACAAAAAGCTTTTGTAAAAAATGAGGATGGTGAGTAAGATGAAGACATTTAGAATACTTGTTAGAAATATTAGAGATGGTTTAAAAAATGTAGTTAGAAATCTTTCTTTATCATTTGCCTCTATATCATGTATAACTGTTACACTATTATTAGTTGCAGTATCAATGATTGGTTCTTTAAACGTTGAAAACTTTACTAAAACAATTAGAGATGATTTTACAATAGTTACATATATGAATAATGAACTTACTGAAGATCAAGAAAATGAAATAAAAGCACAAATTCAAAAAATAAATAATGTTGAGTCTATTACTTTTGAATCTAAAAAAGAAATAGCTGAACAAATGAAAGAAGAATCAGAAGTATTTAATAATATAATTACTTCTTGGAGTGATTCTGAAAATCCTTTATATGATACTTTTAAAGTAAAAGTTAAAGATTCAGAAAAAATATCTGATACAGCAGAAAAAATTAAAAAGATTGAAGGAATAGCTCAAGTTAAATATGGTGAAGGAATGATTGATTCACTAATGACTATATTTAATATAATAGAAAAAATATTGATAGTAGTTGTAATATCTCTTGTAGTAGTTACAGCATTCTTAATTGTTAATACAATTAAAATTACTATATTTAGTAGACAAGAAGAAGTTGAAATTAAAAGACTTGTTGGAGCATCTAATTTTTCAATTAAACAACCATTTGTTATTGAAGGTCTATTCTTAGGATTACTTGGTTCTATAGTACCAGTATTAGTAACAATTTATGCTTATTCATTCTTTTATGAAAAAACAGGTGGAATATTATTCTCACACTTTATTAAATTAGTAGATCCATATCCATTTGTATTTATTATTTCAATTATACTTGTAGTAATAGGAATTATAGTTGGTATGTTTGGTAGTAGTAGAGCTGTAAGGAGATATTTAAAAATATAATGAAGAAAATAAAATTATTAATTATATTAATTATGACAATTGTTTTAGTACCATTTAATGTTGATGCTAAAACACTAGGAGATTTAAAAAAAGAAAATGATAAATTACAATCTCAATATAAAGCTGCCAACCAAAAAAAGAAACAAAATGAAACTGATATTTCAAATACTAAAAATAGAATAGAAAGTATTTATTCTGAAATAAGTGAAGCTCAAACTGAAATTACAAATATTAATACAGATATTGAAAAACTAAATGAAGAAATAGATAAAAAGAGTGATCAAGTAAAAGAACTTATGAAATTTATGCAAGTTTCTGAAGGTGAATCTGTTTATCTTGAATATATATTTAAAGCAGAAAGTATTACTGATTTTATATATAGATTATCAGTAACAGAACAATTAACTTCATATAACAATAAATTAATAAGTGATATGAATGCTATGATTGAAGAAAATAAAAAGAATATTACAAAACTTCATCAACAAGAAGCAGATTTAAAAGATTTACAAGATGAACTTAGAGGAAAACTTGTAACATTGCAAGAAGAAAAAGAGGCAATTAGTGAAGAAGAAGCAACTTTGGAAGAAGATTTAGAATATCAAAGAAAAATAATTGATTATTTTATAAAATCAGGATGTAAAGAAAATGAAGATATTTCTACATGTGCTAGAAATCAATTACCAGTAGGTACAAGATTCTGGAGACCACTTCAATCTGGTCTTATGTATAGTACTTGGAGATCTGATAGAATGAGAGATGGAAGTTGTAGAACTCATGCGGGTGTTGATATTGCTGCAGACTATGGAACTCCAATCTATGCTATATCAGATGGAAAAGTAGTGCTTGCAGAAAACTCTGGTGATGGTTATGGTAATAAAGTTGTAATATATCATAACATTAATGGTAGTGATTATAGTTCATTATATGGACATATGAGTTCTATAGCTGTTAAAACTGGTGATATAGTTACAAAAGATACTGTAATTGGTTACGTAGGTAGTACAGGACATAGTTATGGTAACCATTTACACTTAAATGTTTGTGTAGGTCATCAAGGTTGTGGATATTGGGCTACTACATCAGATCCAGGAGCTTATATTAATTTCCCTGCTGATAAAGAATGGTTTTATGATAGAACAACTTATTATTCAGGTTATTATTCAAATCCTTGTAGATATTAAGTATAGATTTACTCTATACTTTTTTTAGTAAAGTTACATATAATTATAATGAATTAATTAAAAATACATGTTATAATTACTTTAGATAGCTTGGAGGAAACTATGGCGGTAATAAAAGAAATTACTTCACTTGATGAATACTTAAACAATTCAAAGTTTATTGGTATTGGTACAACAGCAATTTGCTATCTCATGCAAGATGGTAATGTAATTAAAGTATTTAGAGATACATTTAATACAAGACTTTTATTTGAAAGAAAAGATATATTTGATCATTTTGTAAAACTTTGTGATCTTGGAAATGAATCTTATATAGCACCACGTGAATTACTTGTAAAAGATAGAAAAGTTATTGCTTATACTTATCCATATGTTAAAGCAAAAACATTATTATTTTTAAGTAAAAAAACAAAAGTAAGAGATACTTTAAGAAATTATAATAGATTAATAAATGATACAAAAGAAATATCTAATATGAATTATAAATTATATGATACAACAAATAGAAATATATTATTTAATGATCGTTTTAATATAATAGATATAGATAGAGGAAAGTTTTTGAATAATAATGAGAGTAAATGTTATGATTTAAAAAAATATAATATACGCCAAATAGTTGATACTTATATGAGAAAACTATTTGGAATTAATAATATTGATTTTTATAACTTTTATAATTATTATTTAGATGAACAATTCAGAAATGTAGATTGGTTGGATGAAAAGTCAGTATATGATTTTTTCGAAGAATTATTTTCATATATAAATAATCCAAATCCAACAATTAAAGAAGTAAGAAAGCATATGCTTATAAGAAAAGAATTTAATAGTTATTATAAACCATTTTAAATAGAAAGGATTAAATATGAGTAGAATACTAGACTATGAACAAGTTTTAGAAAAATTAGATTTTATTTCAAATGTAGGACCTATTAAAGTAGAACAAGATTTAGCTACAACTAAATTTAATCTTCCTATTAAATATTATACCGCTGGTAATGGTAGCCTTGATATTGTTATAAGCGGTGCTACTCATGGGCAAGAAATAATAACAACTGATTTTGTTCTTAAATTAATGGAAGATATTGTTAATAATGAAAGTAAGTGGAATTTAATACTTAATGAATTTAAACTACATTTTATTCCTATGCTTAATCCTGAAGGTTACTTAATAACATCAAGTGCTGTTAGAACTAAAATTCCAAGAGATATACCTATTGATTTAGAAGAAAAACTATGTGAAGAATATTATTTAGCCTGTAAAAAGGATTCTCTTGAAGAAGATAATAATGATCCTAAAAATCATTCACTATTCTTCGATAAAGTTGATTATACATGTATAGATGAAAAATATAATTCTCTTAGAGAAAATGTTAAAAGTATTTTAGATAAGTATCCAGATTTACCAAAGAATTGTCTTTATATGTGGAGTGCTAATGGAAGTGGAATTGATCTTCAAGCAAATTCAGAATTTAATCCAGTTATATCTAGAATTATGGAAAATGAAGAAGTTTTTATGTCAACAAAAAGATTTGATAATATAATGATGTCTCATCCAGGACCTATAAATTGTCCTTTAGATAAAGAAGTTGGTTTTAAAACAGAAATAGAAACTAAAACTATTTCATCATTACTTGAATCTTTACATAAAAAGGGAAGCTTATATGCATATTTAAATTATCATAGTACGGGTTCAATAATTTTTAATCGTCCAGCTGAAGTTCCAAAAGAATTAGATGTTTCCGAAGAAGAACAATTAAAAAAAGAATTAGTAAATTATATGTTTGCAAAAGTGTATTCAGATAAAACATACAAAAATAATGGAATAAATAAATATGGAATAGATTTAAGAGAGACATCAAAATATAAAATAATTACTAATAAATCAAAAGCAACATCAAGCAATGATATATTTAGATTACTTTATAATCAAAATATACTTGTAGAATTATCTGCTCTTGGTGGAAATCCAATTGCACCATTTTGTAATATAGATAATTTATATAATAATATTATAGATTCTAATTTAGATGCAGTAAATCATACATTAAAAGTTTCTAGTTTAGCTAAAAAAATATCTGAGGAATTTTATGAAAAAGTAAAAGATTTACCAGATTATGATTATGAAGAAGTAGTAAGACTTGAGGATATTATATATGAAGAATTTAATAAAAAAATATTAGAATTAGAAAACAAAGGAAAGACTAGATAATATGAATAATATATATGTAGATATTGATAAAAATTTAAATGCAACATTATCATATCCAAAATACAATATTAAAACAAAAGCTTATATTGGTAAAAATGGATATACTAGTGATAAAAAAGAAGGAGATAATAAAACACCTCTTGGCGAGTTTGAACTTGGTGAAAAATTAACAACTCATAATATCGAAGGAATAAAAAAAATAAATGATAAATTGTATTTTGTTGATGATATTAATTCTAAATATTATAACACTATTGTTGAGACTTCAGATACATCTGAGTTTTCATCTGCAGAACATTTAATTGATTATAAAGTTCAATATGAATATTTCATTGAAATAAAATATAATAAAGAAAAGATTCCTGGTAAAGGAAGTTGTATTGTATTACATTGTAAAAATTTAGATTACACACAAGGATGTATAGCAGTTTCAAAAGATGTAATGAAAGAATTAATTACCTTGATAGATGATAAAACTAAAATTATAATAAGAGAAGTTTAATTAAATGAGTTTAACCTCATTTTTTTATTTATATAATAAATATATTTGTGATATACTATTAATGAAATTATCTTGTGAGAAGGTGAATACTGTGGAAAAAAAATTCAAACTTGTTTCTAGTTATAAACCTGCTGGCGATCAAGTAAGTGCTATAAAAGAATTAGTTGATGGAATAAATAATAAAGAAAAATACCAAGTATTATTAGGTGCAACAGGTACAGGTAAAACTTTTACCATTGCAAATGTAATTAATGAAGTAAATAAACCAACACTTATACTTGCACACAATAAAACATTAGCTGGACAATTATATTCAGAATTAAAAGAATTATTTCCAGAAAATAGAGTAGAATACTTTGTATCTTATTATGATTATTATCAACCAGAGGCATATGTTCCTTCTAGAGACATTTATATTGAAAAAGATGCATCTATTAATGATGAAATAGATGAACTTAGACATAGTGCAACATCAGCATTAATTTCAAGAAATGACGTTATAGTTGTTGCATCAGTTTCTTGTATATATAGTTTAGGTGATAAAGAAGAATATGAAAAATCTGTATTATCTATTAAAGTCGGAGATGAAATAGCAAAAGATGATATTTTAAAAAAACTAGTTGATATGTTATATGAAAGAAATGATATGGATTTAGTAAGGGGAACTTTCAGATCGAAAGGTGATACTATAGAAGTAGTTCCAGCATATTCTCATGCAAGTGCTTATAGAATAGAATTATTCGGGGACGAAATAGAAAAAATAATAGAATTTGATACAGTAACTGGTGCAATTATTTCACAAAAAATGACAGCAACAATTTTTGCAGCATCTCACTTTGTAACAAGTGAAGAAAAGTTAAAATTATCTGTTAAAAGAATAAGAGAAGAGTTAGATGATAGTTTAAAATATTTTAAAGAAAATAATAAGTTACTTGAATATCAAAGACTTGAACAAAGAACTAATTATGATTTAGAATTATTAGAAGAAACAGGATTTTGCAAAGGTATTGAAAACTATAGTAGGCATTTAACTTTTAGAAAAGAAGGAGAAACTCCGCCAACTTTAATAGATTTCTTTCCCAAAGATTTTCTACTTGTAATAGATGAATCTCACGTAACACTTCCACAAGTTCGTGCCATGTATAATGGCGATAGAATGAGAAAACAAACTCTTGTTGATTATGGTTTTAGACTTCCTAGTGCTCTTGATAATAGACCACTTAAATTTGAAGAGTTTGAAGATAAAATAAATGAAGTGATTTATGTTTCAGCTACACCAGGTGATTATGAACTAGATAAAACAGATGGAATTATTACAGAACAAATAATTAGACCAACAGGACTTTTAGATCCAGAAATAGAAGTTAAACCAACTAAGAATCAAATAGATGATTTAATTGATCAGATTAATAAAAGAATTGAAAGAAATGAAAGAACTCTTGTTACTACTTTAACAATTAGAATGAGTGAAGAATTAACTAATTATTTAAAAAATGCAGATATAAAAGTAGCATATTTACATAACGAAATTAAAACTCTTGAAAGACTAGAAATAGTTAGAAACTTAAGACTTGGTAAATATGATGTTGTAGTTGGAGTAAATCTTTTAAGAGAAGGAATAGATATTCCAGAAGTAAGTCTTATTGCAATACTAGATGCTGATAAGCAAGGATTCTTAAGAAGTGAAAGAAGTTTAATACAAACAATAGGAAGAGCAGCAAGAAATTCAAACGGACATGTAATAATGTATGCTGATACTATTAGTGATGCAATGGATAAAGCAATTAAAGAAACTAATCGTAGACGTAGTGTACAAGATAAATATAATAAAGATAATAATATTACACCAAAAACTATTATTAAACCAATTCCAGAAGTAATTAAAAATATTGATACATCTATTAATGATAAGAAGAGTAGTTTATACACAGCAAAAGATAAAGAAAAACTATTAAAAGAAATAGAAAAAGAAATGATGCAAGCAGCTAAAGATTTAGATTTTGAAAGAGCTACTGAACTTAGAGATATATTATTTGAATTAAAGAGTCAATAAAAAAAACAAATGTAGAAATTACATTTGTTTTCTTATTTTTGCATACGTAATAATATCATTTTTTTGTTCTTTATTTAACATGTGAAATATACTTAATAATTCATTATCATCATTATTACTAGATGTATTAACAACAGGAATATCAGTTCTATCAAGTAAGTAATCAATTGATACATTTAAGAAGTCAGCTATTTTTATTAAAGTCTCAGCACTAGGCATAGCTTTACCACTTTCATATGCACTAATCGTTTCTTGAGATACCTCAGCTGCTATAGATAATCTTATTTGAGTTATACCTTTTTCTTTTCTAATCTTTTTTAAATTCTCCATATTTATCAATCCTTTATATTAATTTTACAAAAACTATTTGTAATTTTTAGATATGTGCTATATAATTAATATAAATACAATCTATATATAATATGCGTAATATTTATAAAGATTGAGAAAGGAGTTTGTTTATGGCTGAGAATAACAAAAAGAATAATGATGAAATATTAAAAGATGATAACATACCGGCAATAGTAGGTTTTCTTTTTTCATTTTTAGGTCCACTTGCATTTATTGGTTTTATTCTTTCTATTGTTGGTTTATTTGATGTTAAACAATGTAAAACAAGTAGAAAAAACCTTGCAGTTGCAGGAATCATTATTTCGTGTTTTGTCTTATTAATTTTAACAATTGCTATTGCATCATCCAATACTTCACCAGAAGAAACAGCAAGAGAACAAACAAAAACAGAAAAGACTGAACCAGAAAAAATAAAAGTTGTTGATTTTAGTACTATGACAATGGGAGAAGCAGAAAAATGGTGTTCAGATAATGATTTGGTTTGCAATTTTACTACTGATTATTCTGATACTGTAGAAAAGGATAAGTTTATTAGTCAAAGTGTTGAAAAAGATGAGGAAGTTGAAGAATTTGAAAAAATTGAAATTGTTTATTCATTAGGACATAAAAAAACAGAAGCAGAAATAGAGGCAGAATTTAAGGCATCATGTTCAACTTTAGATTATAGAGAAGTTCTTCGAAATCCATCAGATTATGCTAACAGACATGTTTATTGGTTTGGAAAGGTAAGTCAGGTAATAAGTAGTAGTTATGCTAAAAGATATATGATTTATGTTAATTGTCATGAAAATCAATACGCAAGTGGTGGATATATATGTGATGATGCAATGTATGTAACTTATTCTGGCCCACTTAATTTGATTGAAGATGATGTAATAGAAATGTGGGGTTCTATGGCTAGTGAAGCTTATACATATACGACAGTTTTAGGTTCATCTAAAACTGTACCTGAATTTGAAGCTTCATATGTAACAATTCATTAATATGTAATTATGAAAGGAATTAATAATTATGGAAAAAAATAATTTAGATATAAATAATAATGTACAATTAAAAGAAAAGAATACACCAGCATTACTTGGATTTATTTTTTCTTTTTTAGGTCCTTTATCTTTAATTGGATTGATATTATCAATTATAGGTGTAGCAAATGCTAATAAGTATGAAAAACAAAGAAAAGGTTTGGCAATCGCAGGTATAGTTATTTCAAGTCTTATGTTAATTACTTTGTTTTCAAATCCTGATTTTACTAATAGTATTACTGAAGACGATAATTCTTCTACATTAGTTTCAACTACTAATAATTCTACTGAAGAAGAAAATTCATCAAGTAGATCAACAACTAAAAAGAATGAAGAAAAAATATACAATATTGGAGATACAGTAAAATATAAAAAATTTGAAATAACAATTGAAAATGTTAGTACAAGAGATATTGTTGGTGATGAATATTTTAATTCAACACCTGCCGAAGGCGGTATCTATGTTTGTGTAGATTTTAAATATAAGAATATAACAGAAAAACCAATTGGAATGTTTTCGTTTCCAAGTATTCGTTTAGTAGATTCAAAAGGAACAAGATATTCTACAGATATTAGTGCATCATCATACTATGCAACTGAAATGGATCCTGATAGAAAAATAGTTAGCGACTTAAATCCTGGAATTACAGTTAAAGATAATGATGTATATGAAATATCATCTGAATCATACAATAATGGTGAGTGGTATTTAGTTATTGATAATAAAGTTAAGTATAAGATTAAATAGACATTAACACGTTGCCTAAAGTTAATGAGACAATTTGTGACGATAGAGTTTATTTTATTAAGGCAATAAATAAAATAAACATGATGCGGAGAATACTTCCTTTTGGAAAGAAGAGAGGTATTCTCTTTTTTTTATGAAAAAATTTTTAAGAAGGAGAAAAAATATGAAAAACGAAATTATTTTGTTTGAAAATCAAGAAGTTAAATTAGAAGTAAATATGAAAGATGAAACTGTGTGGTTATCACAACAACAAATGGCACAATTATTTGGTAAGGATAGAAAAACTATAACTAGACATATTCAAAATATTTATAAAGATGGAGAACTTGAAGAAAAACAAGTATGCTCATTTTTTGAGCATACTGCAAGAGATGAAAAAAAATATAATATTCAGTTTTACAATCTTGATATGGTTATAAGTGTTGGGTATAGAGTCAAATCAAAAAATGGTATTATTTTTAGAAAATGGGCTAATAAAGTTTTGAAAGATTATATGATAAAAGGATACGTAATTAATCAAAAGAGACTAGATTATTTAGAAAAAACAGTAAAGTTAATTGATATTGCAGGAAGAATAAATCATGACATTAGTGGTTCTGAAGCAAAAGAAATAATTAAAGTAATTAATAATTATTCTAATGCTTTAAAATTACTTGATGATTATGATCACAGAAGATTAGTAAGACCAAAAGGAACTAAGAGTAGTAATAAAATTACCTATGATGATTGTATGAATATTATTGGTGATCTAAAATTCAATACTGAAAGTAAAATATTTGCATTAGAAAGAAATGAAGGATTAAAAGAAATCATAGGCGCTATATATCAGACTTTTGGAGGAGAAGAATTATATCCTACAGTTGAAGAAAAGGCTGCTAATTTTCTATACTTGATAATTAAAAATCATACTTTTATTGATGGTAATAAAAGAATTGCAGCAACATTATTTATATATTTTCTTGAATTCTATAATATTCTTTATAGAGATTATGAACAAATAATTGATAATAATACTTTAGTTGCAATAACTTTATTAATAGCGCAATCTAATCCAAAAGAAAAAAATATACTGATCGATTTAATTATGAATTTTTTTAATAGATAGATAAAAAATGTAGTTTGTTCGCTACATTTTTTTAATTCTTTTTGGTATAATAACTAGTACATGGGAAGTGAAAAAAATGGATTATATTAAAATAAGAGGTGCTAGAGAAAATAACCTTAAAAATATTGATATAGATTTACCTAAAAATAAATTGATTGTATTAACAGGTGTTAGTGGAAGTGGTAAAAGTAGTTTAGCTTTTGATACTATTTATGCTGAAGGCCAAAGAAGGTATGTAGAAAGCCTAAGTAGTTATGCTAGACAATTTTTAGGTGGATCAGAAAAACCAGATGTTGATTCAATCGAAGGACTAAGTCCAGCTATTAGCATTGATCAAAAAACAACAAATAATAATCCAAGAAGTACAGTTGGAACTGTAACAGAAATATATGATTATTTAAGATTATTATATGCAAGAATTGGTATTCCTTATTGTCCTAATCATAATATTCCTATATCAAGTCAATCTATTGAAGAAATGGCTAATAAAATTGAAAAATTAGATGAAGGAACAAAGATCATGATTATGTCACCAGTTGTTGATGGTGAAAAAGGAACTCATGCGGATTTACTTTTAAATTTAAGAAAAGAAGGCTTTGCAAGAGCTAGAATAAATGGTGAAATATATGATCTTAGTGAAGATATTAAACTTGAAAAGAATAAAAGAGATAAAATAGATGTTATTGTAGATAGATTAATTATAAAAGAAGGTATAAGAAGTAGATTATATGAAGCATTAGAAAGTGCTACTAAATTATCAGGTGGAAAAGTATTAATTGATGTAATTGGTGGAGAAGAAATTGTAATGAGTGAAAATTTTGCATGTCCTTATTGTAATTATTCACTTAATGAACTTGAACCAAGAATGTTTTCATTTAACTCTCCATATGGTGCATGTGATTATTGTAAAGGACTTGGATTTAAACTTAGAATGGATGAGGATCTAGTAGTCCCTGAAAAAGATAAATCTCTTAATGAAGGTGCAATATTACCTTTTAAAAATATGGAAGATACAAATATTTATATACAAAAATTAGAAATATTATGTAGTAAATATGGTATTGATATGAATAAACCTTTCTCAAAACTAACTAAGAAAGAAAAAGATATTATTTTATATGGTAATAATGAAGTAATTAGTTATAAATTTAAAACAAAAAGTGGTAGAAATTACGAAAAAATTGAAGTTAATGAAGGTGTATTAAACGAATTTGAAAGAAGATATATGGAAACAACTAGTACTTTTATTAGTGATTGGTTAAGAACTTATATGGTAGAACAAGAATGTACTCACTGTCATGGAACAAGACTTTCTGATGAGATACTTAATATATTTATTAACAAGAAAAATATTAGTGAAGTATGTGATTTAAGTATTAAAGAATTATATAAATTTATTAATGATTTAAAGTTATCCACAGAAGAAGAAAAAATATCAGGTTTAATATTAAAGAATATTAAAGATAGATTAAGTTTCTTAATAAATGTTGGTCTTGAATATTTAACTTTATCAAGAAGTGCATCATCATTATCCGGTGGAGAAAGTCAAAGAATTCGTCTTGCAACACAAATTGGTTCTAGATTAACAGGTATACTGTATGTTTTAGATGAACCTAGTATTGGACTTCATCAAAGAGATAATCAAAAATTAATTGATTCTTTAATTGATATGAAAAATTTAGGTAACACACTTGTTGTAGTTGAACACGATACTGATACTATGAAACAAGCAGATTACCTTGTTGATATTGGACCTGTTGCTGGAATTGATGGTGGTTACGTTGTTGCAAAAGGTACTCCTGAGGAAGTTATGAATAACGAAAAAAGTATAACAGGTAGATATTTATCAGGTAAAGAAAAAATAGATGTACCTACTAAAAGAAGAAAAGGTAATAAGAAGTTTATTGAACTTAAAGGGGCTTGTGCAAACAATTTGAAAAATGTTAATGTTAAATTCCCACTTGGTAAATTTATTTGCGTAACAGGTGTTAGTGGAAGTGGTAAAAGTAGTTTGATAAATCAAACTTTATATAAAATACTAAGAAATAATTTGTATAAAACAAAAGAAAAACCAGGTAAATATAAATCAATAAAAGGTCTTGAACTTATTGATAAAGTAATTAATATATCACAAGAACCAATTGGCAAAACTCCAAGAAGTAATCCTGCTACTTATACAGGAGTATTTGATGATATTAGAGATGTTTTTGCAATGACAAAAGAAGCAAAAATAAGAGGATATGCAAAAGGAAGATTTTCATTTAATGTTAAAGGTGGAAGATGTGAAGCTTGTTATGGTGATGGTGTTAAAAAAATAGAAATGCATTTCTTACCTGATGTATATGTTCCATGTGAAGTTTGTCATGGTACAAGATATAATAGTGAGACTCTTCAAATTAAATATAAAGGTAAAAATATAAATGATGTTTTAAATATGACAATTGATGAAGCATATGTATTTTTTGAAAATATTCCTAAAGTATTTAATAAAATAAAGACATTAAAAGAAGTAGGACTTGGCTATATGAAATTAGGTCAAAGTGCAACAACACTTTCTGGTGGAGAAGCATCAAGAGTAAAACTTGCAAAAGAACTTCAAAAAAGACCAACAGGTAAAAGTATATTTATTTTAGATGAACCAACTACTGGTCTTCATCAACATGATATTAAAAAATTGCTTGCTATATTAAATAGAATAGTTGATAATGGTGATACAGTTATCGTAATTGAACATAATTTAGATGTAATAGCTCAAGCTGATCATATTATTGATATAGGACCAGAAGGTGGAGATGAAGGTGGTAATATTATTTTTGAAGGTACACCTGAAGAAATTATAAAAAATGAAAAAAGTTATACAGGTAAATATTTAAAAGATGTTTTATAACATCTTTTAATTTTTTTAAAAGATACACACGAAAACATTGTACTAAAAAATATTATAGTGTATAATATTAATATAGGGATGATAAAATGAAATTAATTTATAAAAAACTTGATAAATATGAGTTAAATAAAGTACTTGATTGGTTATTATATATATTATGTTATACACTTGTTATATGTATAAATGATATATTATTTGAATCGTTATATTCAAGAAATATATTTTTTGATTTTTTAGCAGCTGTATTAATTAACATATTAAATAAAACTATAAAACCATTTATAGTTAAATTGACAATTCCAATCACTGCATTAACACTAGGTTTATTTTATCCATTTATAAATTTATTTATTTTAAAAATAGTAGATATAGTTCTATATAAGAATTTTGATGTATATGGTATATTTTGGGGATGTTTAGTAGCATTAATGATCTCAGTAATGAATCTATTTGTTGAATATGTTATTATTAAACCAATTATTGCTAAAGGAGAAAAATATGAATAGAGTTGCATTTAGTATTTTTAATGTAGATATTTATTATTATTCCTTATTTATATTAACTGGTATTATAATTGCTTATTTTTTAATTAAGTTTGAAACAAAAAAGCACAATATTGATTTTAATATAGTTAGTAATTTATTATTTTATACAATTATTATTGGAATACTTGGAGCAAGAGTTTATTATGTAATATTTAATATTTCATATTATGCAAATAATTTACTTGAAATAATAAATATAAGAAATGGTGGTCTTGCAATACATGGTGGTATTATTTCAGCAATCATATTTATTTATTATTATACTAAGAAACATAATTTAAATTTTATTAGAATTCTTGATATATTTGCACCTGGTGTTATAATTGCTCAAGCAATAGGGAGATGGGGAAACTTTTTTAATCAAGAAGCTTATGGTAAAGCAGTGACTGTTAGTAAATTATATAAATTACATATTCCAAAATTTATTATTAATGGTATGAAAATTGATGGAATTTATTATTATCCTACATTTTATTTTGAAAGTATTTGGTGTATAATAGGTTTTATAATAATGATATTTTTAAGAAAATATAAAAATTTAAAACTAGGTACTCTAACAGGATTTTATTTAATGTTTTATAGTTTTGGAAGATTTTTTATAGAAACTCTTAGAGTAGATAGTTTAATGTTATTTAATATAAAAATGGCACAATTTGTATCAGTAATAGGATTTATAACTGGACTTATAATTATTATAATATCTAATAAAAGTAAAGAATTATATAAGAAGTAGAGGTGAAAGAAATGACTTATTCATATAAAATTAAAGAAGAAATATCTAAAATTGAATCAAGTAAAGTAGAAAAAATATCTGAATTATCAGGAATGATTAGAACCAATTCTGATATTAAAATGTATTCAATTAGAGTACAAACAGAAAATAAAAATGTAGCTAATAGAATATTTAATATAGTAAAAGAAATATATGATGTTACATGTAATGTTACTGTAAGAAAAAACTATAACTTTAAAAAGAATGAGATTTATATTGTTGAAATAAAAAGAGATGTTATTAAAATAATAAAAGATCTTGGTTTTATTAAAGGTGATAGTATTCAAATGTTGCCAGTACCATCTGAAGAAATAGTGGCTGATGATGAACTTAAAAAAGCTTTCTTAAGAGGTTGCTTCTTAATTAGTGGTAGTGTTAATGATCCTAAAACTTCTAGATACCATTTGGAGATTATAACTGATACTGATGTTTATGCTAAATTTATTTGTGCTGTACTTAACTATTTTAAATTAAATGCCAGAACTTATAGAAGAAAAAAAGGATATATGGTTTATATAAAAGAAAGTGAAAAAATCAGTGATTTCCTTAAATTAATATCTGCATATGATGGAGTTCTATATTATGAAGATATAAGAGCATTAAGAGAAAAATTAAATAGAGATAATAGAATTAATAACTGTGAACAAGCAAATGTTGAAAAAACTATTAATACAGCAGTTTCACAAATTAAAGACATTAATTATATTAAAGCAATTGATGCATATGATTTACTTGATGATAAATTAAAAGTAGTTGCTGAATATAGAGAAAAATATCCAGAATCATCATTACTTGAACTTAGTAATATTATAAGTATTGAAACAGGAAATAAGATGACAAAATCTTGTTTAAATCATAGACTTAGAAAAATAAAAGAACTTGCGATTAAGTTAAAAGAAAAAAATAATTAAAATAATATAGTTAACTATATTATTTTTTTTGTGGTATAATTATATTGGTGATACTATGGAAATGAATAAAAAGGAATTTGTAACTATTGATGACCAAATTAAAATACTTCGAAATAAAGGTTTGGTAATTAATAATGAAAGTATTGCAAAAGATGTACTTCTAAGAGAAAACTATTTCTTTATTAATGGTTATAGAACACCTTTTTATACTAAGAATAAAAAGTTTAGTAAAGGAACAACTTTTGAAGAATTATATTCTTTATTCTTATTTGATAGAGATTTAAGAAATACTTTATTTAAAAACTTATTAATTGTTGAGAATAACATAAAAAGTATAATAAGTTATACTATGTCTAAAAAATATGGTTATAGGGAAAAAGATTACTTAAAAGTATCTAATTTTACTCCAGATATTAAAGAGCAAAGAAGAGTAAATGATGTAATTGATAAAATGAAAAGACAAATTAGAGTTAATGGTTCAAAACATACAGCAACACTTCATTATATTAATAATTATGGCTATATTCCAATGTGGATTTTAGTTAAAGTTTTATCTTTTGGTATTATAAATGAATTATATGGAATATTAAAAAATGATGATAAAAAAGAAATATGTGATGTTTATGGTGTTACAATAGATGAAATGGAAATATATTTATCAATTTTATCAAATTATAGAAATCTATGTGCTCATGAGGATATTGTTTACGAACATAGAACTCAAAAAGAAATACCTGATACAATTTATCACAATAAATTAAAAATAAATAAAGTAGATGGATTATATAAATATGGTAAGAATGATATATTTGCATTAATAATAATTTTAAAAATAATGCTTACAAAAAATAGATTTAATGATATGATGTTTGAAATAAATGAGGAAATAAAAAAATTATATTTTAATTTAAAATCAATACCACATCAGAAAATATATGAAATATTAGGTTTTCCAATTAATTATAATGATATAACAAATATTTAGGAGAGTGATAACATGGAAAAGAAAACATTAGTAAAAGATAAAAATAAAGCATTAAAATATTTTTTGGCATATGTATTTGTAATGGTTTCATCAGTATCTGCTGTAATATTATATGTTAAGTATTTTCCAATTAGTTCTAAAGTAATAACAGAACTTAAAACGATTAATCAAACAAAATTAACAGAAGAATCAATAGAGGATGCAATTAATAGTGTTTATGATGCAGTTGTAACAGTTGAATCATATAATTCTGGTCAATCAATTGGATCAGGAACTGGATTTGTTTATAAAGTAGAAGGAGATAAAGGTTATATTTTAACTAATCACCATGTTATAGATGGTGCATCTAATATAGATGTTATTTTATCAAATAATAAAGTTGTTAGTGTTAAGCTTTTAGGTAGTGACGAATATTCTGATTTAGCTGTTTTAGAAATAGATAAAGATAAAGTAATTAAAACTGTTACATTAGGTGATAGTGATACTGCTAAAATAGGAAGTACAGTTTTAACTGTTGGAAGTCCGATGGGAAGTGATTATAGTGGATCTGTTACAAGAGGTATTGTTTCAGGTAAAGATAGAACTATCGAAAATAATGGTGTTATTACAAAAGTAATTCAAACTGATGCTGCAATTAATCCAGGAAATAGTGGTGGTCCACTTGTTAATATGGCTGGTGAAGTTATTGGTATTACATCTATGAAGCTTGCTCAAGAAGAAATAGAAGGAATGGGATTTGCTATTCCAATAAATGATGTAAAAAAATATGCAGAAAGTTTAGAAAAAGGTAAAGCAATTCAAAGACCAATGATTGGTGTATCTTTAATAAACGTAAGTGATAGATTTAGTTTATTTAGATATGGAATTGAAATTGATGAAAGTATTACATCAGGTGTTGTTATTGCAAATATATCAAAAGATGGCAGCGCAGCAAAGGCAGGACTTAAAGTAGGTGATGTAATAGTTAAGTTTGATGATGATGAAATAACAAGTGCTTCTAAACTAAGATATTTCTTATATCAACATAAAATTGGAGATAAGATTAAAGTTACATATTTTAGAGGAAGTAAAAAAGAAACTGTTGAAATGGAATTAATAGAAAGTTCAAATGAATAGAACTTTCTTTTATTTGCCTGTAAAATAAAGAAAAACTATTGACTTTTGATAAAAAATTTAGTATTATTTTAACTGGTACATTTATTTATAAACCCACAAAAATTATCGATGGGAAGATAATTTATTATGAAAGGGAAAGAAAATGAAAACATTTATGGCAAAAAAAGCCGAAATTAAAAGAGATTGGTATGTTATTGATGCTACTGATCAAACATTAGGTAGACTTGCTTCAAAAGTTGCTAGTGTATTACGTGGTAAAAATAAACCTATTTACACTCCTAATGTAGATTGTGGAGATTATGTAATAATAATCAATGCTTCAAAAGTTAAACTAACTGGTAATAAGTTAGAACAAAAAATGTATTATAATCATAGTGGTTATGTTGGTGGTTTAAGAGAAAGAACTGCAAAAGTAATGCTTGAAAAATATCCTGTAGAAATGGTAGAAAGAGCTGTTAAAGGAATGCTTCCTCACAACAGATTAGGTAGACAAATGGGTAAAAAATTATTTGTTTACGAAGGTAGTGAACATAAACAACAAGCTCAACAACCAAAGGAATTAAAGTAGGAGGATAAAAAATGGCAAAAGAATATTATGGAACTGGACGTAGAAAAACGTCAATAGCTAAAGTAACTATGGTATCTGGAAAAGGTAGCATTAAAGTTAATGGCGTAGATGTAAATGAATTTTTTCCATTTAAAACTCTAGTTATGGATTTAATGCAACCATTAGTAGCAACTAATATGGTTGATAAATTTGATATTAATGCAACTGTTAAAGGTGGAGGATTCTCTGGACAAGCAGGTGCAGTAAGATTAGGTATTACAAAAGCATTATTAGAATATGATATTAATACAGATCCAGCAAGTGAATCTTCATTTAGAAGAATCTTAAAAGCTAAAGGATTTATTACAAGAGACCCAAGAGTTAAAGAAAGAAAGAAACCAGGTCTTAAAAAAGCACGTAAAGCACCACAATTTAGTAAAAGATAATATTTATTTAAAAAGAGACCAATTGTTTGGTCTTTTTTTATGTTATAATATAATACAATTTATGGAGGAACTATGAATGTAATATTTTTAGATTTTGATGGAGTTTTAATTTCATTTCATGATAATACATCTGAAAAAATTGAAAAAAGAATAATATTATTATCTGAAATTTGTAAAGAATATGATTGCAAAGTAGTACTTGAAGCAGCTGTAAAAAATACTATTGACGAAGATTCTATGGTTTCATCATTTGAATGGGTTAACAATATATTAGATTTACTTAAAAAACATAATATTGATTGTATTGGTATTACGCCATGTATAGGGAAAAAACGTGTATTTAATACGCCAATATGGAAAGAAGATGAGATAATTATGTATCTTAAGAAACATCCAGAAATAGATCACTTTTGTATAATAGATGATGATGATAGAATACACATATCCGATTTGGATAAAGTAAGAGATTATTTAGTAAAACCTATTTTTATTTCTGAAAATTATGAAGAAGAGGGATTACTTTCATGCCATAAAGAAGCTGTTGGTAAAGTATTAAGTAAAGTAAACAAATATAAACAAAAATAGTTTTGATATTATTAAAATATGATGTTATAATTTTTATAAGGAGGATACTATGTTTGATATAATTATAATTGGAGCAGGACCTGCTGGACTTACTGCTGCTTTATATGCAGGAAGAGCAGGAAAGAAGGTACTTGTTCTAGAAGCTAAGAATTATGGTGGACAAATAATAAATTCTGGTATACTTGAAAACTATCCTGGATTATATAATGTAACTGGATATGACTTTTCCACGACATTATATAAACAAGTTTTAGATGTAGGCGTAGAAGTCAAGTATGAAACAGTGAAAAGAGTTACAAAAGAATTACTGGTAATTACAGATAAAAATGAATATACATCTAAAGCAATTATTATAGCTACAGGATTATCTAGAAAGAAGTTAAAACTAGAAAATGAAGAAGAATTAATAGGCAAAGGTGTATCATACTGTGCTGTCTGTGATGGCAATTTTTATAAAGGAAAAGATGTAATGGTTGTTGGTGGTGGAAACTCTGCTTTAGAAGAAGCTATATATCTTTCAAACATAGCAAACAAAGTATATCTTGTTCATAGAAGAAATAATTTTACTGGTGAAAATACTTATATTGAAAAAATAAAAAGTATAAATAATATAGAAATTTTATATAATAGTACTGTGGAAAAAATTAATAAAAATAATGTGCTAGAAAGTGTTGATATTAATCTTAATGGAGAAATAAAAAATATAAAAGTATCAGGATTATTTGTTGCAATAGGTCTTGAAGCTAATAATGAAATATTTAAAGATCTACTTGAATTAAATAGTTTTGGATATATTAAATCTCACGACACTGTATTTACTAGCGTTAAAAACATTTATGTTGCCGGTGATACAAGAGATAAAGAATTAAGACAATTAACAACAGCTACAAGTGATGGTGCGCTTGCGGCTACAATGGCTATTAAGAATATGGAGGATTAAAATGGTAAAAGAAATAAATGATAAAGAGTTTGAAGAAGTAATAAAAACAGGTAAAGTTCTTGTTGATTGCTTTGCTAATTGGTGCGGACCTTGTAAAATGCTTTCACCAGTTATAGATGAATTAAGTAATGAAAAAAAGGATTATTCATTTTATAAATTAGATGTGGATAAATCATCGGATGTAGTAATGAAATATAATGTAATGTCTATTCCTACATTATTAGTTTTTAATGATGGAAAATTAGTAAATACTATTGTTGGATTAAGAAGTAAATCAGAATTAGAAAATGAATTATAAAATACAATTAAATAATTGTATTTTTTTTTCGAAATATATTGAAATTGAATATATGTGCCTATATAATATAATTGTAGGGGAGGTAAACAATGGAACAAAAAAATAAAACAATAAAAATAGAAAAAAAGACATCAGATTTTAACTCAAAGATAATAATAGAATGCGTTGATGACAAAAATAAGGATAAAATAATTGATTATATAAATAATTCAGATTTTAGTAATATGTATGAATTAGTTTTAAATATTAGATTATTACTTGAAAACTGTGGTGAAGAACAAATAATAATTAATTACGAAACTAAAGGTGAAAAAGAATACATAAAGTTTGAAAAACAAAGATTAACTATGTATGAAAAAAGTATTTCTGAGAATGATTTAATTCTAAAAGGAAAATACTATTTAAACTATGGACTAGATATTTCTTATAATATAGAAGATATTTATGCTAAGAAAAATTTTGTTCAAAAACATATCATAGCTATGCTTGATGAAGTTAGTAATCTTCAAAAATATGGAATGATTCCGGTAAGTGAAGAAGAAAGAAAATTAATTAATTTATATAAGAATTTTTATGATGAACCAATAGATTTTAATGATGAACAAATTAACTTTAAATTACAATCAATGATGAATATCTTATCTTATCTTGGTGTAACAATTGAAAAGTATAATTTATTTATTCGATGGAATGATAGAGAAGTACCGACAAATACTAATATAGAAAAATCAATTGATAGATTAAAACCATATGGTAAAATATGTGAATTTGATGATACTAAAATAGAAAGAAATGTTGAAAATAAGATTAATTTGGTTAATAGTATCATTTATAATAAAGGACCTAGAAATGATATATTACGTAATTTAAGTAATGCTATTGGAGCAAAGAAAAAAATAACTGATGATAATGAAAAAATAAGATTATCAACTGCTCATGAATCAATAAAAAAATTATTATTAGAAATGTAAAAAAAGGACTTATTTATTAATAAGTCTTTTTTCATACCCTTTTTTATTTAATTTGTATATATCATTTTTAAAAATAATACCAGCTTTACTAAATGTTTCATAAATCTTTTTTACTCTACTATCTTCATCTTTTTTTGCAATCCAACTATCTACTTTACCTGTACTATTATCATAGTCATATGTAGCATACTGATTATTAGTTAATGCTGTGTAAAAGTTTGGATTAAAACTATCAGAAAATATTACAAACGTATCACACATATTATAACAACATCCCATGTATTTGATAGCAATAGTTTCATATATTTCTTCATTAAGAACATTTAATAATATATAATCATTTAATTCATCTTCTGATGTAAAAAACTCGTATTTATTCTCGTTTTTTTTATATAATCCGTGTATTTTTATATTTCTATATTCATCCATTATACTACAACTCACTTTACTTAAATATTATATCTAAATAATATTATAAAGTAAATATGACAAAAAATAAGTTGACAAACAAAAAAATATAAATATAATATATTACCAAGTGAGGAGATATAAACAATATTATTGTGAGCTGTCTCGGGTAAAAACCTACACGAACTTATAAAAGTACGGAGTCACTAATCAGTGAATTACCGTGCTTTTTTTCTATTTTTGAATGGTAATTTGCGAAAAAGAAAGGGAGTGAAAATATGGAAAAATTAGAAATTGGAAGATTTTATGCAAAATCATTTAAAGGAAGTATTTTTGAATTTATTGTGTACAATGATGATACAATGGATTGTCCAACACTTGGTATTAATTCAATTTCTAGAATTATTCTTAAACCAAGATTTGTTTTGTTTGGTGAGGAACTTTACTATATTTATAATGAATTAGATAATCCTAATGCATTAAGTAAAAAAGATTTAATAATTAAATATGAAATAAAAGATGATTTATTTAATTATTTAAAATCTATTGGCATGATTAAATATAGTAATGATATGGCTTATTTATATGGATTTAAAGATACAGATGGTTATGATAAAAATAATTATGGTGTAGGTAGTCCATTTAAATGGGCAAAGAAAAAGGGTCCTATTTTAATGAAACAAAAAAGAGGAGAGTTCAATTAATTGAAGCACAGTAATATATAAATACTGTGCTTTTTATATTAAAAAAATAATAATGAATATGATATAATTATATAGTAGGCTATCATGAATATGAAAAAAGCAGTCAAGAAGTTTTAAAAAGGGAGTGATATATATGAATATAATTGAAGTTAAAAATCTATCAAAAGAATATAAATATAATGTAAAAGATGAAAAAAGGGGCTTTCTATATAATTTATTTAATAGAAAAGAAAAAATAGTAAAAGCAGTTGATGATATATCACTTAGTGTAAAAGAAGGAGAAACAATTGCATTTATTGGTCCTAATGGTGCTGGGAAATCTACAACTATTAAAATGCTTACAGGTATTTTATATCCTACAAAAGGTAGTATTAAAATATGTGGTTTGACTCCTATTAAAGATAGAAATAAATTATCTTTTAAAATAGGCACTGTATTTGGACAAAGAAGTCAATTATTGCCCAATTTACCATTAACTGAAAGTATGGAAATGTTTGGCGTCATGTATGATATGGATAAAGAGTCAATCAAAAAAAGAATAAAGGAGTTATCGGATTTATTTGAATTAAATGAATTTATTAATCAACCAGTAAGAAAACTTTCTTTAGGTCAAAGAATGAGAGCAGAAATAGCGACATCATTGATTCATAGTCCAAGAATTATATTTTTGGACGAGCCAACTATCGGTCTTGATGTTGTATCTAAAAAGAGTTTAAGAGACTTATTGTTAAAAATTAATAAAGAAGAAAAAGTAACTATTTTTTTAACTAGCCACGATACTGAAGATATTCAAAGTATTTGTGAAAGATGTGTAATAATTAATCATGGAAAGATTATAATCGATACTTTAACAAAAAAATTAATCAAGGATTATGTAAAAAATAAAAATATAATAATAACTCCAAATGTTGAATTTATTAAATTTCCAAAATTACCTAATGGAATGACTTATACTAAAAAAACAAAAAGTCAAATTATAGTTAGTGTTAATACAGAAAAAATTAATACTCAAAAAGCATTACAAGAATTAATAAAAATGTATGACATTGATGATATTAACATTGATAACGAATCTCTTGAAAATATAATAAGGAGTATATATGAAGAAAATTAGATTTGCCATAAATGTCATAAAAATATTTATGAAAAATCAAGTACAAGATATAACTAATATTTTGCTTGATGTATTTAATATGTTTTCAAGATGTATAGTAGTATTTTTGTTATATGCATATATTTTTAAATTAAATAATGGAGTAGTTAATGGAGTGGATTTTAAAACTACTATATGGAGTATGTTTATATATTTTTGTATAATGATTTTAAATATTAGAAGATTAGATAATATTATTATGGAAGATGTTCAAAGTGGCAATGTAGAAATGTACATGAATAAACCGACGAGTTATTTAACACTTAGTTTTATGAGAACTTTAGGACAAGGATTATTTTCTTTTTTATTAATTAGTTTTATTGGATCAATTATAATGGGATTATTTATTGGAATACCTAAATTAAATTTAGTTATTTTTATACCAACATTTATACTTACATTTATATTAGGTCAAATACTTGGATTATTAATCTATGGCACTATAGGATTACTATCTTTTTTTGTACAAGATATAAGACCAATTCATTGGATTGTTGATAAGTTTGTTATGATACTTGGAGGTAGTTATTTACCTATTTCTATGTTTCCAAATTTTATGAAAGATTTAGCTTTTATTAGTCCATTTGGTGCAATAAATTTTGCATCAAGTACAGTGTTTGATTTTTGGAATAAAGAATTTATAGTAAGATTAATAATTCAAATAGTATGGATAGAAGTATTTGTTGTCATTCTTTATATTGTTTATAAAAAATCTAAAGAAAAAGCAATGGTAAATGGAGGTTAGTTATGGGAAGTTTAAGATTAGCAGTACTGAATATTAAAAAAAATATTGCGAATGCAAAAGAATTAAAACTTTCGTTTATGATAACTATTTTTGGGATGGCAATAAACAATATTTCTTTCTTAATAATTTGGTATTATTTTGGTAAAACTGTAGGTATAATTAATGGTTGGAAACCGCTAGATATTTTTGGATTATACGGTTTTTCAACAACTGCATATGGAATAATCTCATCTGTTTTTGCAGGAATCTTTGATATTCCAACCTACATAACAAATGCAACACTTGATAATTTTCTACTAACGCCAAAAAATATATTACTTAAGATATCAACATCAAAAGTAAGAACGAGTGCATTTGGTGATTTGTTATTTGGAATTATTTGTTTTATAGTATTTACTGTAAGTAATAAGTTTACATTTATCCAATACTTATTAAGTTTATTATTAATTATAATAGTATCAATAGTTTTTTATTCCTTCTCATTATTTAGTATGACTGTATCATTTTATTTAATGGATGGACACAATGTTTCTAATGGTTTGTATGGAATATTTGTAAGTAATTCTATATATCACGGTGGTGCATTTACTGGAATTCTTAGATTAGTTTTTATAATTTTAGTTCCTTCTTTAGTAGTAGGTGCACTTCCTGTTGAATTAGTAAAAGATTTTTCACTAATGAAACTATTAGTGATTGGACTTATAGCAATATTTTGGGGTGTAATATCTGTATCATTCTTTTATAAATCACTTAAAAGATATGATAGTAATAGTTTATTTGGTTTTGGTAGTTAAATAATGATCTAATAATATTAATTTAGTTAATGAATATTTATGAAGATGATATTTACTTATTTATAATGCATTCGTCAATACAATTATTATTATTATTATTATTAGAAATGTAAAAAAAGGACTTATTTATTAATAAGTCTTTTCTTATGACAATATTTTAATTAAAAATATCGTTATTAAAAAAATTTCCTAATTTTCTGAATATAAAAAGTGTCTCCTTTCACTGAAAGAAAACACTTTGAAAAATAAAAAGTACATCATCTCTGACGTACTTTGAATTCATATGGAGCAGGTGAGGAGAATCGAACTCCCGTATTTAGCTTGGAAGGCTAATGTTCTACCATTAAACTACACCTGCAAATAAGTACATTATTAATTATACTTATATTTTTATTATTGTCAACAAGTCTTTAAAAAAAATAAATTAAGTTTAGTACTTTATTATGATATAATATTTATCTAGGAAGTGATTTTATGAAATTATTATTACATACTTGTTGTGCTCCTTGCTCTATAATGTGTATAGAAAAACTTAGAGAAAAGAATATTGATGTTACTGGTTATTGGTATAATATAAATATACATCCATATATGGAATATAAGGCTCGTAGAGATTGTTTTAAGGAATATGCTGAACTAATTGATTTACCAGTCATATTTAACGATTATTATGGCTTAGATGTGTTTACAAAGTGTGTTTCTGAAAGTATAGATAATAGATGTGCTTTTTGTTATTCATCTAGGCTTAAAGAAACAGCTAAATATGCAAAGGAAAATGGATATGATGCATTTACTACAACTTTATTATATAGTCCTTATCAAAAGCATGAACTTTTAAAAGAAATAGCTGAAAAAATTAGTAAAGAATATGGTATAGAGTTTTATTATGAAGATTTTAGACCTTATTTTAAGGAAGGACAAGAAAAAGCAAGAAAGTTAGAAATGTATATGCAAAAATATTGTGGATGCATATATAGTGAAGAAGAAAGATATTTAAAGAAGATAAATAAAGATAAAGAAAAGTATGATAAATTAAAAGAAGAAATAGAAGAAAAATTAAAAAATAAATAATTTTTCTTTTTTTTAGGGGACTTTTTCCTTTTTTATGCAAATAAAATATATGAAGTAAAAAAGGAGAAGACAATGAAAAATAAAATAATGTTATTAATTGTAGTATGTTGTTTATTATTTAATATCAAAAATGTAAGTGCTGCTAGACTAGAAAGAGAGTTTATTGATAATGCATGGGCATTTAGATATAGAGATAATAAAGTTTATACCTATGGTCAACTTAATATAAAGAGATTAGATGGTAAAATAGGTTATTGTATTGAATCAGATGTAAATATATATGAAGAAAATTATAGTTCCACAGAAGATTGGAGTATTACAGGTTATACTAATCAAGATAAAGAAAAAATGCAATTGTATGCATATTATGGTTATGAATATCCAGGTCACAATAATATTAAATATTATATGGCTACTCAAGAACTTATATGGTTATTAAGTAAAGATGAAATGATTAAATGGACAAAAGAAGATAATAGTTCAAGTGAGGTAATAGATGTTTCTAGCGAAAAAAATGAAATACTTAGTTTAATATCTAAACATAATGTAATTCCATCATTTAATAGACAAACATATAAAACAACTGCATATGATACTATGATGATTACAGATACTAATAATGTACTAAAGAACTATGATAATGATCAAAATATTAGTTATTCTTCAAATAGATTTTATCTAAATGTAAAAAATAAAAAGATAACAATTAATTTTTCTGAAAAAAGTATACTTCAAGATAAAACGAAAGTATTTTATACAAGTGATAATAAATCTCAAAAAATAGCAGTTCTTGGTAATCCTAATTTAAATAAGGCCGTAGTGTATGTTGAACCAGTTAATGTTAGTATAAAGATAAGAAAGCTTGATTATGATTCTAAAGAATTAATAGTGGATAGCGGAATTAAGATAAAACTTAAAGGCGTTGATAATAATACAGAAATAGGACCTATAACTTTTACGAATGGAATAGCAAGAGCAACTATACCAGCAGGAACATATTCAGTTATAGAATTATCAACTTCCTCTGGTTATTCACTTAATACTTCATGTCCTTGGTTTAATGTTACAGTTGATGATAAAGATTTTACTTATGATTTTTATAATAAAAAAATAAAAGGAAAAGTAAGAATAAAGAAAACTGATGAATTAGGTAATTATTTAGAGGGTACTGTTTTTAATATATATGATATTAATGATAATTTAGTTGATTCAATTGTAACAACAAAAGAAGAGTATGATGAATCAAAAGAACTTGATCTAGGTGATTATTATGTTAAAGAAATAAGTTCATTAAATGGTTATAAAATAGATAATAAAGTATATAATGCAAAATTAGAATATTTTAATGAGAATACACCAATTGTTTATAAAGATATAGAAAGCATAAATGAAAAAATAAAATGTGATATAACTATTATTAGTACAGATGAAGATAACAATGAAATTAATTCTAAACATGAAATACATGATAAAAATGATAATATAATATATAGTGGTAATGATAAAGAAATAAAGCTGGATTATGGAGAATATTATTTAATTCAAACTGAGGTACCCAATGGTTATAAATTAAATGATAAAAAGATTTCTTTTAAAGTATCTGATGATTCTTGCTTAACTAATATTAAAATTATTAATAAAAAAGTTAATATGCCTATTACAAGTACAAGTATAAATGTTTTATCAGTCTTATTTTTAATTATTAGTTGTGGAATATTTAGATATTATAAAAAGAATAATTAAAATATTATGCGTATTAAGTATATTATTAATAATAAATCAAAATAAAATTAAAAGTATTAAATATAATATTAGAACAAAGAAAGAGATTGAAAATAATAATAGTACAAATTATTTAAGAATATATGATAATTATTACATAGTTAAATCTGGAATAGAAAAAGATGTACTTGATAATAATTATGTTTATTATCTTAATAATAGTACTAGTGATAATATATTTTTGGCAGGTCATAATTCTAAAGTAGTATTTAATATATTATATAGATTAAATATGTCTGATGAAGTGATTTATCATATTAACAATAGAGATTATGTGTATGAAGTAATAAATAAAGAATATATTGATGTTGATGATTATTCAATATTTTCTAAAAAGAATTTTTCGTCTTTAACATTAATAACTTGTACTTATAATAATCAAAAGAGATATATAGTAATATGTAGGAAGAAAGAGTAGTCTTTCTTCTTTTCACATATTTTCACATATTTTAAATATTTTTATTACATATTATTATTTTATCATTGAAGTATGAGGAGGGATAAGATGTTAAGAAGAGCTTATCTAAGTGTGATTAGAAGAAAAACAAAAACAACGATATTATTTCTATTTTTATTAATAATATCAACATTAGTTTTATCGACTATTTCAATAAAAAATGCAACAAAAAAATCTATGGAGGTAGCAAGAAAGTCATTGGCTACAGAAGTTACTTTATCAATGGATATGAGTAAACTTAGAGATAGTTTTAAAAATGAAGATAATGCATCAATGAGTGATAAAAAAGAGATGATGGAAAACATGCATGATAAAATGAGTAACAATTCACCAAAGATGTCAGATGTAAATAAGTTAAAGAAGAGTAAATATGTAGTTGATGTAAAATATTCATTTAGTGTTAATGCATCTGAAGAAGATTTTGAATTATATTCTACAGATAGTGATGATAATAATGAAAATTCATTTATGGGTGGCCCTATGCCTATGAATAGAAATAATTCTCTTGAAGTGGAAGCGATTAATACATTTAAATTACTTGATGAATATCAAAATAAAACTATTACATTAGAAAGCGGAGAAGCTTTTGATGAAGATGATAAAGATGCTGTTATTATTTCATATGAACTGGCAACAACAAATGATTTAAAAGTAGGTGATACTATAACAGTAAAAGATACTTCTGATAAATCACATAAATTAACTATAAAAGGAATATATCAAAATAGTGAAACTAAAGGATTTAATACAAGTTATAACAAGATATATATTAATGCTTCTACAGCAGAAAGCTTTATGACTGAAGATGAATATAATGATGGAAATTATATATTAAAAAGTGCAGTTTTTTATCTAGATGATCCTGAAAATTCAAATAAATTTATTTCTGAATCAAAAAATATAATTACAGACTTAGAAGATAGAAATCTTACATTAGATATAGATACAAGAACTTATGAACAAATGACTTCTTCAATTCAAAATGTTGCTAAGTTATCAACAGTAATACTTGTTATTGTAATAATTGCAGCAATAGTAGTAATTAGTTTAATAACAATAAATTCATTAAAAGACAGAAATTATGAACTTGGAGTTTTACTTGGACTTGGTGAAAAGAAAATAAAAATTGTTAGTCAGTTTATTGCTGAAATTGCATTATTAGCAACGATATCATTTGTATGTGCAATATTTTCTTCTAAACTAATTAGTCAAAAACTTGCTGATACTATTATTACTTCACAACAACAAACTGAAGAAAAAATGGTTATGGGTCCAGGTATGGATAGAGGAAATGGTATTAAAGCTATGACTAATGTTAATGAAATAAAAAATGTAGATGTAAATGTAAGTACAAAAGATATAGGATACTTATTTATTGTGGGATATGGAATAATTATTATTTCAAATATAGTTCCTTCAGTAAAAATAATTAATAGTGATCCGAAAGATATATTATCAAGAAAGGAGTAATTTATGGATAAAATAAAAGTAACTAACGTGTCACATTATTATCAAGATGGTGTTAAGAAAAAAAGAGTGCTAAAAGATATTAATGTTGAATTTGAAACCGGAAAATTTTATGCGATACTTGGTGAAAGTGGTAGTGGAAAAACTACAATGCTTTCACTAATATCTGGACTTGATACATATCAAGAGGGAGAAATTACTTTTAATGATAAAACAGTAAAAGAAATAGGATTAAATAATTATAGATTAAAATATGTAAATATTATTTTTCAAAGTTATAATTTAATTCCATATATGACAGCAATAGAAAATGTTATTATTATGATGGATATAATGAAATTAAAATATAAAAACAAAAAAGAAAGGGCATTAAAAATACTTAATTCACTAGGTATAGATAATGACACTGCATCTAGAACAGTTTTAAAACTATCAGGTGGAGAACAACAAAGAGTTGCGATTGCAAGAAGTTTGGTTGGTGATGTACCATTTATTATGGCGGATGAACCAACTGGGAACTTAGATGAAGATACAGAAGAAAAAATAATTAGCATTTTTAAAGATCTTGTTAAGAAAGGAAAAGGTGTTATAGTTGTAACTCACTCTAAAAAAGTAGCACAAAATGCTGATGTAGTTTTAAACATTAAAGGGGGTGATATTAAGTAAAATAAAGAAAAAATATGATATAATAATGGTGTAGGTGATGGTATGTTTAAAATTTGTTTAGTCGAAGATGAAAAATCATTAAATAGTTTAATAAAAAGCTATTTAGAAAAAGAAGACTATGAAGTTATAAGTTTTACCAAAGGCCAGGATGCACTAGATTATATAGAGAATAATGATGAAGCTAATCTTTGGATCTTAGATATAATGCTTGAAGATGATGTGACTGGTTATGATATTATTAAACAAATTAGAAGTAAAAATGAAGAAATACCAATAATTTTTAGCTCTGCTAGAGATCAATCTATTGATAAAATTATGGGATTAGAACTTGGCGGAGATGATTATATCGCTAAACCTTATTCACCAAAAGAGCTTGTTCTAAGAGTTAAAAATATTTTAAAGAGAGTATACAATAATGAGTATAAAAAAATAAAGTATAATAACTATGAAATTGATGTTGAAAAAAGAACTATCCAGGAAAATGATAATGATATTAAACTTACAACTCTAGAGTTTGATTTGTTACTGTTTTTCATAGAAAATAAAGGAAAATCCCTAGATAGAGAAACTATTTTATCTAAGGTTTGGGGTGAAGATTATTTCGGAAGTGATAGAGTAGTTGATGATTCAATAAGAAGACTTAGAAAGAAAATGAAAAATTTAGATTTAAGTACAGTTTATGGATATGGATATAGATTATTATGAGAAAAATAAGTTTTAGTTTAACAAAACAATTATTCATAATTACAATTGTTTCATTTTCAATACTATTTATCTCCTTAATCATAGTATTACCAAAATCATTAACACCCTTTTTTGAACAAACAGTTTATAGTTATTTAGAGCAACCTCTTGAAATATTTGATATAGATCAGTTTCAGGATACTTATTTTAAAGATATAGTATATATTCAATATAAAGATGACGAGACGTTTGTTTCGATTAATTATAAAAAAGTATTAAAAGTAAATGATTATAAAAAATTGTTAGAATATATTGATTCAGATTCTAATCATGCTAGAGGAAAATTCGAATACAAAAATAAAGTCTATTACTATATTGTTTCTAATAGAGGTATTGATAAAAAAATTGCTATTACTAGTGATTCATACTTTAATTCGTTAAGAAACAATATGTATGCTACTATACTACCATTAATAGTAATTACATTCCTTATTATCTTACTCTTACTACTTTTATGGAGCGATTTACTATTAATAAAAATTGGAAAACTAAAATTGAAAATTAATAATATGACTGATGAAAATTTTAATGTTACTAAAAATAGATTAGAATTTAATGACGAATTAAAACTCTTAGATGAAACAGTTGATGATATGAAAGAATTAATATTATCAAATGAAAAATATAGAAGAGAAATGTATCAAAATATATCTCATGATTTTAAAACACCAATAACTGTAGTTATATCTTATGTTGAAGCGTATCATGATGGAATAAAAGACGCAGATTCTGTAATAGATGTTTCTGAAGAACAAATGAATAAACTTGAAAAGAAAGTAAAAACTCTATTAGATTTTAATAAAATAACATATCTACAAAACTCCTATAAAAATGATACTAGTATAAACATAATTCCTTTAATAAATAATTGTATTGAAAAATATAAAGTTATAAATAATAAGTTAGAATACATAGTTAAAAAAGATTCTGACAAATGTATTTATAAAGGTAATGAAGAAATATGGGAATCTGTTGTAAATAATTTATTAAATAACGCAATAAGATATGCAAAAAAACAAATAATAATTACAGTTAAAAATGATAAAATTATCTTTTACAACGATGGTGATAATATAGATAAATCAATTATAAATGAAATATTTATGCCATATAAAAAAGGAAAGAAAGGTGAAAATGGATTAGGATTATCTATAGTAAAAGGTAATATAGATTTACTAAAATATAAGATTAACGTAAAAAATAAAAAGGTTGGTGTAGAATTTATCATTACTAAATAAAAAAGGCTAAAAAAGCCTTTTTTTTGTTATATAAATTAATTTTTTGAACAAATTATAATTGAAGGAGGAATTATGACAGAAAAAGAATTGTTATATATTGAAGATGCTATAAAACACGAAGAAAGTTTAATTATGATTTGCGATGATATTTCAAATAAAGTTACTGAAGAAGAACTTGTAACCTTTTTTAATAATGAAATAAAAAAACACGAAAAATACCATAATAAATTAATAAATTATATGGAGGATAAAAGTGATGAATGATAGATTAATGATGGAAAATTATTTACTTTTACTAAAAGCAAATACTGAAGTTTATGTTCATGGTACTTTAGAAAGTTCCAATGTTGAAAATAGAAAAATCTTAAAAGAAGGTTTAGATAATACATTAACAAGTCAAGCTGATATTTTTAATAAAATGGAGGAATATAATTATTATAATGTTAGTAATGTAAATGCATCTGATATAAGAAAAAAACTTAATGAAATTAATAATTAAGTTTTTCTTTACATTAAAATTAGCACTCTGTATTGACAAGTGCTAAAAAAAGTGGTATAACTGAGTTGTAAATGGATAATATCCATTATAAGGAGGAATGCCAGTGAAGAAACAATTTAAATCAGAATCTAAAAGATTACTTGATTTAATGATTAATTCAATATATACAAATAAAGATATTTTTTTAAGAGAATTAATATCTAATTCAAGTGATGCTTTAGATAAATTATATTTTAATTCATTTACTGATAAAAAATTAAAAGTAGATAAAGATAAACTTGAGATTAATATAAAAGTAAATGAAGAAAATAGAACTATTACTATTAGTGATAATGGTATAGGAATGAATAAAGAAGAGTTAGAGAATAATTTAGGTACAATAGCAAAAAGTGGATCACTTGCTTTTAAAGAAGCAAATTCAGATAAAGAAACAATTGATATAATTGGTCAATTTGGTGTTGGATTTTATTCTGCTTTTATGGTTAGTGATAAAATAACAGTTATTAGTAAATCAAATGATGATAAGGCTTATATGTGGACTTCTGAAGGAGCTGATGGCTATACAATAAGTGAAACAGAAAAAGAAAATATTGGTACAGATATTATTTTACATATCAAAAATGATACTGATGAAGTAAAATATAGTGATTATTTAACTGAATTTAAAATTAGAAATTTAGTAAAAATTTATTCAGATTATATCCGATATCCAATTAAAATGGAAGTTTCAGTTGATGATAAAAAAGAACAGCAAGTTCTAAATAGTATGATTCCTTTATGGAAGAAGAACAAAAATGAAGTTAAAGAGGACGAACTTAACAATTTTTATATTGATAAATACTATGATTATGAAAAACCTTTAAAGGTGATTCAATCATCGGTTGAAGGTTTAACATCATATAAATCGTTATTATTTATACCATCACATGCGCCTTTTGATTATTATACAAAAGACTATGAAAAAGGTCTTAGTTTATATTCTAATGGTGTATTAATTATGGATAAATGTAGTGAACTATTACCAGATTATTTTAGCTTTGTAAAAGGCGTTGTTGATTCTGAAGATATTTCTTTAAATATAAGTAGAGAACTTCTTCAAAGTACAAAAAGTGTATCAATAATAGCAAAAAATATAGAAACTAAAATAAAAAAAGAACTTGAAGAAATGCTTGAAAAAGATAGAGATAATTATATCAAATTTTTTAATGCTTTTGGTTCTCAATTAAAGTTTGGTGTTTATAATAATTATGGTATGGATAAAGATAAATTAAAAGACCTATTATTGTTTTATTCTTCTGTATCAAAAAAACTTATAACTTTAAAAGAATATATAAATAATATGAAAAAAGATCAAGAATTTATATATTATGCATCAGGTAATTCTGTTGATGCTATAGACAATTTACCACAAGTAGAAAAAGTAAAAGATAAAGGATACGAAATTTTATATTTTACTGATTATTTAGATGAATTTGCTATAAATGCATTGATGGAATATGAAAATAAAAAATTTATAAATGTTAGTTCAGATGAATTAGATATAGATGATGAACAAGAAAAAGAAAAAACTAATAAATTAAATGAAGAATGCAAAGAATTACTAAATGAAATGAAAGAATTATTAAATGTTACAGATGTTAAATTTACTAGTAGACTTAAAAATCATCCAGTTTGTTTAACAACAAAGGGTAATATTTCAATTGAAATGGAAAAAGTAATTAATGCGATGCCAACTGATGAAAAAGTAAATGCCCAAACTGTATTAGAAATAAATGAAAATCATCCTATAGCTAATAAAATGAAAGATTTATATAAAACTGATAAAAAAGAATTTGAAAAGTATACAAAAATTCTATATTCAGAAGCAAGATTAATTGAAGGATTACCGTTAGATAATCCAAGTGAAATAAGTAATTTAATATGCGAGGTAATTTCTAAATAGTGAAAGGAGATGTTAGTATGTTACCAAGTAGAATATTTTTTGATGATATGTTAGATGAATTTAAATTTGATGAAAAAATGAAATGTGATATTTACGAGAAAGATGGAAAATATAATGTAGAAACAGCAGTTCCAGGATTTGATAAAGATGATATTAAAATTGAAGTAGATAAGGGAACTTTAACTATTACTGCAGAAAAGAAAGAAGAAGAAAAAGATTCTTCTAAAAAATATATAAGAAGAGAAAGAATGTTTCATGGTAAATATCAAAGAAGCTTCTATCTAGGAGATATAGATGAAGAAAGTATTAAAGCAACATTTAATAATGGTATTTTAAAAATAACAGTACCTCAAAAAGAGATACCAGATACTAAAAAGACAATTGAAATAAAATAATAAAGACTTCCAAAATGGAAGTTTTTTATTTGACTAAAAATAAAAGAAAATAAGGAGAGTAAAAAAATAAAATAAGAACCTAGTTAAAAAGAGATAAAAAGTGTCTAAAAAAGGCCTAAAAAAGTCCTTGAGAGGGATATAAAAATACTCTTATAATTACATGTGGTAGAGTTGTACAAATGTGTATTGCAAAATAAGACTAAATCACTTGTTATGAAACGCAAAAAATGCTATAATAATTATATAAAATAGGAGTGTTAAAAATGGACAAATTTTTCTTAAAGAAAATTTATAAATTTGTTCTTATGTTAATAGTGATATTAACAGTTTTTTGCATTCCAAATAAAAAAGTAAAAGCAGGTGATTTAACTTCTCTAGAAGTAATAGGTTATGAAAATGATTTGGTTCCTGCATTTTCTTCGAATACTTATGATTATTCAATTGAAATTCCAAGTACAGAAATTGATTTATTATTTAATTATGAAAAAGCAAATTCTTCTGATACAGTCTTTATTTCAAATAATAAATACTTAAAAAATAATAATGGTTTAATAAAAATAAATGTTTCAGGTACTGAATATAAGATTGCTTATAATAAAATCGATGTATCTAGTTATGTCAAGAATTATTCATTTATAAATAATTATCAAACATTTACATCAAATATAAATGGTAGATACAAAATTGAACTTTGGGGAGCTTCTGATAGTACTAATACTTCTCTTGTAGGTTATGGAGCTTATACATCAGGTTATATAAATCTTAAAAAAGGTGAAACATTATATGTATATGTAGGTGAATCTAATGATACTATCACTGCTACTTATAATGGTGGAGGGGCTTGCACTGGTAGTTGCTCTGCTGGTGGAGGAGCCACAGATATCAGATTCTTTAGCAGTGAACCGATAGAAGATGATTTGAATTGGAATAGTACTAAAGGTTTAAAAAGTAGAATAATGGTTGCTGCCGGAGGTGGTGGATATAATCCATATTCATCAGGATATTATGGTGGTTCAGCAGGTGGACTTACTAGTTATGTAGGTAATGGTGATAGCCCTGCAGGTGTAGCAACTCAATTATCAGCTGCTATCTCTAATAACAATGTTGCAAGTCGAAATGGTCAATTTGGTATCGGAGGATATGGTGACTATTGGGGCGGCGGCGGAGGCGGCGGCTACTGGGGTGGAGCTGGTGGAAGAAATAGCTCTACTGGTAATGGTGGTTCTGGAGGATCATCATATATTTCAGGACATACTGGTAGTATTGCAATTACTTCAGAGGAAAGCATAAGTCCAAAATCAGGTTGTAAAGAATATACAAATAATGTGGAATGTTCTTATCATTATTCAAATAAAATATTTAAAAATACAAATATGATTGATGGTAAAGGATATAAATGGACTAATATTAAAAAAACTCAAGAACAAATGCCTAACCCATTAGGCGGCCTATATGAAATTGGTAAAGGACATATTGGTAGTGGTTATGCAAGAATATCATTTGAACAACCTTTAAATAATGATAATTATCTTTCTTCTTTAACATCATCACAAGGTACATTTAGTAGTTCATTTAATCCTGTAGTAACAAATTATAATTTAAATTTATCAAAATATGAAAATGGATTTATATTGAATGCTACATTGTCAGATGAAAATGCATATGCTACTGGATTAAATGAAAAATACAATGTTGAATTAGGTGAAACTATTGATGTGGATGTTGCAGTTATTAGTGAATCAGGTAATATACAAATATATAATGTTTCAGCAACAAGAGCTAATTATACTGAAACTGATCATAGTACTAAACTTAAAAATATTATTATAAATAACGGAAATATTTTACTAAATGATTTTCAACCAATAAATTTAAACTATAATATTTTGTTACCTTCAAGTGATGCATATGTTTTAATAGATGTAGAAAAATTCGATAATACAGCATCTGTAAAAATTACAGGTAATGAAAATCTTCAAAACAGTGGATCAATTAGTATTAAAGTAACGGCTTCAGGTGTACAAGATACAATATATAATATTAATTATGAAAAATCTATTGTCGAGAAAGAATATAATTATAATTACACCGGAAATTTTGTAACTTTCAAAACTCCATATACCGGCAAATATAAAGTGGAACTTTGGGGAGCACAAGGAGGAACTGTATTTGGAGATTCAAGTTTACAAGGTGGATATGGAGGTTACACAAAAGGAGAAATAACTTTAATTAAAGATACTGAACTTTATATATATGTTGGAGAAGCAGGACATGATTATTACGAAAGAGCTGATAATTATGGTGGCTGGAATGGCGGCGGTAATATTCATTATCCTTATGAAGGCGACGGTGGACAATATACATGTACTGGAGGAGGAGCAACTGATATAAGACTTATTTCAGGTGAATGGAACAATGCTGATTCTTTAAGAAGTAGAATAATGGTTGCCGGAGCCGGAGGAGGAGCTTCAAAACAAGATAGTAACTGGTATACAGACGGTGGTTCTGCAGGTGGACTTACTGGTAATATTAGAACTATCGCATCTAAAAGTGCCGCACCATATTATGGTGGAGGTGGAACACAAACATCAGGTGGTATTGCTAACAACTATGCTAACCGTATTGGAGGCCAAAACGGTGGATTTGGCTATGGCGGTTATGGCGCATACCAAGATGAAGGATCTGCCGGAGGTTCTGGTTGGTACGGCGGCGGAGGAACTAATGTCGATGGTGGCGGCGGCGGCGGCTCATCATACATCTCAGGACATACAGGATGTATAGCCGTAAATTCTAAGACTGATAGTTCACCAAAAGGTGGATGTTCAAACGGAACAAATGATAATGAATGTAGTATTTCACCATTTGAATTTATTTTTGAAAATACAAAAATGATAGATGGCTTAGGTTATGAGTGGACCTCTTCTAAAGGTAGTGTTACCAAAATGCCTTCACCATCTGGTGAATTATACAATAGTAATATAGGCCAAAAGGGAAATGGATATGCAAAAATAACTCCATTATACAATACGTTAAGTAAAAATTATTATTTAAGTAATTTGGAAACAGATACAGGAACATTAAGTCCAACTTTTGATCCTGCTATTAAATCTTATGATTTAGTACTAGACTCTTATGATAATAGTTTTACTCTAACAGGAGAACTTGCTGATGAAAATTCTTCAGTTACTGGACTTAATCAAAAATACTATGTAAATTATGGTGAAATTCTTACTGTTAGAATTATTGTAACTAGTGAATATGGTGAACTAAATACTTATACTATTACAGCATCAAGAACACCAATATCAGAAAATGAACATAGTAGTAAATTATCCAAATTTATAATTAAAGGTTATGAAAAAGGAATACTACCTGATTTCCATTCTTCTATATATGAATATGAATTAAAACTAATGCCAAATGAACTTTATGTAGATATAGTTGCTGAATCATATGATTCTGAGGCTATCATAACAATAACTGGCAACAAACTTATGCTTGAAGATGAAGGAAATATAATAGTAGTAGTTCATGAACCACATGTTGTAGATACTGAATATGTTATACATTATAGAAAAGTAGAATTAGAAGAATTATATAATTTTCCATATACCGGATCATCTCAAGAATTTATAGTACCAATTAGTGGTAAGTATAAACTTGAAGTTTGGGGTGCAAGTGGAAGTGGTAATTGGCAAGATGCTAATAATGATATAGGTATAGCTGGAGCTGGTGGATATTCAGTAGGTTATGCAAATTTAAAAGAAGGCGATATATTAAAAATATATTCGGGAGGTGCAGGTAAATATAATTGTAATACTTACACATTAGTTGCTGGTGGTTTCAATGGAGGCGGTACAGCGTACTCTTCATCAAGTAATGGTGCTGGGAACTGTGTAATGTCTGGTGGAGGATCATCGGATATTAGAGTTAATAGTGATTCCCTTTATTCAAGAATTATCGTTGCTGGCGGCGGTGGAGGCGGCGGTGAAGATTATGGTAAAGGTGGAGAGCCTGGAGGAGCCGGTGGTGGACTTGAAGGAATTGTTTTTGAAAATTCTCAAGCAAAATCGGGTGAACCTGGTACTCAAATATCTGGATGGAGTTTTGGTCAAGGATTCTCGTGTAATTCTGAGAATTATTTAACTTACGGTGAAGCTGCTTGGGGTTGTATAGGAGCCGGCGGAGGCTGGTACGGTGGAGGTATTCCATCTAAAAAATATTATGGCTGGCAAGGAGGCGGCGGTGGATCTGGATGGATTTATACCGAGGATTCATATAATTATTGGATAGAAAACACAAATTCTGAAAATGAAGAAAATTGGCTTCTTACTTCTGATTATTATTTAAGTCAAGCACAAACAATAGCTGGTAATTCACAATTTAAATCACCAACAGGAACACTTGAAACTGGACATATTGGTAATGGCTATGTAAGAATTACTCCATTCACATTGTCTAAAGATAATTATTTATCAACATTAATAACAGATGTCGGTGATTGGAATAAGTCTTTCGACATGACTGAAAGTAATTATAGAATTACTCTTGGTGAATTTGATACTAAGATAAATATAAGTGGAAGACCAAGTAGTGACTTAACAACTATCGAAGGT